>CALJKR010000063.1 GCA_937974555.1 uncultured Flavobacteriales bacterium | reverse complement strand
AATATGTCTTTGAAATTCTTTCGGCAACTCAATCTGGAGTTGATTTGAATATTACACCATGGTCGTATTCAACACCATCAAATAATTCTATTGTAACCAAGTTGGGTAGTGTTTTTCCTGCTAATAATTCAGGACTTCCAAAGGATTATATCTTAAGGGTGCCCGTATATTACAGCATCCCGGATGCGGCAGGAAATAATACGAGTATCTTGGCAAGAACAGTAAGCAGTTGCAGCTTAACTCTTAATCCAGAGCAAGCAGTTTCACTCCGCATGACGGACCGTTGCCCAGCTGTTAAGAATACCAACGCAGCAATTGGGGTTGATCGTTGCATTTGTGGTGCCCTCCGATACGAGTGGGAGTTTACGCAACAAATACCTTCTGTACAGCCTGCAGTAACCGTCTTGGGCGGATTGTATTCACAAGTGCTCTTCTTAAACAATGTTCCAGGAATGGGAATAGGAAAGTCTTACAATGTGAGAGTTCGGCCTTTGCATGCCAATGGAGAAGTTGGAAGTTGGGGAACCACGCAGTGTTTGAAGACCGGAACTTCGGGCATGATTCTGGAGTCCAATCCAGATATCACCGACTCACCGATCTACCGATTAACTGATTCACATATTACTTTGTTCCCCAACCCCACCAGCACTGGACACGTAACGTTAGTGTTCAATGAAACTTCGGAAGAGGAGGTAAAGGAAATATTAATGACCGACATCACCGGCAAGATTGTGTACCAGAATCAAGTTGTTCTGTACGGCAATTCTGTTGAATTGGATTTTGGACGCTTGGCTTCAGGTATGTATATGGTAATGGTGGGAAAGGAGCGATTGAGATTGGTGGTAGGGGAATAATATTCACCTTTTTTTTCGGGAAAGAATGCCTAGACCTCCAATCCATTTTAACCCAAGAATTTTTGAAAATAGGCATATCCAGTAACTGCAATGTCATCCTCCAGCTGTTGCTGGATTTGTTTTTTACGTTTGGTATGTAGGTAGCTGGATTGTAACAAAGCCAAGTTGTAGATGATTCGAAAGTATCGTTGCCCCAAGAAAATCACGTTTTTGATTTCGATTTCCTTTTTCAATTTGATGAATAGTCTTTGGTCACCGAGGATCTGGGCGTTCCTGAATTGTATCACTTTGATTGCCTCGTGGTATCCAGGTTCAATGGGAAATGGGGTACTTGTTTTTTTGAGTTGAATATAGAGATTTGCAAAGTACTGGGAGTCCGCATAGCGTTCGGCCAAGTGAAGTCCTTCTGCTAAGATCCATTCGTAATAAGGGAAGTAACCTTTGTTTTTGGTGGATTGAAAAATCTGTTGTTGTTCCAGCACGGCTTGGGCAAGACAATGGTTTAAGTCATCCCAAGATTCACGTTGTATGGCATCCCAAATGCGAAGAACCTTGATGCGGCCTTTGAGAAACGGATGCCAATGCTGATTTTTCTTTCCTTCCTTTAAAAATTGATTCATGGGTGATTGGAGCCAACTTTTCATCGATAACTTTTTTCCGTAGGCGCTTAATGCTTGAGCGAAAAAGGAGGAAGGCAGCTCTTGTTTTTCTTGGGCATACATTTCGAGATAGTGCATGTAAGGTGAAGCAAGGCCATCCAGGAAAGGTAGGCGTTCAAAGAAATACACTTGTGCAGTAGGGTTTTTGGCCAAGAAGGGCCCCAGGTGTTCTAACAAGGCCGGTTTTTCAAATAGGCGTTGGGCAATTTTGGCACAAGCATTTTGGTAGTTGAAGTCTTCGAAGGATGAAAGTGGGATTTGGAAGAAATCCTGAATAAAGGGTATAATGAATTGCGTGTCGGCTTCTGTAAGTAGAAGATGATTGCTTGAATGATCTTTCCCCAGGTATTGCGTGATAATTTGTTTGGAAGATTCGGAAATGCTGCTGTTGGTTTTTATAAAGCCACAAATACGTCTCAAGGTTTGGGGGCTGATGTAGGCTTTGGTTACCCTAAAAATATCTTGCGACAGGTCGTTGCATTGGAAGCCAAATTGCAAAGATTGTCCCCAGCGTTTTTCAAGTTTGATTTTCCAGTTCATAGTTTGAAATCAGGTAAATATAAAATTCTAAATTTTTTGTTTTTGAATTGGAATGGAATGGAAGAAAATTTCTTGTACGTGAGGAAATAATTTTGACTAAAAATCAATAGACATGGAATTAACGCTGAAGCGAATTTTGCTGGGTACTTTTGTTTCTTTTACTTTTTTAAATTTTTTCGGGCAAGCACCAATGTCTATTCCATACCAAGCCGTGGTGCATAATGCCGATGGCAGCGTCATGGCCAATGCCGCGTTGACCATGACTTTCAAGATACATGATGTTGCCGCCACCGGGAATGTCGTTTACCAAGAGACACACAGCTTAAACAGCAACGGCCAAGGCTTGGTCGTTTGCGCAGTGGGCAGTGGGACTGCGGTGCAAGGCACCTTTGCCGGAATCCAATGGGGCAGTGGCGCCAAGTTCATGCACGTGTTGATGAATACCGGAAGCGGTGAAATTGATCTCGGAACGCAACAGATGATGAGTGTGCCGTATGCGTTGTACAGCAATGGTATTTCTGTCAATGTAAGCTCCACAGGAGATACACTTTCCATTGGGGGCAATCATGTAATTGTTCCTGGAATCAGTGTGGCTAATTTAGTCTATGGGTGTACTGACATTGCCGCTTGTAATTATAATAGTTCTGCCAATCAAAATGACAACTCCTGTTTGTACACAGGAGCAATATGTGACGATGGCAATGCCAACACCACCAATGATGTGATCAATGGCAGTTGTGTTTGTGCGGGGACGGCAGTGGGCAATGGAACGTATGTACCCGGCAATGGGGTCACAGATATAGATGGTAATACATACTCCAGTATAATCATCAATGGACAAGAATGGATGCAGCAGAATTTGGCAGTGACAAAATATAGAAACGGAGATCCTATTCCAACTGGATTGAGTGATTTAACTTGGTATTATACCTCAAGTGGTGCTTATGCCATTTACAACAATGATGTGGTCAATAATTACATGTATGGCAAATTATACAACTGGTATGCGGTAAATGATATTCGAGGAATATGTCCTGCTGAATGGCATGTTCCGACAGATGCGGAGTGGAGTTCTTTTATTAATTTTTTAGATCCGAGCGCTGATGGCGGGAACAATGTAAATATTGCAGGAAGTAAAATGAAATCCACCACAGGCTGGAATTCGCCTAATACAGGCGCCAATAATGAGAGTGGATTTACGGGTCTCCCTGCCGGTTACCGCAACGGTAATGGCGGCTACAATTACATTGGAGAATTCGGGGACTGGTGGAGTAGCACAGAGACCGACTCTAACTTCGCATGGTACCGTAACCTGGGCTACGACCGTCCCTATGTGAGCCGCGCAAATTACGGTAAGAAGGATGGCTTCAGTGTTCGTTGTATAAAAGATTAATTTATGAAACATATATTTTATTTAATTTTTGCTTTTTGGGGTTTGGATTCATGGTCTCAGGCCCCCTTGTCCATCCCCTACCAAGCCGTGGTGCGCAATGCGGATGGAAGTGTAATGGCCAATGCCCCGTTGACCATGACTTTCAAGATACATGAAGTTGCCGCCACCGGAAATGTCGTTTACCAAGAGACACATGCTGTGAACAGCAATGCCCAAGGATTGGTCGTTTGCGCAGTGGGCAGTGGGACTGCTGTGCAAGGCACCTTTGACGGAATCCAATGGGGCAGTGGCGCCAAGTTCATGCAGGTTTTGATGAATCCAGGAAGTGGTGAAATTGATCTCGGAACGCAGCAGTTGATGAGTGTACCGTATGCGTTGTATAGCAACGGTGTCCATGTCAATGTTAGTGCAACTGGTGACACCTTAACGATTGGAGGGAGTAGTATTGTGGTTCCGGGGATTAGTGCGGCTAATCCTGCTCCCTCATTGATCAATGGCGGAATCGGTTCTCAAGTATTGCCCGGTAATACAACTTGCACCAATCAATACATTAGTGTTACGGGATGTGGTGGGCAAACATCGCTCTTCTATGATGGGTTGAATTATGATTTGGTAGAAATCGGCGGTCAATGTTGGTTTGCGGATAATCTAGCAACCGATCAATATCGAAATGGGGATTTGATTGCAACTGGATTGGATAATGCATCATGGATGAGCGCTACTTATGGAGCATATGATATTTATACTTACGTTAGTTCAGGTATAAGCCAATATGATAAATTATATAATTGGTTTGTCATTTCGGATACTAGAGGAGTTTGTCCGGTAGGCTGGCATGTGCCTTCAGATTGTGAGTGGATGTATTTAGAAAATAGCATTGGTATTTCAATTTCAGAGCAGACTCAAAGTGGTTTGAGAGGCGAACCCAATGGTGGGAAATTGAAATCGGTATCTAATTGGGATTTGCCAAATGTGGGAGCTACAAATCAATTTGGTTTCAGTGCGATTGCTAATGGATACCGTGATGGATATAATGGATATAAATATCAAGCTCTTACAAATGGAGCATTTTTTTGGACTAGTTCTATGTCTTCTTCAACGGATGGTATTTATCGAATATTTTCCTCTTTTAATTCAGGAATTAATCGAATAGGGAATACGAAAACATTTGGACATAATATACGCTGCTTAAAAGACTAGTGTTTTAAAATATAAGACTTAGTAGGAGTATTAGTTTTACGGAATATTTTCATTAGCTTAATACTTTGACTTGTGGTAATTCACAACAAAAAAAGCCGAAGTTTCCTTCGGCTTTTTTATTGTTTGAATTTGAATTATTCCTTGATCAGGGTCATCTCATATGCGGTCTGGCCATTGTCAAACCTAAATTTGATTTGACTTTCTCGAAGTTCTAGAATTTTCCAGTTTTCCGTTGATCCATCAGAATACGTGAGTTTTATTTCTTCCTTGTTGTTATCAAATTCCCAGGTGAAATTGGATTCATCGTTATCTGTTCCGCTGAGATAAATGGGTTGACAAACATCATAAGAGGCGGAATAATCAATGGAGTTGTAATTGTATTCGCTCTGACTGGATGCACTGCCATCTTTGTTGAAACTAAGGTGGAAGGTTGAACTACTCGAATAATTGAAGGGAAAGGATTCACCTGAAAGGCAGTAAAACGTTTGTGTTCCGGAAACATTCAATAAATCCATGCCATCTTCGTCAACATATTTTGTTGCTATCCAATCACCAACCAGTCGCGTTTTCTTGCTTCTTAAACTGATTCCTGGTCCATCTTCATATTTGGAACACGATGCCAAGGTGAACAGTACCAAAGCCAAGGCCATGGTTCCCATTTTTTTAATGGCGTTTTTCATTTTTCTATGATTTAAAATTTAGTTATTGTTTCTCCAAGTACATCTGATGACTATTGCCGCCATCCAATTCCAAATGCATGGTTTTGGAGGTCATCTCAATGATGTTCCATTTGTCTTGGATGCCCATTATATTGAGAAATATTTGATTTTCATTTTCTGATAATTCCCAAGTGCCTTCATCAGAATAGGTGAAGGTGTCCGTAAAATAGGCTACTTCGCAATTGTTATACGTGGTGGTGTAATCCAGATACAGATCAGTGTAGGTGACATCACTATCCCATGCGCCGTTGGTATTGAAGTTCCAATAGGTGGGTTTTTCAGAGTATGTTTCGGTATAATCGATGTACTGTCCACTGGTGCATTGAAATTGACCGGTATTCTCCTCATATAACATGTCCGTGCTTCCTACCATGTAGCTAACCACTTCCCATTTTCCTTTGAGCAATGTGGTTCGTGGTATTCTTCCAGAAGGAGTTTCGTCTTTTTTGCATCCGCTTGCAAGGGAGATCATGATCGAACTAAACACAATGCTCCATATCCAAAGTTTTTTCATTGGTTAATAGAATTATATGTTGAACGATTTATTTCTCCAATGTCATTTTGTAAATGTCCAATTCAATCGAGTCGGTCATTTGCAAATGAATGATTTTGGAACTGTGATCCAACACTTCCCAGGTCATCATGGGTTCATTAAACTCATCGTACATGTTGAGTGTTTTCTCATCGGCTGTGAGTTCCCACGTTCCTGTCGGATTGTACGGTGTAGAGCCAGAATCGTAAATGGCTTGACATTCTGCAGTGGAAGAATCGTAATTCAAATATTGATACGATTGGGTGTAGGACATGCTGAATGTATTGGGATTACCAAATGTCATGTGAAAATCAGACATTGAGAAATTTTCAGTGTACGGCACCAATTCCCCCGTAAGACATTCAAATTCCCCAGGATAACTTGAGTTCAACATGCTAAGGTCATTAACCGTAAAAGCAGTCACTTGCCAATCTCCCTTTAGACGAGATTTTAAAGTAATAACGCCAGTAGGTGTTTCGTCTTTTTTACATCCAACAGAAAAAAGGATGAGGGCCAAAATGGCCGTGGACGCTATGGTCCAAGTTGTTTTTTTCATAAAAAAATAATTAGGTGGGTTTTATTTTCTATGCAATGTAATACAAAATTCTGAAAATCCAAATAGTTGTATCTAAAACAACTCCACAATTCCAACGCGATCTCCAACAGTCACAGCGGAGCGGAAACGGCTATCGTGTGATACTTTTTGCCAACAGGCTTCCATGTCCTTGGAGAAGTTGATGTCGTCCAAAACAATGATGGTTCCGGGACGACTGTGTTTTAAAACAATCTCTAATTGTGGCAAAACAAATTCCTGGGTGTGAATGGCGTCTATAAAGGCCAAATCGATGTGTTGTCCCTGTGGCAATACGCGGTCGATGTTGTCCTCAAATGTTCCGATGGTCAATGTGTAGGAATGACCAATTTGCTGGAGATTGTCATTAGCCAACTTGGCCCAAATTTCATTGGGGTCGAAAGTCAACAACTGCCCAGTTCCATTGGCTTTTAGACCGGCCAAGAAATACATGCCGGAAACACCGAACGCGGTGCCAAATTCTATGATGTTTTGAGCCTTTGTCTTTTGTGCCAAATGGGTGAACAAGTTGCCCATAGTAGGCTGTGTTCTTACTTGATTGGAGCTGCGGGTGGTTTTGGCTGCACCTTGATAGCCTTTCCAAAGGGGCTGTTCTCCTTGTTCATTGGTGATGATGGCGCGCTTCTCGATGAAGGTGGCCATGGGACCAATGGGGGGCTTGACAAAATCTTTGCCCAGGTTCTGAGCCAACCAAGAATGAGGATCTTTTTGAATCCATTCAAGCGGAATCTTCCGACCGATGTAATTGATGTAGTAGGGGCGGAGGATTTTCTTGATGGTATTCAGCATATCAATGGTTTAAAATTCTGCATTCAATGGTGTGCGAGGGAATGGGATGACATCGCGGATGTTGGTCATCCCGGTGGCATACATGACCATGCGCTCAAAGCCCAATCCAAATCCGGCATGTGGACAAGTTCCAAATTTTCTTGTCTCCAAATACCACCAAATGTGGTCCTCAGGGATATTGAATTGCGCACATTTTTCTTTCAATACTTCGTAACGCTCTTCACGCTGGGAACCACCAATGATCTCTCCGATTCCTGGCACCAAGATGTCCATGGCAGCCACGGTTTTTCCATCTTCATTCAATCGCATGTAAAAGGCTTTGATTGCCGCGGGATAGCCGGTGATGATGACGGGCTTTTGGAAATGTTTTTCGACCAAATAACGTTCGTGCTCGCTTTGCAAATCAATGCCCCATGAAACGTCGTATTTGAATTTTTTCTTCTTGTAATGATTGGAGTTCATCAAGATGTCGATGGCTTCTGTGTAGGTGATGCGCTCAAAGGGGTTTTCTACTACAAACTTCAATCGATCTATCAATGGCATCGCTTGGCGCTCATCCATGGGTTTGGTTTTGTCCTCTTGCGCCTCACGGTCTTGCAAAAAGGTCAAGTCATCGATGGCATGATCCAAAACATATTTCAAGCAATATTTCAAAAAGTCCTCCGCCAAGTCCATGTTGTCGATGATGTCATTGAAGGCAACTTCGGGTTCGATCATCCAGAACTCAGCCAAGTGACGTGAGGTGTTGGAATTCTCCGCTCGGAAGGTTGGACCAAAGGTGTAGACCTTGCCCAAAGCCAATGCGGCCAATTCGGCTTCCAATTGACCCGATACCGTGAGGTTGGCAGATTTGCCAAAGAAATCTTGGCTGTGGTCTACTTGTCCATTTTCGTCTTTGGGAACTTCATTTAAATCCAACGTGGTCACCTTGAACATCTCTCCGGCGCCTTCCGCGTCGCTGCCTGTGACAATGGGGGAGTGCAAGTAGAAGAAACCACGTTCGTTGAAAAATTGGTGCACGGCATAGGCCAAATGATGACGCAAGCGAAAAACTGCACCAAATGTATTTGTCCTAAAACGCAAATGCGCTTTTTCTCTCAAAAATTCCAAAGAGGTTTTTTTCATTTGGATCGGAAATTCGTTGGGATCACAATCGCCCAAGATTTCCAATTGGGTGGCAATGATTTCAACGTTCTGCCCCTTGCCCAAACTCTCCGCTACTTTACCAGTCACTGAGATGCAAGTTCCAGTATACAATCGCTTCAGATCATTTTCTTCAAAATCTTGGGCATTTACTACCACCTGCACGTTGTGAATGGTTGACCCATCATTGAGTGCAATGAATTGATCATTTCTAAAAGTTCTAACCCAGCCTTTGACGATTACCTCCGAACCGATTTGGGGTTGCGAAAGGATTTGTTTGATTTCTGTGCGCTTCATATCTCTAGTACGTGAAGCGCCAAAGTTAATCAATTACAAATGAATTGGTGTATGGGTTTTTTCAGATTCTACCACGCCATCGCGCATGCGAATAATCCGATGGGCATAGGCTGCAATGTCTTCTTCATGGGTGACCAAAATAACAGTATTGCCGACATCATGTATGTCTTGAAACAACTTCATAATCTCGTAAGAGGTTTTGGTGTCCAAGTTTCCTGTGGGCTCATCGGCCAGTATTATGGAGGGACTATTGACCAAAGCACGGGCCACAGCAACACGCTGTCTCTGTCCCCCGGACAATTCATTGGGTTTGTGCTGCATGCGATTGCCCAGCCCAACCTGCTCCAATACCTCCTTGGCGCGAGCCAATCTTTTTTCCTCTGACCATCCCGCATACACCAAGGGAAGAGCGACGTTTTCTAACGCGGTGTATTTGGGAAGTAGATTAAAGGTTTGAAAAACAAATCCAATTTCTTTGTTTCGGATGGCTGCCAATTCGTTGTCATTTAATGATGCAACATTGGGTCCGTTCAAATAATATTCCCCCGTGGTCGGACGATCCAAACAGCCCAATATATTCATCAATGTAGACTTGCCAGACCCTGACGGTCCCATGAGCGCAACGTATTGATTCTTCTCAATTTTCAGGGCAACACCATTCAGGGCATTCACCTCTTCTTCGCCAACCACATAACGCTTGGTAAGGCCTTCAATTCGAATCAAACTTGACATGGAGCGAAAATAAAGAAAGGATGCAACTTTTGGCCTATATTTACCATCTATTATTCAGTAAAAAGGTTAATGGGGTGAGGGGATGAAGGGAAGAGGGGATGAAGGGATGAGGGGATGAGGAGATGAAGGGATGAAGGGATGAGGTTGGGATCGGGCTTTAGCCCGATTGAGATGGAAGAGAGAATGTATGGGCTTTAGCCCGATTTAGATGGAAGAGAGAAAGATGGGGCATTGGCCCAATTGAAAAGAATAATGCGGGAATAGAGCTTCGGCTTTAGAAAAAGGTAGAAGAGTAATTTTTATATCACAAAGTATATGAAGTTAGTGAAGAGTTTAGTTTTGGGTTTGGCGTTGATGTCGACCAGTGCCTTCGGTCAAATCACGGTGACCAATAGCATGACCGCAGACCAAGCGGTTCAATATCTTTTGGGCCCAGGGGTTACTTACTTCAATGCGCAGTTTACTGGAAGTGCATTGCAGTTGGGACAATTGACCGGTTTGGGTGCTCCATCTTCTTTCACTATCCCAGAGGGTGTTGTCATTTGTACCGATGATGTGGTGACCTTGGATCCTGCAGGAGTCGTGGGAGCGGTTACACCGGATATCGCGACCCAAGCGGATTTGCTGTCTGTGGCACAATCGGTGCCTCCTATGATTAATCAAACTTTTACCATCACCAGCGTGCACAACGTGGCGATGTTGGAGTTTGATTTTGTTGCAACGGGAAATACTTTGAATTTCAACTACATTTTTGGATCGGATGAATATTTGACTTTCGTCAACAGCCAGTACAATGACGTATTTGCATTCTTCTTGTCTGGACCTGGCATTACCGGTCCTTATGCTTCGCCCCCCGCTTTCCCAGGTGGTGCAGTGAACATCGCAGCGGTTCCCAATTCCAATCCTCCGCTTCCGATTACGATCAGTTCAGTGAACAATGTTTTAAATGCTTCTTATTACATCGATAATCAAACCAACATCGATATCAATTCCAATGGATACACAGCTTCTTTGTTGGCTGAACATCCTTTGCAGTGCGGTTCTACCTATCACATTCGATTGGCTATTGCCGACTGCGGTGACCAAAGCTTACAGTCTTTTGTATGCTTGGAAGCCGGATCTTTCAATGTGGGAACCAATTTGATTACCCCACTTTCGGTTTCTGCTCCTGGTATCAGTCCGATTCCTAACTTTCCAGCTAACGCGATTTTAGAAGGGGAGAGCTGTTATGACGGTTCATTCATCATCAATCCTCCGGCGTGTTCTATCGATCCCGATACCATTCAAATTGTATATGGAGGTTCGGCCATCTACGGCACCGACTATACCACAGGTGGTGTGAATCAAATCATTTTGTATCCCAATACACCCGATACTTTGTTCATCAATGCCTTGGTGGATCAACAAGCGGAAACCGATTCGATGATTACGTACAGTGGCATTACGTCAGGTGTTGAAACCATTACAGTGAGTTTCATCTATGATCATTTGGTCAATGGGGTAATGGAAATCGATACGGCAGTGGCTACTTTGCTATTGGTGGATTACAATCCAGTGCAATTGGGAACCATCAATGACTTCCCAATGTGTTACGGCGTTCCCCAAAGTGTCAATGCTTCTTCTTTGGTCTCCAATGGGGTACCCAATTACACTTTTTCATGGGAAAATCCAGATGGTACTGTCATTGGAACTGGCCCAACGCAGAACTTGAGTCACTCTTCAGCCAATCCCATTGCAGAAGGTGAATATTGGGTTACGGTTCGTGACTACTGCGGGGTTACGGATTCAGCCAGTTTCAATATAATTACTCCTAATCCGCCTCCAGCTTATGGCGTTACCGTTGACTCTCTTATTTGTGACGGTGATCCAGATACTTTGATATTGCCTGTTAATTCAACTTTCCAGTACGAATGGTACTATTACAATGTAGATTTGGGTGTGGAGGAAGACATGGGGTCGAATACAAATTTCTTGTCTATCCCTTCAATTTGGGCTGAAACTTTTCATTGCGTGTTGACTGAAACAACCTGTGGTTATGACGACACAGCGAGCTTTGTTTACATTCCACAAATTTGCGAAATCACAATTCCCAATATCTTCACGCCGGATGAGGAGTATGATCCTAATGATGTATATTTTAATGATCCCACCCAAAACAATGGAGATCCCAAAAACAACAATAGTTTTTGGATAAGAGGTTTGATGGACAGCAAAGGAGTGCGACGCTTCCCTGGTTCAACTCTTCGCGTATACAACCGTTGGGGAACCTTGGTTTATGAAAATGAAAACTACGACAACAGCTGGAACCCACGGGATTTGGCAGAAGGAACCTATTACTATGTCTTCATGTTGAAGCGCAAAGCCAAAGAAGAGTTCTTCAAAGGCACTGTGGAAATTTTCAGATAACGTACTAAGCGATAATCAGCCGGAAAGCTGATTATCGAACAATCAATGAAAGGCCGGACATCAGTTCCGGCTTTTTTATTTGCATCAAGTCCAAAATGGTTGGCGCAACATCCGCGAGAATTCCATGGTTCACAGATTCGACACCATCACCGATGATCCAAACAGGCACTGGGTTGGTGGTATGTGCGGTATTGGGACTTCCATCTTCATTAAAGGCTTTGTCTGCATTGCCATGGTCTGCTATGATGACAAATTGATAGCCCAATGTTAAACCGTGATTCACCACTTCAGCCAAACAGGTGTCCACGGTTTCTACCGCCTTAACAATGGCCGGAAACACACCAGTGTGTCCAACCATATCGGGGTTGGCGAAATTTAAACAGATGAAATCCGGTTGGGATTCGTCCATCCATTGAATGGCTTTGTCTTTCAATTCAAAGGCACTCATTTCGGGTTGTAAGTCATAGGTTGCCACTTTGGGAGATGGAGCCATGGCGCGAGATTCTCCTTCAAATTGCGCTTCACGTCCTCCACTAAAGAAGAAGGTGACATGCGGATATTTCTCGGTTTCAGCCATTCTCAATTGCGTACGACCAGCTCTAGAAATTACCTCGCCCAAGGTACTTTCCAAGTTGTCTTTTTCG
This sequence comes from uncultured Flavobacteriales bacterium, assembly GCA_937974555.1. Classification (GTDB taxonomy): domain Bacteria; phylum Bacteroidota; class Bacteroidia; order Flavobacteriales_D; family Sanyastnellaceae; genus CAMCTV01. The sequence continues at coordinate 60,225 of CALJKR010000063.1, read as the reverse complement.
TAAACCACATGCACGTTCTTAAAACTTTCGTCGTATTGGGTCATGGTCACATAATGCAACCCTGGAATGACCGACATTTCAAAATCAGGGAAGTCTTGTTGACTTAAAACCTGCGTAATTTCTCGGCAACGGTCGGTTCTATAATTGAAACAAATAACGGTATCTCCGGTTTCAATTTTTGCATCCACGCCTTGAATAACAAATGGTTCAATGAATTCATCCGTGATTTGGCGATCGTAGCTTTTTTGAATGGCTTCTTGGGCTGATGCCACTGCTTCTCCGTGAGCATGCACGTATAAATCGTAAGCTTTCTTTACGCGTTCCCAGCGTTTGTCTCGGTCCATTGCAAAATATCTTCCGATAACAGTGGCCAAGCGAATGGGGGTGTTCTGCGTTTCCGAAATCAATTCGTTGACAAAACCCAAGGCGCTGTTGGGATCCGTATCACGACCATCCGTGATGACGTGAAGCAGAGTGGAAACTTCGGGATATTCATTGGCAATTTCAGCGATTGCAGCAGCGTGCTTCCAATGGGAGTGAACCCCGCCGTCGCTGATTAAACCAATCAAATGTACTTTTTTATGGGCATTTTGTGCATGAGCAAAGGCCGCTCGCAAAACCGATTGGTTGTGAAAAGCGCGTTCTCTGATTTCTTTGTTGATGCGCACCAATTCTTGAAAGACAATTCTTCCTGCGCCGATATTCATGTGACCCACTTCACTGTTCCCCATCTGACCATCAGGAAGTCCAACATTCTCTCCATCCGTGCGCAAAGTGGCATGCGGATACTGTTGATTCAATTGATCTGTAAAAGGCGTTTGGGCCATGAAAATGGCGTCGCTGTTGTCTTTTTTTCCAATTCCCCATCCATCAAGGATGATCAATGCTGCTTTTTTTGTCATACCGGTAAAGTCACTTGCGCGCAGGTACCTCCATTTTCTCGGTTGGAAAATGAAATGCTGCCACGATAAAATTTGATGATATTGTTGACCAAATACAATCCCAATCCGCTACCACTTACTTGATCAGAGGTTTGTGCGTTGCGATAAAACATTTGGGTCATTTTTTTTCTTTCTTCATCTGAAACCCCTTTGCCTTGATCTAAAATCTGCAAAGTGAGATAGCCCTCGGTTTGTTTTCCTTTGATTTCAATCAAGCTTTGTATCGGGCTGTATTTGCAAGCGTTGTCTACCAAATTGAATAAAATCGAACCCAAAAGTTCAGGATCCATGTGCAATTTGCAAGCGGGGTCTAGGTTCAATTGAAAACGATGTTCAGGATACCACTTTTGAATTTTTTTTAGCTCGGTTCCCACAAATTCGTTGAGAACAATCATTTGGTCTTGGTTCTCAAAACGCCCGGTGGAGGTTCTGGAGGTCAATAAGATATTTTCAATTTGTTTTTGAAGGCGGGTCAATTCGCTTTGCGCCTGACCCAATATCTGCTGTTGTTTCAATTCTTCGGTCTTGTGACGCGTAAGGGTATCTAACATCAATCGGATAGAAGCAATGGGTGTTTTTAATTCATGGGTGACAGAAAGCAAAAATGTCTTTTCAACCGTGGCGGATTCCATCTCCTTCTTGATGCTTTTGTTGATCCATCGAAAACCCAAAAAGAGCAGTATTGAAAAGACAGTGCCTTCACCGATGATCATGCCCAATTTGCTCATCAATTGGCCCTTGTCGGTATAGAGGACATTGTAACTTCGATACAACTGAACTCCCCACCAGAACAATTGCAGAATGACATATACAAACAGGATATGCAATAGTCGTTGGCGAAATTTTCGTTGGAACATGTTGTAAAATTACGCCGAAATAGCATTGAGGTGATTAACTTTGATACATGAAAAAATGGCCACTCTTTCTAATGATCTATTTCTTGGTGCTGGGTCTCCATGCACAGAAAGTAGGTTTGGTATTGAGTGGAGGAGGAGCACAAGGACTGGCCCACATCGGGGTGATTAAGGCATTGGAGGAAAGACGTATTCCAATTGATTACATTGTGGGAACCAGCATGGGCGGTGCAATTGGGGCGATGTATGCTTCGGGAATGAGCGTGGCTGAGATGGAAGCCTATGTCAGTACCGAGAACTATTGGCGCATGTCGGAAGGAAAGGTGGGGAGTGAATTGCAATTCTACTACCGTGAGCCCATGCGGGATGCGGGCATGCTGAAATTGAATTTAAAAAAAGGGACAGGCCTTAAAGTGGTTCTCCCTACGCATTATATCGACCCTGAACCCTTGGATTGGGAAACCATGGAAGGCCTGGCTTGGGCGTCTTTGCGAAGCCAAGAAAACTTTGATTCATTGATGATCCCTTTTCGCTGCGTGGCTGCAGATGTTGAAAATAAAGAAGAGGTGGTTTTTAAATCAGGATCTTTGTCAGAAGCCATTCGTGCTTCGATGACCTATCCTTTTTACATCCCCCCCATTCGCATTCAAGATCGCTTGTATTATGACGGGGGTATTTACAACAACTTCCCCATTGACGTCATGTGCAGTGAATTTGCGCCCGATTTAATCATCGGTTCTAATGTATCCAAAACCGGCAGCAAAGTGGATGAGAGTGATGTGATGTCGCAATTGGAAAACCTCATTATTTACAGAGACAATCCCGCTTTTATATGTGATCAATTTCGAACCATCGAATTGAATATCGAAGCCGGAACGTTTGACTTTCAGCGGGCCCCAGAAATTGTGGAAATGGGTTATCAGCAAGCCCAGAAATACCTGGATGAACTGGATTCTCTGAGCGAAAGGAAAATGATGCCATTTGAGATTCAACGCAAACGGAGTCAATTTGCCAACCTGCCTTGCCCGCAAACTTTGACCCAGTTGTCCGTTCAAGGGTTGTCCAACAAGGAGAATGAGCGTCTCCAAAGCTCATTGATTAAAGGATTAAAGGAAATGAACTTGGTCAAATTTGAACCCCGATTTTATTCCTTTTGGAAAGAGCCAGGAATCGCTTCCGTTTTTCCCGTGGTTCGATTGGATAAGAGCAACAAGTCTGGATATTGTTTGGAATTGCGCGTTAAAAAATCTCCTCCGATTCAGGTTTCATTGGGAGGCAATTTTTCTTCAAGGTCGATTAACACAGGAATGGTAAGTTTTGTGCAGCGCCCGCTCAAGTCTTTTAATTTCATGTGGTACGGCAATAGTTATTTTGGGCGGTTTTATGGTTCGGTGTTGTTGGGTACAGAATATCGAAACAGGAGTTATCGGATTCCCATCAGTATCAATCTGGAATATTGTCAAAACCGATGGGACTATTACCGCAGTGTATCGGCTTTCTTTGAGGACACCAAGCCTTCTTTTGTTTTAAAATATGATCGTTATCTCAAAGCACAATTGCGCTGGGCATCAGGTCAACATTCCGTGGTGAAGTTTCAAAGCTATGCCATGGACCAAAGAGACAATTACTACCAAACCAGACAGTTCATCAGCGTGGATACAGCAGATGTCACGCACTTGGAAGGTTGGGTGAATAAATTGACCTGGGACGTTAATACATTGAATCAATCCATGTATGCTTCAGATGGACATCGTGCATTGATCCAATTGAAGAATGTCAATGGCACCGAGTTGACTGTTCCCGGAACCACCAATCTCATTCGAGATTCTACCGTTGCCCATCAAAATTGGCAGGTGGTGATGTTGAGAACGGAAGGTTATTTGAGGTTTTGGAAACGCTGGTCTTTGGGGTATGCCATGGAGGGGGTGCACAGCAATCAGAAGGTATTCAATAATTATGTTTCTTCATTGATTCAAGAACAAGCTTATTTGCCCACCGCGGAAAGTTCTACCTTTTTCTTGTCTCAATTTAGAGGACTCACCTATTTGGGCCTTGGAGTAAAAAGTGTTTTTGCTTTGGGAAACAATCTTCAATGGCGGGTAGAGGCGCATCAAATGAACAACTACCGTTATTTTGCCCAAGACGATTTTAGCAAGGCTGTATTGAATCGCGATGTAATCAAGAATAGAATTTACAGCACAGGCTTGGCATATCAAACCATGGCGGGGCCAGTTTCTTTGCAGCTCAATTACTACCAAGGGAAGACCGATCCTTTTTCTCTCATGATTCACTTTGGGTATATTCTTTATAATGACTCTCCACGGGATTGATTCTTTATCTTTGTGACTCAAAATCGATTGAATAATGTCAAAAATTAAATTTGCAGTTATCGGAGCAGGACACATTGGAAAGCGTCATGCTGAAATGGTGAAGCGCAATCCAGACTGTGAACTCGTTGCTTTTTGTGATGTGCGTTCCGCTGAGGAGTGCAATATCCAAGATTATCAGGTTCCCCTTTTTCACAATGTGGATGAGATGTTCAAGGCCATGCCTGAGATAGAAGTGGTGAGTGTTTGTACCCCCAACGGACTGCACGCGGGGCAATCCATGCAGGTGTTGAATGCCAAGAAGCATTTGGTGGTAGAAAAGCCGATGGCTTTAACCAAGGCGGCTTGTGAAGAGATTATTTTTAAAAGTTTGCAGGTGCACAGACAGGTGTTTTGTGTCATGCAAAACCGATACAGTCCGCCTTCTCAGTGGATTAAGCAATTGTTGGAAGATGGTAAACTGGGAGAGATCTACATGGTCAATATCAATTGCTATTGGAACCGCGATGATCGCTATTACAAGAAAAACCATTGGAAAGGTACTTTGGATAATGACGGTGGTACTTTGTTTACCCAATTCTCTCACTTCATAGACATCATGTATTGGCTATTTGGGGATATCACCAATATCCAAGCCCGCATGATGGACTTTAATCACGGACATTCAACGCAGTTTGAGGATTCAGGAATGGTGAATTTTGATTTTGTGAATGGCGGTCTGGGATCCTTTAATTTCTCCACATCGGTTTACGATCAAAACTATGAAAGTAGTATGACGATTATCGGAGAAAAGGGTACCGTAAAAATTGGCGGACAGTACATGAACGAAGTTCAATATTGTCACATCCAAGATTACGAGATGCCTTTATTGCCAGAAGGAAATCCAGCCAATGATTATGGTCATTACAAAGGGTCTGCAGCCAATCACGTATACATCATTGAAAACGTGGTTGAGACGTTGAAAGGCAATAGCATCATTACCACCAATGCTTTGGAAGGGATGAAAGTGGTGGACATCATTGAGCGCATGTACGATGCTGCACCCAAAATTAGAAAATAGAAAACCCCACAAAAAAATAGGCTCCATGCGGAGCCTATTTTTTTTCAATATCATTGGGTTATTGAGTAACCGAGTTGTAGTTGATTTGCCATTCTGGGTCATCCATGAAAAGCTCGTTGGCATATCCCATCCATTCCGCTGCTTTCTTTTTGTCGTTGGCATCTCCCAATTCATTGGCATAAGTGATCAAGGCGTTTTTAAGAAGCTTCTTAACCTCTTCGTTGTCTGTTGAGTAGGTTTGCGAAACCAATAACTCTTTTGCTTTGGCAAATTCGGTGTCCGATTCTTTAACCGCTTTGGAGTGCGCAAAGCAAAGGGCCAACATCAAGTGAGCACCGGCATCGTTAGGATCAAAGTCTACCATACAATCATAAAAACCTTTGGCTTTGGTGTATTTTCCTCCTTCGTATTGAACATCGCCTTCCAATGTTAGATCTTTTCTTAGATTGATGAAGTAATCAGGGAAGTCTTGTACATATTTTTTCTCCTTGTCCTTGGCAGCATACTTGGAAGTGTATTTCATGGCGTCTTTGAACGCATTTTTGTATTCTTCCATTTGGGCATACTTCTCAATTTTTGACATTTCATACAATGACATGGCGATGTATAAGTATGGCAATGGGTGCTTTTTGGTAGCGTCTCCCACGGTGTAGTTCTCCGCTTTGTTCAATACTTTTTCGTATTTCTGATCGACAAACAAAGACAAAAGGTCTTTGAATTCGGTCTCTTGGGCTTTAGCGAATTGCGCAAAAAGCATCACCACAATGAGGGAAAAGATTTTGATTTTCATGTTGTCAGTTTTCTGTTCGTCCTTAAAAACAATGCCAAAATAGAACATTTCTTGGATAAAAGTATCTTGATTACTTAAAATTACGCAAAGGTTGGACTTTGCTCTTTGTATATTCGCACGAACCTGAGAAAATTGAGATGACAAAAAAGTTATTGTTTTTAATATCATTCATTGCATTGTCGCAATGGGCCGTAGCGCAAGGATCGGTAAGAGGATTTATCAAAGACAAAGAGACTGGGCAACCTGTGTTTCCCATCACCATTGGTTTGGAGGGCACTGAATACGGAGGAACCACGGACAATTCCGGGTACTATTCGTTGACCAAGGTCCCTGCAGGGAATTACAATCTGGTCATCATTTCAATGGAATTCAAGGCGATCAAGGAGGCCATTACCATTGTCAATGGTCAGGTGTTGACCAAAAATTACATGGTAGAGAAAGACGGAATGGAGATGTCCACTTTGGAGATCAATTCACGCAAGGCGGATCAAATCAACAACGTCAATATTTCCTCTGAGACCATTCGTTCTCAAGACATCAAAAAAATCCCATCCATCGGTGGACAAACGGATATCGTGCAATACTTAACGGTACTTCCAGGTTTTGTAAGCACAGGAGACCAAGGGGGGCAGATCTTTGTTCGCGGAGGAAGTCCTGTTCAAAATAAAGTGTTGTTGGATGGTATGATCATTTACAATCCATTTCACAGCATCGGTTTGTTTTCGGTTTTTGATACGGACATCATCTCAACAGCAGATGTCTATACGGGCGGTTTCAATGCGCAATATGGCGGTCGTTTGAGCTCTGTGATGGACATTACGACACGCGATGGGAACAAGCGTAAAAATTCAGGGCGTGTGGGTGTAAATCCGTTTGGCGCCAAGGTTTTATTGGAGGGTCCATTGAAGAAATTGACGGAGAAAGGAAATGGTATTTCTTATGTTTTCTCGATGAAGAACTCTTACTTGGACCAATCTTCAAAGGCGGTATACCCTTATGTAAATAACGGCAACGGATTGCCATTCCGCTACCGCGACATGTATGGTAAGGTTTCTTTTGGTGGAGCGACGGGTAGTAAATTGAATTTGTTTGGTTTTTCTTTCAATGACGCGGTAACCAAGTACCAAAGCTTATCCAAATTGGGATGGCAGAACAACGGATTTGGCGGAAATTTCGTGGTGGCTCCTTCAGGTTCAACGGTTTTAATCAACGGAAATTTTGCCTTCTCTGATTACAACTGTAAGTTGGAAGAGGTGAACACCCCCAACCGCGAAACTGGAATCTCCAGCTTCAACTTTGGTTTGGATTTCAAATACAATATCGAAGATGATGTTTTGAATTACGGAATGGAAGTGGTGGGATTCTCTACCAACTACAATACTTTTAACTCATTGGGGGTTAAGGTTGATTTGGCTCAGAATACAACCGAGTTAAACAGCTATGTGACGTACAAGATCAATCGTAAGAAATGGATTTTGGAGCCGGGTTTCCGTTTGCAGTATTATAGCTCTTTGGGTGTGGTATCTCCAGAACCCCGTATTGGATTCAAATACCGTCAATCGGAGCGTTTGCGTTGGAAATTGGCTGCGGGTCGCTATTCTCAGAATTTGATGGCGACCAATTCTGACCGTGATGTTGTGAATTTATTCTATGGTTTCTTGGCGGCACCTGAAGAATTGCAAAATGAATTTACCACCCCTGATTTTCAAACCAGAATGGTTCGCAATTCCTTGCAAAGAGCTTTGCATTATGTAGTAGGGATGGAGTTTGATGTGACCGATGCGTTCAATTTAAATGTCGAAGGGTACTACCGTGATTTCCGTCAATTGACGAACATCAACCGCAATAAAATTTTCCCGGATGACAATGACCACCAAGACAAACCGGAGTTGTTGCGCAAAGATTTTATTTTGGAGACGGGTCGTGCCTATGGGGCGGATATTGTGATGAAATACGAAACCAAGCGTCAATATTTCTATTTGGTTTATTCCATCATGAAAGTAGATCGTTGGGATGGATTCACCTGGTATTCACCGGTGTTTGATCGTCGCCACAACATCAATTTTGTGGCCACACACAAAATGGGAACGAACCGCGATTGGGAACTTTCAGCGCGTTGGAATTTGGGAAGCGGTTTGCCTTTCACCCAAACCCAAGGGTACTATCAACCCAACTTGACCTCCGGTGGCATCAGTACCGATTATGTCTATGCCAATTCCAATGAAATGGGGATTCAATTTGCCCAGTTGAATGGAGGCCGTTTGCCTTACTATCACCGCTTGGATTTGAACCTGAAGAAGACCTTGAAAGGAGAGCGTTTCAATTGGGAATGGAACTTGGGCGTGACCAACGCATACAACCGTGCCAATGTGTTTTACATCGATCGCATCACAGCCAAGCGTACCGATCAGTTGCCCATCATGCCCACCTTTGGAATGGAGTTAGCCTTTTAATAGCTCCTCTGCATTGGCAATTGCAGCAGCGGTGGGTGTTTTTCCACTAAGCATCTCTGCGATTTCCATTATCCTACTTTTCGCATCCAATGCTTGCACCTTGGTTAAGGTTCGGGTATCGCCGTGCTCCTTGTATACTTTGAAATGATGGTTGGCTTTTGAGGCTACTTGTGGCAAATGGGAGATTGCAATGACTTGCATCTGACCCGAACATTTTTGTAGAATCTGTCCCATTTTTAATCCAACATCCCCACTGACCCCTTGGTCAATTTCGTCAAGGATCATTACAGGAAGCGCCTGACGCGAAGCCATCACGGCTTTAAGTGCCAACATCACCCGAGAGATTTCTCCACCCGAGGCCGCTTGCTGAATGGCCTGCGGCGTCATGCCCTTGTTGGCTGTAAATAATATGGCGATGTCATTGCACCCATCGATTTTGGGTTCGATCCACTTGAGATCGACGTGTATTTGGGCATGCTCCATGGACAACTGTTTCAGCCAATGGGCCATCTCAGAAGTCAATGTTTGCCCAGCCTCCAATCGGCGCTCATGGATGACTTTTCCTGCGGATTGAATTTGCTGATATTGCAGGACGATTTCTTTTTCGAGTTGAAGAATCTCATCTTCTACATTGCCAAGCCCCATCAACTGTTCATTCCATTTTTCTTGAAGTTGCAAAAGCTCCTCTGGATCTTGGACCCTATGTTTCTGCTGCAGACGGTAGATCTCACCCAATTGCTCTTGCAATTGATGCAGGCGCTGTGGATCCGCTTGGGCACTTTCGGCCAATCCTTCTACTTCTTGATGAATGTCTTTGATTTCAATCATTAGGGACTTTACTCGCTGCGCGATGCTCTCCCATTGATCTCCAAACTTGGCGATCTTTTGTACATTTTGTTGGGCTTGATGCAATCGAACACCAACGCCATCGGGGCCATCCAAAATATCCAAGGTGCTGGACAATGCCGATTGAATCTCTTCTGCATTTTCTAAAGTTTCAACTTGCTGTTCAGCTTCTTTGATGTGGATTTTTCCCAATGGGGATTGTTCCAATTCTTCAAATTGAAACTTGATGAAATCAGCCGTGGCGTTCCATTCGGCTTGCAATTGTTTTTTCTCCTCTAGACTTTTTTTGGAGGCTTGCCATTGCTTAAACAACTGCCCATAGCTTTCAATGGGCTCTTCATTTTTGGCGATGGCATCCAATATTTCCAATTGAAAACTGCGCTGCCCGATGAGGCTTTGCTCGTGTTGGGAGTGGATGTCGATGAGCCTTAGTCCAGCTTCTTTGAGCAAAGAAACACTGACAGGGGTGTCATTGATGAACGACCGTGATTTCCCGGTGGGCAATATCTCTCTTCTGATCGTCAAAAGGTCTTCCCAGTCCAAGTCGTGCTGTTTGAAGAAAGCTTTCCATGATTTGCCTTGAATTTCGAACTGGGCTTCAATGACGCATTTTTGTTCGTTGTTCCTAAAAATTTTGGCATCGGCTCGTTGTCCCAAAAGCAACCCAATGGCTCCCAATAAGATGGACTTACCGCTTCCGGTTTCCCCAGTGATAACAGTAAACCCTTCATCGAAAGCCAATTCGGCCTGATCGATCAATGCAAAATTCTGGACACGTATATTTTTAAGCACGGCAAATACTTTTGACGAAAATAAAGCGGAATGGGCTTACTCGCCCCGAAGAGTTATTCGCAATTATGCGCATTTATGCGCATGAATTCGCATTAATTCATGATGCGCTCGTACTTGGTAATGTTACCGGGATCTACCAATTTGCACAATTCATAGATAGGTTGTTTTACTGGCACGGGAGCGGGTTTGAAAATTTGGGTAATCTCATCGGCTTTTCCGTAAAAGAAAACCTGGAGGTTATAAGAGGAGGGGCGAATTTTATGAATGGCGCGCAGTCCTTCCAAGGACAATGCAATGTTGTTCCTTCCTTTTTCAATATCAAAATACAAGAGATCCAATCCTTGGCGATGATAGTTGTATAGTGCTTCGCGCAGGGGTTTGAACGATTGAGAAAGGATATTCTCGATGATCCAATATCGATTTTGTTGTCCTTTTTGATTGGCTTTCCATCCTTCCTCAGGTGCGTTTTGGGCGTTGTTGACGATGGTTTGACAAAGCAGATAATGGTCGGTTCCCCCTTCCAAAGAAAAAGAATCGTAGTCCATGGCCAGAATCAAATTGGCATAATAGGCAATTACTGATGTCAGGTTGTCACGGTGTTGATCTTGTGACCATTGCAAGGTGGAATTGTCTTGGTAAGAGAACTCAAAGTTTTTATCGTTGATGCTGAGCATGGTTGTTTTGTACGATGAGTTGTACACCGGACGACTGCTGCTTACTTGAATCGAACCTTTGAATGAGCGGTTGTTGATTTGCTGCTCAATGGTGATTTGAATGGAGCAATCAATTCTCTCTTTTGAATCCCAATTTTCTTTGGACCATTTTCGGTTATTGATAAACTCTTCGATAACCCCTTCCATTGTTTTAAAAACTTCCGCATCACCAGTAATCACACGGGGTGGGATAATGGTGACATTGCAATTCAGCTCTTGGCTCAGAGCCTTAAAGGGCTGCACCAAGGTGATGCAAATGAAGGATATAAGTATTATAAAATTTCGCATAGCTGGTTGAGTATTTCTTGGGCCACTTTGGTTTTGTGCATGGGCTCAAAAGCAAGAGAACGAGAATCGGGATAAATAATTGTCACGGTGTTATCATCTTTACCAAACCCACTTTGATTGCCCAAGGCGGAGTTGGCAACAATGAAGTCAAAGTTCTTACGGGTCATTTTGTCCATGGCATTGGACAATAAATTTTCCGTTTCCAAGGCAAATCCAACAAGGCGTTGATGGCTTTGTTTTTTCTGTCCCAAGGTGTGTGCAATGTCGATCGTTGGAACCAAAGCGATGGTGAGGGCTTGGTCTTTCTTCTTCATTTTTTGATCAGCTGCCGCAGCAGGCTTGTAGTCTGCCACAGCTGCGCTTAGAATGGCCGCATGGCAATGTGGGAAATGGATTTCACATGCCGCAGCCATTTCATCGGCAGAGGTTACGGAAATCCTTTGTACCAAGGGATGATGGATGGATAAGGCAGTGGGGCCCGTGATTAAAACAACCTCGGCACCGCTTTCCGCGGCTCTTTCGGCCAAGGCAAATCCCATTTTTCCGCTGCTGTGATTGCCAATAAAACGAACAGGGTCTATCGCTTCATGGGTAGGGCCGGCAGTGATCAAGATTTTTTTTCCTTCCCACTTGGGATTGGGAGAAAAATATTGAAGTACGGTACTGAAAATGTCCTCTGGTTCCATCATTCTCCCTTTGCCATCCAATCCCGAGGCAAGGCTTCCTTCTTGCGGAGCGAGTACGTGATGTCCTCTTTTTTGCAAGTTGTCTAAATTGGTTTGGGTTCCCGCGTGAAGAAACATGTCGTGGTCCATCGCCGGTGCAACAAAAATGGGGCATCGGGTACTCATGTATACCGCCATTAAAAAGTTGTCGCACATGCCAGTGGCCATCTTGGACAAAGTATGTGCGGAACAGGGGGCAATGATCATGGCATCTGCCCACAAGGCCCAATGCACATGGTTGGTCCATTCACCACTTTCTTTTTTCTCGGTAAAATCGGATACAACGGAATTTCCAGAGAGACTGGCAAAAGTGAGTGGAAGAATAAACTCTTGGGCAGCCGTGGTCATCACCACTTTTACCTCGGCCCCGGATTTAACGAGCATCCTCACCAACTGTGTGGTTTTGATGCAAGCAATGCTCCCCGTAACTCCTACCAGAATTTTCTTCCCTTTCATGGTTCTAAAATAAAAAAAGATGGCTAAAGCGCCATCTTTCTTTCTTGAGGTCAATCAATATTATGCTTGGGTGTTTTCAGCATCTGGGTATCTCCAGTATACTTCACCGTCAACCAATTCCTGAACTGCTATGGAATGTGGCTTGGCCATTCTCTCATAGTGCTTTGAAATTTCAATTTGTTCGCGGTTTTCAAATACCTCTTCCAAATTGTCTGTTGATGAGCTGAACTCTTCCAATTTTTGGCTTAATTCTTCTTTCATTTCTTTTCCAATTTGGTTGGAACGCTTAGATAGAAGAACGATGGCTTCAAACAAGTTGCCATCAACTTGTGAAAACAATTTGTCCATATCGCGGGTTACAGTACTCTTTTCCGCATTGGTAGTTTTAAACTTACTCATAACAATCAGTGGGTCAATTTTTCAATTTGTTTGGCACTCTTATCAAAGAAATCTTGAGCGGTTTTTAACCATTCACTTTCCGGATAAGCATTTGCAAAGTTAACATAAGATTCTATAGTTGCACGAAAACGTTCCAATTTCTTTGATTCGATGCTTCCTTCAGCGAGCAGGTAATTGCTTTTGACAATCAAATACTGCACTTCCTCACGGTATTGAGAGGTTGGATATTTCTGTATGAATTGCTTAAGGGCAATGGAACCTGCCTTGTAACGTTGGGTTTTGACAAACAACTTGGCGTTTTCAAAGTCTTTTTTCTCCAACTTATGATTCAACGCGCCGACCAATACATTGGCGGAGTCTTTCAAAACAGAAGTGGGGTATTTATCCAAGAAATATTGAAAATCATTGATTGCTTGGTGGGTGTCGGTTTGATCCAAAGTGTAATCGGGGCTCAATTGGAAACTGCAATAGGCGGATTTAAAAAGACACTCTTCTGCTTTGGCATGTCGGGGATAGTTCTTGGCAAACGATTTCAAGAAGTAACCTGCCATCACATAATCTTTGATGCAGAAGTTGGTCATCGCAAAATAGTATTGCACATCTTCAGATATTGAACTACCGCGTGTGGGCCCTTGCAACTCCTCCAGCAGGGGCAATGCCTTGTGACATTCTCCTTCTTGGTAGTACTTCACCGCAGCCTCAAACTTTTTGTTCATGTCTTTTTCTTTCAAGATTTTGTTGTACTCGGTACAACTGCTGAAAGCCAAGACAAGCGCTAAAAGAAAAAGACTGGTTTTTTTCATGGGTCACAAAGATAATCAAAGGCACTTTTGGGATGGAAGTTAATTTATCCCAAGTAGGATTGAAGCAGCAAAGCGGCGCTTACTGCATCCACCAGGCCTTTGTCCGCACGTTGTTTTTTAGAGGCGCCGCCCATCAAGATGGCTTGGCTGGCCATTTTACTGGTGAACATCTCATTGATACGGTGGATGGGTATTTCAGGAAATTGCTTTTGTAATTTTTCTTGAAAAACCATTTGCTGTTGGGTGGTTTGGGAGGCTTGGCCATTGAGGTATTTGGCTTCTCCCAAAATCAGCGCTTCGATGGTGTGCTTTTGATGGTATTGTTGAAGAAAGGCCAATACCTCTTGTGGGGATACGGTGGTCAAGGGGGAGGCGATCATTTTCAAATCATCCGTCTCTGCGATGCCGCATCTTTTTTCTCCGTAATCTATGGCAACCAATCTTCCCATGCTGTTCGTATTTTTGACCAAAATACAAAGAGATGAATCGCGAAGCTATACAAAGCACCATAGAAAAGGCTTGGGCAGACAGAAGTTTGCTACAGGCGCCAGCAACGGTTTCAGCCATAGAGTGGGTGATTGAGGAAATAGACAAAGGTCGATTGCGTGTCGCAGAGCCCTTGGAAAATGGGGATTGGCAGGTGAACGAATGGGTGAAGAAAGCGGTGGTGATGTATTTCCCTATTCGCAAAATGGAAACTTTGGAAGCAGGTCCGATGGAGTTTCATGACAAGATGGCTTTGAAGCGGGATTACGCTGCATTGGGGGTTCGCGTGGTTCCCCATGCGGTGGCACGCTATGGGGCTTTCTTGGCGCCAGGGGTGATCATGATGCCGAGCTATGTCAACATTGGAGCCTATGTGGGCAATGGCACCATGGTGGATACCTGGGCCACGGTGGGGTCTTGTGCGCAGATAGGAAAAGATGTACACTTGAGCGGTGGCGTGGGTATTGGAGGTGTCTTGGAACCGCTTCAAGCGGCGCCGGTGATCATCGAAGATGGTTGTTTTATTGGTTCAAGATGCATAGTGGTAGAAGGTGTTCGTGTGCGCAAAGAAGCGGTGCTGGGTGCCAATGTGGTCTTAACCAAGTCCACCAAGATTATCGATGTATCTGGTGATGAGCCTGTGATTTATGTAGGTGAAGTTCCGGAGCGTAGTGTGGTGATTCCCGGTACCTACCCCAAAACTTTTGCGGCGGGTGAATACGGTGTGCCTTGTGCGCTGATTATAGGAAAAAGAAAAGAGAGTACTGATTTAAAAACTTCCCTCAATGACGCTTTGCGCGATCATGAAGTAGCTGTATAATGCAACGCGCACTTTTCATACAAACCGCTTTTATTGGCGATGCCATTTTGGGTACTGCAGCAGTGGAGGCTTTGCATGCCCAAGATTTTAAGGTGGATGTTCTGGTGCGAAAAGGAAATGAATTGTTTTATCAAGACCATCCCAAGGTGGGAAGGGTTTGGGTTTGGGACAAAAAGGACAAATGGCGATCTTGGTGGATGCTGCTGAAGCAAGTGCGCAAGGAACGATATGATGTCTTGTTTTTGGCCCAACGATTTTTTACAATGGGGCTTTTTGCTTTGCTGAGCAACGCGGTTAAAAAAGTGGGCTATGCCCAGGGTTGGTGGTCTTTCTTTTTTGATGTTCGAATAACTCACCAATGGGGAACGGGAGTGCATGAGGTACAACGCTTGATGGACTTGGTGGGCAGTGATCAATTTTTTATGCCGCAATTGAATGTCAATTCTCATGCTGTGGACCTGCCTCAAGAAAAATACATCACCATCAGTCCATCTTCGGTTTGGAAAACCAAGCAAGCCCCAGTTGCGGTTTGGCAGCAAGTATTGAATCGGAATGCAGATAAAAAAGTACTGGTCCTGGGCGGCCCTGGCGATGTACCTGCTCTGCATGAATTGATGAAAGAATTGCGTCTCAATCATTCCAATTGGGAAATTGTAGCGGGTCGATATTCGTTGATGCAATCCGGCTATTTGATGAAAAATGCGGTCATGAATTATGTAAATGATTCGGGGCCTTTGCACCTGTGCTCTGCAACACAAGCTCCGGTGACGGCATTCTTTTGCAGCACAATTCCAGCTTTTGGATTTGGTCCATTGTCTCCCGATTCGGTGGTGTTACAAACCCTGGAGCCTTTGGAATGTCGCCCTTGCGGTATGCATGGTCATGCACAATGTCCCAAAGGACATTTCAAATGTGGTCAAATTCTGTTGCCTTGATATGAGTTTCCAATTGTCTGACCGATGGAAGGGGTGGCCCGATTGGCGTTTGCCTCAAAAGCCAACGGCGTTGATGATGGGATCCTGCTTTTCTGTGGAAGTGGCACAGCGTTGCCAAGCCCATGGTTGGGAGGTGTTATCCAATCCGATGGGTACACTTTTTCAGCCGCTTTCGATATTGTCTTGGATGAAAGGCGACTGGGTTCAATTGTCCAATAGTACCATTTTTCATGAGAACAAATGGAAGATGTTGATGGCTGGAAAGCCAGGGCAATCGGTCGTTTCAGAAGGGGAATTGTTGCAATGGGGGCAAGGTTGTGTCGACCAAATCCATCAGGCGTTGCAACAAAGTCATTTGCTTGTGATCACCCTGGGGACCGCTCAGGTTTGGCATTGGAAAGCCAGGCAAATGCAGGTGGGCAATTGCCAGCGATTGCCGCAAGATGCTTTTGATAAACAATGGTTGTCGATTGAGGATATCGTTGGACCCTATACGGATTGGATACAAGGGGTTTCTGCTCGATTCCCGAACTTAAAGGTGGTGTTGACCGTTAGTCCGGTTCGTCATGAAAAGTTGGGAGTGATTGAGAATGCACGATCCAAGGCCATCCTTTTGGAGTCGGTGCATCAAATATGTGGACAAACCACAGCGCGATATTTTCCGAGCTACGAGTGGGTACAAGATGAACTAAGAGATTATCGTTTTTACGAAGCCGATGGCTGTCATCCCAATGCACAGGCGATTGATTATGTAACTGAACGTTGGATTAATTCCTTTCAATATGAATAAATTTTTTGGTTGGATTGTTTTGACCTTGATCACCATAAACGGATGGAGTCAGCGCTGTTCCCATCAGCTGGGTGCGCTAAAAAACAGTCATGCCAGCCGATTGGACACCTTGGATATTTTGCATCAAGATATTTATTTGGATTTTTCTACTTTTTCCGCTGCAACGTTCAAAGGAGTAGCTACCATGCAAGTGCGGCTTCTTCAGCCTACGTCACAATTGCATTTTGATCTGGAAGCCTTGACTGTCGATTCTGTGAAGGTAGAAGGACAGCCCATGCTTTTTGACTATTTGGAGCAAGGTTTTGTCATTCAAAATGCAGGTGCCTGGATTGGGCCAGATACATTGGAAGTGCAGGTTTGGTATGGCGGACATCCCATGACGGATGGAACTTGGGGTGGCTTTTATTACAATAGTCAGTATGCCTACAACATGGGGGTTGGATTTGATTCGGACCCGCATTGTTTGGGCAGGGCTTGGCATCCTTGCATTGATGATTTCAATGATCGCGTGACTTACGATTTATCGGTTGAAACCTTGATTGCACACAGGGCCATTTGTGGCGGGGTATTGCAGTCTGAAGAGGTTTTGCCCAATACACACCGGCTCAGCCATTGGCATTTGGCCGAACCCATTCCTTCCTATTTGGCCAGTGTTGCGGTGGGAAGCTATGTGCATACTGCCGAAGATTGGGTGTCGGAAGATGGTGATGTGATTCCAATATGGTTGGCTTCTAAAGCAACCGATACCACCAATTTTAAAAATAGTTTGATTCGATTGCCCGACGTCTTGACGGCCTATGAAAATCATTTTGGGCCCTACCCATTTCAACGAGTGGGTTATGTAGCGGTACCTTTCAATGGTGGAGCGATGGAACATGCCACCAACATCGCTTATCCTTTGTTTGCGATCAATGGCAACGCAGTGTATGAAACCTTGTATGCCCATGAATTGAGTCACATGTGGTGGGGCGATGCGGTGACTTGTGTTTCGCAAGAAGAAATGTGGCTCAATGAAGGGTGGGCTTCCTATTGCGAATCATTGGCATTGGAAGCGCTGTATGGTTTGGAAGCCTACAAGAGCGAACAATCGGATTTGCATCGTGAGGTATTGACCTCTGCCCATGTCTCGGATGGTGGATATTACCCTGTATCCGGTGTGCCACATGCTTTGACTTATGGAACAACGGTGTACAGAAAGGGTGCCTGGGTGGTTCACTCATTGCGGGGCATCATGGGGGACCAGGCGTTCTTCAATGCTTGCCGCGATTATCAGGCGCAAAATGCATTTTCTTCTCATTCCAGTGTTCAGCTTCGCGATTTTTTTCAATCTTATACAACAAAGAATTTAACGGCATTTTTCGATTCTTATGTTTTTCAACCCGGTTTTCCCGAATACCGTTGGGTTGGAGGTGAGGTCGTTCCTGCAGAGGCTCCCGGTAGTTATTGGGTCAATCTCAACATTGAGCATCATTTGCACCGTCAATCGGAATATTGTTCGTCCATGCCATTGGAGGTGTCTTTTAAGAAGCAAGATGGAACTTGGGAGACGAGAGATTTTATTCAAGAGCAAATTTTTCAAAGTCATTTGTTTCTTTTGAATTTTGAACCGGTGGATGTAGTAATCAATCGCAATGAGTTGATTCATCAATCCGTGTTGGCTCAGGAGAAATGGATGACCAATACAGGCACCCACGATTTGACTTATGCAGAAGTAACCTTGGTGATGAATGACCTGGGAGGTCATGATTCCTTATGGGTCCGTGTCGAAAATCATTTTGCCGAAGCCAATTACAGTCATTCCATTGCAGGTACTGATTGGGTGTTGAGTGGCGATCGGATGTTTGAGGTTCATTTATCCGATACACTTGGAATAGATTTGGCTGCCAAAATTAAATTTCAAGCCAACAATGCCGCACGATACGACACACTGCTTTGGGCGGATTTGCAAAGTGCGGGCTTTGCAGAGGATAGCCTTCATCTGATGTACCGTCCTTTTTACAGTTCGATATGGTCGCCTTATCCTTGGGCGACATGGAATACCATGGGAAGTGCAACCAATGGAACGGGTCGTTTCGATGTGTCCAAATTACTACCGGGACATTACACTTTCGGATTCCGGTCGGCTACCCTTTCTGTGGCAGACGCTATGGAAAGTCAAGCGCAAAACCTATTCACTGTTCAAGCACATTCTTTGATTGCACAAGATCAGATTTCTGATTTGAATATTTACGACGTGGATGGTCGATGTGTGGTGTCTATGCGCAATGTAGCCAAGGGAGAGGCGCTTTCATTGCCATTGGACCACGCGTTTGTAGTGAGAGGAAGAGTTTCAGGAAAACAACGAGTACAAAAAATAATATTACACTAAGTCATGAAGATCATTTGTATCGGTAGGAATTACGCGGATCACGCCAAGGAGTTGGGCAATGCTTTGCCCACAGAACCCTTGTTTTTTTGTAAACCGGACTCCGCAATATTGCCGAAAGGAAATCCATTTTTTATTCCAGAGTGGACGCAGAGCGTGCATTACGAGGTAGAGTTGGTGTTCAAGGTAGACCGTCTAGGCAAATACATACAACCTGAAAATGCGATGAAGTATATCTCAGCATTTTCTTTGGGGATTGATTTTACCGCCCGTGATATTCAAGACGAATTGAAAGCCAAGGGGCAACCCTGGGAGAAGGCCAAGGGTTTTGACGGATCAGCGGTTATTAGTGAAGAGTGGATCGATATCGCCGAATTTGACCCCATTCACGTCACCTTTGGATTGAAGAAGAATGGTGTTTGGGTGCAGCAAGGCAAAGTATCGGACATGATCTTCAAATTGGACACCATCGTATCATATGTCAGTCAATTCATGACCTTTAAAATTGGGGATTTGATTTACACAGGAACGCCGGAAGGAGTGGGGCCTGTGGCGACAGGAGATGTCTTGGAAGGCTTTATTGGTGAGCGAAAAATGTTTGAACTAAAGGTCAAATAGACACTCGAAATTTTTTGGGGTGTTTGATCACAGTTGAACAAATTGAATCACCACCTTTTGTCCGTCATGCGGGTCGTTAATCTCTGGAAAATGCAGGGCCAACTGTTGCGGATTTACGCCGGCGGATAACAGCATACGTTGCACTTCCAAGCTGCGTTCTCTGGCCAATTCCAAGTTGCTTTGCGTATCTGATTTTTCGGATGCAAAACCTTGAATGATGATTTTCCATTTTGGATTTCTCGTTAAAATATCAATCACCTCATTGAGCATCATCAACGATTCAGCATTGATGGAAAAAGTTTGCAGGGCAAAGTGGATTTTTACATCATGGGGAACATCAAAAGTCGTGGTGGGCAAGTACACCACATCTTCACTGGATACCACCGCATTGAGGTTTTGGGTTTGATTGATTAGGGTAACCGCAGCTTGAAGCGCGGCTACTTGTTTTTCCAAATCTTGAATCCGTTGCAGAGGGGCCTGTAACGAATCTATTTTTCGCATCAATTCGTTCAGTGTGTTTTGTTGCGATAAAATCAAAGCTTCGAGATCAACCTTGTTTTCTTGGATAAAATTGAGGGAAGAGAGATCTTCCACAAACAGAGGATTTTGGGAATTGTAGTGATAGAGATTGAGGTAGACCCCCTCTTTAAAATCAAAGAAATTGGTATCGGATTGTCCCCACCCCCAAGTAGTCATCAAAAGCAACAAAAGGGAGAGGGTGTATTTCATTACTTGTTGGTATTGCGCGGATTTCTATTTTGGAGCATCGGCACAAAAGCACATTTTCCGTGGCTTTCGATAATGAATTCACCGGAAGGATCTTCATGAATCACCAGCATGGATTGTTCGTTGCCATGGTCGAAAGGAAGCACCATGCGACCACCGGGTTTGAGTTGCAGGAGCAATTCTTCTGGTATTTCGGGTGTGGCGCAGGTAATGATAATTCGATCAAAGGGAGCGAAAGAGGGCAGGCCTTTGTAGCCATTGCCGTAGGTCAGGTGCGCTTTGACCTTCATCTGCGCCAGAAGATTTTTAGAGAAGTCGTGCAAAGATTTTTGTCTTTCGATCGAAAAAACCTTGGCGCCCATTTCAAAAAGAACGGCGGTTTGGTAACCTGAACCTGTGCCGATTTCCAGCACCTTCATGCCCGGTTTCAATTGGAGCAATTCAGATTGAGTAGCCACGGTCATTGGAGCGGAAATGGTTTGGTCCACCCCAATAGGGAAGGCCATATTTTCATAGGCATATTCCACAAAAGCGGATTGCAGGAAGAAGTGGCGAGGAACGCGATCCATCGCTTGAAGCACGTTATTGTCTTGAATCCCCAATATCGCCAGCTCACGCATCAAGCGTTTGCGCATCCCCTTGTGTCTAAAATCGTCCACCATCTGCATACCACGAAGATAAGGGGAAGAGGGGATGGGGGATGAGGCGATGAGGGATTTTAATTCACAATGGGATTTTGGAAAAGATAAAGAGCCTTTCTCTTCGTATTTTTGCACCCGTTGGCTCCGTAGTTCAATGGATAGAATAAGCGTTTCCTAAACGTTTGATATGGGTTCGATTCCCGTCGGAGCTACAAAAAAAAGGCTACCCTTTGAGGTAGCCTTTGTTCTTTGTGTATGTGGGTTTATTGAACCACAATCTTTTGTTTTACCACGCCGTATTTGTTCTGACCGGAAAGGATGTACATCCCAGCAGCCAAATGCTCTACTTGGTGGCTGAACTTGTTTTCATTGTTCAATGTGATGACTTGAACCAATTGGCCTGCGGCATTGATCAAGTAATATTGTCCCGCATGTTGGGCTTGAATTTGGAAGCTTCCATTGGATGGGTTGGGGAAGATTTTCATTTCTTCAGCCAATACTCCCGTTGCTGTTGGAAACAACTCGGATACGCCAACCGCATCTTTGACATTCAACATGTAATCTTCAACTTCTCCATAGCTGGAGGTGCCGCATGGATCTGCCATATCACCGTTGGCGCTGTCCGATAAGCGAATGCGCATGCGGGTGTTGCCAATCATGGCACTGGCAGGTGGTGTGATACTGGCGGTAAATGGACCTACACCCAATGCGGATGCGTATACGGTCTCTCCAGGATCTGTGAACACGCCATTCTGATTCCAATCGCACCAAACACGAACGATATCGGAAGAGTATCCATTGCCGATGGTAACGGTCAACGCAAAAGCTTGCGTGCGATTGACCGATGTGATGACACTGGTATAATCAGTATATGCTGAGGCTCCGGATGTGTTGTTGGTAACGCCCATGGTGACATTGGAAATGTACTCATACTGGGTAGAAGCCGAATTTCCATCGCATGGGGTAACTACGCCTCCGGTGATGGTCATGGTGATGGCGTTGCTGGTGGCAGTGGCCGGTACAGCGCAGGTGGCATTGGAAGTAACCACACAAGTCACTACAGCACCATTGGTCAATGTTGACGTGGTGAAGGTGGCCGAATTGGTTCCTGTATTCGCGCCATTCACTTGCCATTGATAAGCAGGTGTTGTTCCGCCGTTCACGGGCGTTGCAGTGAAAGTCAACGAAGTGCCCGAGGCCGCAGGGTTGGTTCCAGCGGTTAAGGTGATGGTTGCGGAAGGAGCAACCGAAGGATTCACAGTCATCGTAATGACATTGGATGTGGCTGTAGTTGTTGTTACACAAGCCAAATTAGAGGTCATGATGCATTTCACGGTTTGGCCGTTGGTCAATGTGGTGGTGGTGTATGTTGCACTGTTGGTTCCTACATTGGCGTTGTTCACTTGCCATTGATAAGTAGGGGCGGATCCCGCATTGGTTCCTGTAGCCGTGAAGGTTACCGATGCTCCGGCACAAGTGGGGTTGGCTCCGGAAGTGATGGCAATGGTATTGGTGGGGGTCGCATTATTGGACACGGTAACGGTGATGGCATTGGAAGTAGCAGGAGATCCCGTTACATCCGCCAAGTTGGAGGTCATGATGCATGTCACCACTTGACCTGTTGTCCAGTTGCTAGAGGTGTAAGTGGCGCTGTTGGTGCCCACATTGACACCATTCACTTGCCACTGGTAGCTGGGTGCTGTACCGCCGTTATTGGGAGTTGCGGTAAAGGTGATGCTTCCTCCAGGACATGTAGGATTGGAACCTGCGGTTACCGCGATGTTCACGCTGGCCGCGAGGTTACAGGGTGCAATTTGAAATGAGAACACACGTGTGCGCGCTGCGTTGCCGCCGGTTGCACCTCCCATGTATTCCGACGTTCCCCAGAATGTGGTTCCGTCATTGTCCAGCCACAATTGTGCATAGTCACCGTCGCGGTTTTGTCCGGTCTGTGATCCCGTGCCCGCTACTATTTCAACTTCGGTTACGGGTAATGTCCCCAAAGGATCGCAGGTGCGACGTCCGGTGAAATACAATCCAGGATAAATGGAACTCGCATCCGACTTTAAGTACACCATGCCGATGCTTCCGTTGTTATCCATGGCCATCGAGCCCATCCAACGGGTGGCTGCGTCGGGTGTATAAATTCCCTCTTGGTATATCGACCAAACACCAGTAGAAGAGTTCTGGCGAAGTTCACACCATTTGATGCTGCGCTGGGTGGTGCTGATTTTTACCGCCCAGTTCAAAACGACGGTATTGTATCCTGACCATTGCTTGTATTGGGCGCGGAACATGCACACACCGCCGATACCATCCAATTTTTGGGTAGTTCCAGGTTGTGAAATATCGTCCCAGTTGTTGTTGTACGATGAGTCAAAAGCGGTGGTTGCCAAGTTGGCTGCTGACGCTATGGTAGCAGTGGGCGTGGTCGTGGACCAGTTCACGGTCATGTTGTAAATATTGACGCGGTCGCTGATGCCTGCGCCCCAGCCGTTGTCTGAAAAGCAGAAGATGGGACATGGGGTACCTGCAGGGGCCAAAGTGCCATCCCCAGAATCGCCGGGTAGTGGACAAAAGAAGTTCCCCATGGGAGGAGCAAAAGTGGCATAAACCGAACGTGCTCCTGGGGTTCCCGCCAACATTGCAGACCTTTCAAAAGCAAAAACTTTTTGAGTAGCTTGGTTGGAGGTCATGTAATATCCATCTTGCCAAACGCCAAATTTCAGGTAGTCAGGAAATTGAGGAGAGGTGAAGGTGTAAGTATACCATGATCCCAAGGGGTCTGATGTGGTAGACACTGCGATATAAATTTTATTTCCTGTTTGTCCAAATTGCGACATGAAGAAACGATCAGCAGCTTTGTCATACAACACAATGGGGTCGCCATCATTGGCAGTGGGTGAAGCCCAAAGGTTACCCAAAGTACCGGTAAGCATAGCAGCTCCAGTGGTTTTGTTGTACACTTTGAAAGTAGTGGAGTTGATCATTTGAATGACGTGGTTGGGACCTGCGGCCGCGCTGGGATCGAAAGGACGAAAGCCGCTGGCGGTTTGTCCAGCCCAACTGGCTTTCAATTGACCCGCATTTTTTTCGCCCATCCAATTTTGGATGTCCTTGGGGTCATTGCCGTATTCGGGTCCGTCTTCTGCAGTAAACTTAAAGTCATTGGCTTTTCTGCTGTCGCGATCCTCCGATTCGTGGCGAACCATTTTCGATTCGTCTACGGGATTTTCCGTAAAAATTTGAAGGAGGGGACGGGTGATGTGGAATTCTGTTGCAGTAACAAATCCGGTTTCAGGTTCGTGCTTTTTTCTTCTCTGACTCCAAGATGTCAATGAAATCAATGTAAGTAAGACAAATAAGGTTGTAATTTTCCTCATGGATTTTGGTTTTTTATCAAGACGCAAACAAATGTTAATTTGTTGCAAGATAATTCAGGAAAAAGTAGTACCCATCAAAAACAGGTTCGTCGGTATATTTGAGCACAACTTGATACAGCCTTTTGACATGACTTGGCAAAAAATCCCACATCACGCCATTGACCATGAACAGTGGTTCAATTGTCTTTTAAGACGGGGTGCGCCGGTATTTGCTGAATTTTGGTATTGGCAATCCATTACCGATCAATTTGAAGCTTGGGTCAAGGGGGATTATGAAGATGTAGTAGCCATTCCCCGTTCCAGAAAATGGGGAGTGATTCCAACCATGCGCATGCCTTTGTACGTCAAGTGGCTTTCTGGCGACCCCACTTTCATCGCGAAGCAAATTCAAAAATTTTGGGGTTGGCGAAAAGTATTTGTGGATTTCGACAATCACCAGGGCAAGTCCCACCAAGTACAGGTACTTCGATTAAACAGAGATTGGGCGCCATCCAAAGAATTGCGCAAGAAAATAAAAAAGTGTGAGGATGCGCAGTACCAGATTGTTGAGGCCACGTGGAATGATTTTTCGATAATGATGGAAGCCCATCATCCCTATGCATGGCCTTTGGTTCAGCGGCAGACCTTGCAAAGATTGTATGAAGCGTCCAA
This sequence comes from uncultured Flavobacteriales bacterium, assembly GCA_937974555.1. Lineage (GTDB taxonomy): Bacteria > Bacteroidota > Bacteroidia > Flavobacteriales_D > Sanyastnellaceae > CAMCTV01. The sequence continues at coordinate 35,363 of CALJKR010000063.1, read as the reverse complement.
GGCACGTGGATTGGGCATGTTAAAGGGCGTGTGGAATGGAGAGCAATGGTTATCCATTCAATTGTATATCCAAAGCCGAGATCAAATGAGTTTGATACAAAACGTATCCCATCCTGAATTCAGGAACGATGATCCCATGGCTTTTTTATTGAGTCATATTTTTATAGAGGCGCAAAATCAATCCTCAACTATGCAAATCAACTTCATGGGGTCAGACCATGCGGGTGTAGCCAAATACAACCAAAAATTTGGCGCGTTAGATGAAATTTATTGGGAATGGTGATAACAATGAAGAAACAATTCTATGTTTTATCTTTTACATTTCGGTGCTTATCCCAACCATTTCTTAGAGTTATCATAAAGTAACTGCGTCATTGTAATCTTTTTTTTCGAGCAATTTTGGCCAAAAATTGTTCAATGAAAAATGTTTGGTTTGCATTTATTTTTAGTTTGACCCTTACAGGGGTATTTGCACAATCTGCTTTAAGAGTAACCGAGGTTATGTCAGCAGGAAACACGCCGGATTGGTTTGAATTAACCAATGTTTCCTCAACTCCTATTAATGTCACGGGCTTTAAGGTAGACGATGGTTCTTTCAATTACGCCAATGCTTTACCATTGAACGGCGTTACGATTATAGGGCCCGGTGAGCGAGTGATTTTTGTTGAGTCCGCCTCCAATTACAGCAATGCCTTCTACAATGTATGGGGAGTGAACAATCTTCAAGTGGGTCATTATTCTGGTTTAAGCATTGGCCTCAATTCGAGTGGTGATGGCGTTATCATCTTTGATGCGGGTGGAGTAGAAGTTACACGGGTCAGTTTTGGAACAGCAACTCCTGGAAAAAGTTTCTATTGGGGATACAATGACCAAGGACAATTTGATCCCAATCACGTAGGAATAAACAATGTTGGATTGGTTTCGACATTGGGCAATAATTCAGGGCAATTGGGTATTTTAAGCATAGATGGGGCCAACCAATTGGCTTCACCAGGAACTTCTTTGGTTACTTGTACAAGTACAATTGCTTTTTATGAAGATGCAGATAGCGATGGTTATGGAAATGAAAATGTTTCAATTAATGCATGTGTTGCACCCAATGGATACACCTCCAATGGGGGAGATTGCAATGATATTGAGTACAATGTCAGTCCAATAGCAGTGGAAATCTGCAATGAAATAGATGATAATTGTGATGGTGAGGCAGATGAGTATGTGATGTTATCTTTTTATTTAGATGCGGATATAGATGGATTTGGGAATTTAAACGAGATGGTATTGACGTGTGATCAACCTGCGGGATATGTTTCCAACAGTGAGGATTGTGACGATTCCGTTTTATTGTTTGAAGATGTGGATCTTGATGGATTTGGTAGCAATGTTTTAGAAGGTTGTGGGGTTGAAATGTCGGGTGATTGCGATGACTTCAATTCGAATGTCAATATCACGCAATCAGAGATTTGCAACGAGGTGGATGACAACTGTGATGGAGCAGTGGATGAAGGCGTTCAATTGATGTATTACTTGGATTCGGATTTAGATGGATATGGCGATGCAAATACATCCGTAATGGCTTGCGCGGTAATTGAGGGGGTGAGTGAAAACAATATGGATTGTGATGATTTCCATTTTGAAGTCAATCCTACTGCTGCAGAGGTGTGTAATGAGGTTGATGACAATTGCAATCAAGAGGTAGATGAGTTTGTTCTATCGACTTTTTATTTGGATGCTGACGGTGATGGATTTGGAGATGCCAACAATGTCATTTCATCGTGCCAAGTACAGCTTGGTTATGTAGATAATGGCGATGATTGTGATGATGCATTATTGACTTACGAAGATTTGGATGGTGATGGTTATGCTGGAGAAACTTTTGGTGCTTGTGGAGAAATCAATGCAACCGATTGCGATGATTATAATACATCATCTTATCCTGGAGCTGTTGAGTTGTGCGATGCTTTGGATAATAACTGTAATGGTGAAGTAGATGAGTTGTACAATCAAAATGTTTTTTATGCTGACAATGATGGTGACGGTTTTGGTGATTTGAACAATCCTGTATTTGCTTGTGTACAGCCCAATGGCAGTGTTACCAATGCAGAGGATTGTGATGACAGTGCCGTTACCTATGAGGATTTGGATGGCGATGGATTTGGTAGCGATATCCTGGTCAGTTGTGGTGTGCTTTTGGGAAATGATTGCGATGATTTTGACAATCAAATTTATCCATCGGCGCAAGAATCATGCAATGGCATAGATGACAATTGTAATGTTGAAGTAGACGAATTTGTCTTATTGACTTTTTTCTTTGATGGGGATGGGGATGGATTTGGAGATCCTAATTTGGTCGATTACGGATGTGAATTGCCTTTGGGTTATGTTTTGAATGATACCGATTGTGATGATACCGTTGTTTTGTTTTTGGACATGGACGGTGATGGATTTGGTTCAACAGTGATGGATGCCTGCGGTTCGGACAATAGTGACGACTGTTTGGATAGTGATGCACAAATAAACCCCAGTGCCTTAGAGGTATGTGATGGTAGTGATCAGAACTGCAACGGTCAAGTTGATGAAGATGTGGCTTCAGTTTTTTATGCTGATTTTGATTTAGATGGTTTTGGTGACTTGAATAACAGTGTTTTTGGTTGTGATGCGCCACTGGGCTTTGTAGACAATGCTTTGGATTGCGATGATGCTGTGGTGTTGTATGCGGATTTAGATGGTGATGGATTTGGATCGATAGATTTAGATGCTTGTGGCGTGAACAATAGTTTGGATTGTAATGATTTTGAATTGTTGTTTGAGGATTTGGATGCTGATGGATTTGGAAGCGAAGTGCTTGCTTCTTGTGGTGTGGACAATGCTTTGGATTGCGATGATCAATCGATATCGATTAACCCTTCAGGTGCTGAAGTTTGCAATGGCTTGGATGACAATTGCAATGTAGAAGTGGATGAGGGAGTATTGAGTGTTTATTATGCGGATTTGGATGGTGATGGTTTTGGAAATCAAAATGAGGTAGCTTTTGCTTGTGAAATTCCTGTTGGTTTTATAGACAATGCGGATGATTGCGACGATACCATGTTGCTTTATCTTGATCTAGATTCTGACGGTCAAGGCGGAGAAGTAATGAGTGCTTGTGGTATTTCCTCTACCGGGGATTGTGACGATTCCAATGCTATGATAAATTCCGCTGCTTTGGATATCTGTAATGGATTGGATGACAATTGTAATCAAGAGGTAGATGAGAATGGAGGAGTTGAATATTTTGCAGATTTGGATGGTGATGGATTTGGAAATATCAATGCCTCGGTGGTTTCATGTTTTCCAATATCTGGTTACGTAACCAATTCATTTGACTGTGATGACAACCTTATTTTATATCAAGATTTGGACTCTGATGGATTTGGTGGCCAAGTGATGGATGCTTGCGGAGTTTCGAATAATTTGGATTGTATCGATTTTGATGATACTGTAAATCCATCTGCAGTTGAGGTATGTGATAATGTGGATCAGAACTGCAATGGGTTGGTGGATGAAGGATTGTTATTGACTTTCTACGCTGATATCGACGGTGATGGTTATGGCAATAGTGATGTGTCATTGGATTTGTGCGAGGTAACAGCTGGCTATGTTGCGGACAGCACCGATTGCAATGATGAAGTCAGTACAGTCAATCCTGGTGCTATTGAAATTTTTGATAATGCCATTGATGAGAATTGTGATGGTTTGATAGAAGTAGGTGTTGGAGAGCATACAGTTGGTTACTTGAACCTGTATCCCAATCCAGCCCAGGATTATGTTACTGTGATAGCTAATCAAAAGTCATTGGGAGAAGTTGCGGTATATAATGCCAATGGTACAATGGTGAATCATTTCGTAAGTAATTCAAATCAAATCAATATTGACGTTCGCTTGTTTGAGAGCGGAATTTATTATATCAAATTCCAAGATCAAGTCAAGATGTTCGTTGTGTCCCATTAGTAGGAGGTACCCTTACTAATACTTGTTTTATTATTTTTTTTCAGCTAAAAGCCTGCACAACGGTGTGGGCTTTTTTATTGTATAAACATACAAGTAACATTTACTTTGCATAACAATCTTCTTCTTCATTCTTATATAATCTAAGATTAATTCTCTTGGAGATTTGGAAAACTAATATTGCGCTGCAATGAAAAAGGCGCTAATTATATTGGGATGTTTGTTGAGTATGCATGAGTCCATAGCCCAACAGGGACTTGAGGGAGTGTATGTGGAGCAATTTTATTGTGTTTCTGCTTCCGAGGCCAAAGATGAATCAGTAGTTGGGGCACTTGAGGACGGTATGTGTACTTATCGGATTTATTTAGACTTAGAACCGGGTTATAGATTTCAAGCGGCTTATGGAACGGATAAACACCCTTTGCTGATACAGTCTTCGGGAATGTTTTACAATCATCCAGATGTAGGAAATGCTCAGCCCAATTTGATACCCGCTCGAACATTAAAGAACAACACCGTGCTTCTTGATTCATGGCTTTCTGCTGGGGCTGCGGGTGAGACTTTTTTGGGTATTCCCAGAAAGTATGATCAAAAGGGAGAGCTGGTCTTGCAGCATGGATATTTCACCAATACAACATCAGAAACTTCATTGTCTTTTGTTGAGTCAGATGGAATGTATTTCCGACAACCTCCATTTGTTCCGACGTTTTATCAGATGGATGAAGTTATCAAAGGATTGACTTCTGTTACGCGAACCAACACCATTGAGGTAGCCAATGGCGCATGGGCTTGTATGGGCAAGGGGGCAGTTGGAGCAGATTCATTGGGTACGAATATGGTTTTAATCGGTCAATTGACAACGAAAGGTGACTTGACTTATGCGCTCAACATCATGGTGGGGACACCCTCTGGAAAGAGCATTAAATATGTATACAATAATCCCCAGGATGGTGAGCTTAAGCTTGATTTTTTAAGGGGAAAAGCGGAAGCGTTTGTTTCAAAGAAAGCGAAAAAGAAAAACAAAAAAAGAAACTAATATGAAGAAGGTTTTATTTTCAATGGGCTTGTTGTTCTCTGGATCAATGATGGCTCAAAATGGTTTGGAGTCCATCGTAGTTGAAAAGTATTATGTCAGCGATGCTGCGGATTCTATCGATGCCTCAGACAATGGAGCTGTATATCCATTGTATGTTGGATCTACAACATATAGAGTGTACGCCGATTTATTGCCTGGTTACAAGGTGATTCAAATGTTTGGGAGCCCAACACATCCTCTAAATATTGCAACGACTACTTCATTTTATAATGATCCCAATTATGGAGTTCCAGTATACTCGGGTACGAGCATCAACAATACCAAGAAAAATACAATGCTGATTGATTCATATTTAACGATTGGATCTGTTGCCAATGGATTGTTGGGCGTATTGAAAGAGGAAGATACAGATGGAACCATAGGAAATAACCAAGGCATTTTGGCCAACACCGATATTTCGGCCGGTGCACCCATTACTGGCACAAACGGCGTTGATGGATTGATGCCAGGAAGTTCAATTATTCCCAACATTTTGGGTATTACCGATGAAACGGCGTTATTTGATCAAACACCGGGTTCTGTATTTGAAATCAACAATGCGACAATTGCAGCATTGGGTGGCGTAGAAGGTGTAACTGCAAGCAATCACGTATTGTTGGGGCAATTCACCACCAATGGAACTTTTAGTTTCAAATTGAATATCCAATTGGCAACGCCAGTGGCTGGAGGAAGCGAGATCTATGTGGCTGAGAACCCGGTTACAGGTGAGATTCAGGATTCTTCTTTGATTTTTGTAAGTGTCAATAATGTGGATACCACCGATACAACAACCAATGATATCATTGTGCGCAGCTTTAAAAGGGGATTTGAATTGTATCCAAATCCTGCTTCTAGCGAGTTGAACATTGCGACCATTGGGTTGAATAATTCCAATGCTTGGTTTGAGATTTTGGATGTTCTGGGTAATGTAGTAGACCGTCAGAGAATGACTGCTACTCAAACAAAAATTTCAGTAGATCACCTTTCTTCAGGATTGTATGTGGTACGCATGCATCAGGGGGCAGAGGTCACTTCACAACGCTTTATCAAGCGATAATCAATGCTCTTTATGAACTTACGATTTTTATTGATTTCATTTGCTTTAGGATTTGTTTCTTTTGCCAATGCGCAAGGAACGCTTAAAGGAAAGGTATCTGATGAAAAGGGAGAGGCGGTATTTGGAGTGATTGCCGTTGCTGTTGAGGATCAATCCATTCTGGCACAAACCGATTTTGAGGGTAATTTTCAATTGAAATTCCCTACTTCTCAGGAATATACTTTAAATTTTGTTTTGGTGGGTTACAAGACTACCATAGAGAAAATCAAGGTCCAAAATGGAGAAGTAATTGGTCGTGAGTTCACATTATACTCATCTGCTTTTTTTTCCAAGGATTTGGTGATTAACGCCAAAGCCGTAAAGGCCAATGAGAGTTACATGGAGAAATTTAAAATCAATTCAGCCACCACCATTGATTTTATTTCTTCAGAGATGATGAAGAAGACTGGGGATCAGAATGTGGTAAACGCAATGGCTCGCGTATCCGGCGTTTCTCAATCAGGTGGGTTAATAACGGTGCGTGGTATTGGAGACCGGTATGTCAAGACTACTTTGAACGGAAGTAGAATTCCGACCTTGGATCCATTAACGAACAATATCAAGTTGGATATCTTCCCATCGAGTTTAATAGACAATATCATTATTACCAAAACGGCTTCGGCCGAATTACCGGGCGATTGGTCGGGTGCGTACATATCCGTTGAAACCAAGGATTATCCCGACAAGTTGACTGTTAATGTAGAGTCCCAGTTTGGATACAATCCTCAAGTAAGTTTCAAAGATTTTGTAACATCTGAAAAAAGCAAGTCTGACTGGTTGGGATTTGATAATTCTTTTCGAGTAAGAAATTCGGATGACGTCATTTCACCGACCATTGCCCCAAGTACCTATCAGGAGATGGTGGCTTTGGGGTTGGGGGATTACTTTCACCAAATGGGAGTACACGGTTGGGAAGATGGTACCGCCCAATCGGAAGTTTATTTTAAGACGGGTTTGGTTCAATTGGGCTTGTTGTCTGCAACATCAATGAACGATCCCGCGGCTTATGCGCAGGCCAGAGCGACCTATAATGCGCAATTCAAGCCTCAAGCCTATCAATTGATCAACCCCAAGGGTACTGATTATAGCAATGGATTTGTCAACAATTGGAATATCAAGAAGATGAAAGCCCCATTGAATTTCAGCCAAAATGTGAGCGTTGGAAACGAGACGGAATGGTTGGGCAGGCCTTTGGGTTATTTCATCGGATTTAGGTACGGCACAAATTATCGTTACGATCCCAATGGCATCTCCCAACGAGTGGGTGACCAAACTTTGGGATACCCCGTGGAAAGGCAAGATAACGCGCAGATTAGTCGCGAGACAAATTCTTGGAATGCGTTATTTAATGTTGCCTATAAATTAAATGCGAACAACAAAGCATCTTTCATTTTTATGCCCAATTTTATAGGTGTAAACGATGTAGCCCAGTACGCAGGTATTCCTTTCTCAAATGATTTTGAAGAAGTGGATGTAACCAATAATATTTTCTATGAGCAGCGTCGTCAACTGGTTTACCAATTGAATACTTCTCACTTTATTCCCAGTCAAAAAATCAAGATTGATTTCAATAATTCTTACACCAGTGGTAAGAGTTCCGCTCCGGATTTTAAAGCGACCCAGTATTCTATGGGATTGCAAAATGGAGTGCCGACAGGATATGGTTTTAGTCCCACATTTGGAGAGGGTATTAGAAGATTTTATCGATATCTAAATGAGACTTATTTGGATTCGAGATTGTCATTGGAGATGCCCATGAAAAAGTTTGAAGCGGAAGGCTTAACAAGGAAACTGCTTTGGGGGGCTGCCGTGCAACGCAATTATCGCAAAATCGATAATGACGAATATAAATTGTTTGCCAATCCAGATATTTCTTTGGACCCGCTTACATCTTCAGATTTGGATGCGTATTTGAGCCCTGATAAATTCACGATGGGCGATAACTTCCAATTTTATTATCAAAGAAACAACTACCTAAGAAATCATTCATTTGGTCAAAGCAATGTATACGCTGGCTATGTTTCCAGTGACTTTGAAGTGAATACCAATTTGCGGTTGATTGGTGGAGCGAGAATTGAGAAGACGGATGTGTTCGTGGATGTGGATGATTATCATAACAGTGGTTATGATAAGGATGATATCAGAAGAGAGAACGTAGGAGGATTTCCTTTGGTTAATCCTGGGGTGATCAATAAGGTGAATGTGTTGCCCAATGCGAGTTTGGTTTACAAGATCAAAACGGAAAAGGTTTCGCAGGCCAACTTGCGATTTAACTACAGTCAAACCTTGGCACGCCCAAGTATCCGTGAGCTAAGCGATGCTGCGATATTGGACAATGAGTTTAGAACCTTGATTTACGGAAACTCCGACTTGAAAATGGTGGAGATTAAAAACTACGATTTTAGAGGGGAGTCTTATTTCAAGAATGGTGATAATGTTTCAGTGAGTTTATTTTACAAGGATTTCAAGAACCATATCGAAATGGGATTTGGTTCTGCAGGGATCACCTGGGAGAATATAGCCAAGTCACATGTAGTGGGGATGGAGTTTGAAGGCAAGAAACAGTTGGGTAAGCACTTTGAATTTAGAAGCAATTTGACCTTGGTGAAATCAGAAGCAGAATTTGTAAGACGAGATTTGACCTTGGTTGATGGCAAAAAAGTGTATACCATTTTGGATACCATTACTCGCCCCATGTTTGGTCAGGCTCCGTACTTGGTCAATTCCATTTTGACATATCAAAATGATAGTATTGGACTAACCGCAACGGTCAGCTACAATGTTCAGGGACCCCGATTGGTGATTGCAGGCGCGATCAAAGGTCGCCCAGATGTTTATGAAATGCCCAGAAATATGATCGACTTCAAGATTACCAAGCGAGTAACTGATCATTGGACTTTGGGATTAACCGTGCGTGATATATTGAACACAGCGGTTAGAAGGTCATACAATATTCCAACTTATAATTTAAATGGAACAGACAGTTCAACCGGTGGTTGGTACGACTATGATCGATTCCGATATGGAACCAATTTTAATTTGAGTGTAACTTATAATTTGTAATCGTGAAGAAGATCAAAAGTTTTTTTCTCTTGTTGTTTCTCGGTTGTTCTTTTCTTTCGAATGGCCAATTAAAAGGGGTATTTATAGAGAAGTATTATGTAAGTGATGCGGCAGACTCACAAGATACCATTGGGGGTTTTCTCGCTCCTGGAACAACTACCTATCGATTGTTTTTAGAATTGGAGTCCAACGCACGTGTGAAGCAAATTTTTGGGGACGATCGACATCCATTTCATGTGGGAAGTACCCTGCCTTTTTTTAACAACATCGCACAGGGCAAATCATTTGGTAAAGATTTTACCAAAGCCTCACTTTCTGAAAATACGGTGGCTTTGGATACTTATCTTACCTTGGGTCAAGTGGCTAAACAAGGCGCGAAAGTTTATTTTGCTTTGCCCAAGAGCATGGACACGGATGGTTCATTTGTTGGTGGTAACAACAATGATGGCGGCAGCACTGGTGGTGCAGGTTTGTTAAGTGCTCAGAATGTATTGGCAGGAATTCCATTAACTACCTCAGACGGTAACGATACACTTTCTATGGGGACACTAACTTGGAGTACCTCTGGTGTGCAGGATGTAATTACTGGAGAGGATACGACTATTTTTGGTTTGAGTACCAACACAGATTTTATAAGTAGTGGCTTTTATTTGGCCAGTAGTTCTGCCATTAGGGGGATTGATTTAGATAGCAACAGGGTCATGATTGCTCAATTAACTACTGCGGGTGAATTGACTTTCGATTTAAATATAGAATTGGAAGTTTGGGAAAATGGTCAATGGAATTCGGTTACATACGTAAGCAAGGATACATTGCTTCAAAATGGGGAGCGTTTCAATCCGTTTTTAAGTTACCCCTATGCTTGTGGATGTATGAATCCAGCCTATTTAGAATACAGTCCAGCTTATGTATGTGAGTTAGAAGGAAGCTGTCAGAACTTAATCGTTTATGGATGCATGGATACGATGGCTTGTAATTATTCCGTGGAAGTAAATGTCAATGTGCAGGAATTGTGTTGTTACCCTGGATCATGCAACAATCGGAATTTGATAGAAGTTTGCCCTTCATTGATGGGCGAGCATGCATTTGATGTAAGTATTTTTCCCAATCCGGCAGTAGAAATAATCAATGTCAATGTGTTGAATGCAGACATCGAAGATGTTGAGATTTCCATTTACAACAGCAATGGGGCATTGATGCATACGCAGCGTTTGAATCAGGCGCCGAATAACCTCAATGTACACATTGATTTAGCCGATTTTCATGTGGGAATTTATCAAGTGGTTGTGCGAACTTCCGATCATGTTTCATCCAAAATGTTTTTCAAAAATTAAGTTTTTCATGAAACAAATATTGACCCTTTTAATGGTTTCGCTTTTCTTGATGGGTTGTCAGGAGGAGATGAAGGAAAAAGCAATCGAGTATGGTACAATGCAGGATATCAATGGGCATGTGTATAAAACAGTCAAGATAGGCGAAGATTGGTGGATGGCAGAAAATTTGCGCGTTACCGTATTCAATGACTCATCTGTCATCGCGGCGGTTTCGAATACTGATGCAGACACCGTTTGGGCTTCCATCGGAGGGCCTGCATACACCTTCAATAACGATACTTTGTACGGCTTACTATACAACTTTTCCTGTGTTGAAGATGCAAGAAAATTGGCTCCTGCAGGATGGCATATTGCTACAGAAGGGGAATGGCAACAGTTGGAAGAAACCATCGGTATGCCCACAGCAAGCCTCGAAAAATTGGGTTGGCGAGGAACCAATGAAGGAGAGAAGTTGGCACCATTGTATTCCAGAGGATGGCCTGAGTTTAGTGAGCTTTTTGGTACAAATGAATATGGATTCAAGGCACTTCCCGGCGGTTGTCGATTATTTAACGGCGAGTTGAATAGTCAAAACAATACCGCCTTTTGGTGGACGTCATCGGAGTATGATGGAGGAGAATCGTGGTACAGGTACATGGATTATAATCAAGATCGAATTTTCAGACAACATACCTACAAGGGATATGGAATGAGCATTCGATGTGTAAAGAACAAGTAATGAAGTACGGATTGATAATATTATTTGCGCTGGTATCAGTTACAAGCATTGCGCAGACAGACTCTTCAAAGTGGGCACTTTCATGTCATTATAATAGTGGTTTTGCCTACAGAAACTTAGTGATTGCCAATGATAATTTATCCCCATTGAAAGAATCATTGGACGAAATTGAGAAAAGAAAATTTGCCCAAGGTGTTCAGTTTGGGCTTTCTCGAAAAATAACCGAAAAATTATCTTGGTCCACCGGTTTGGGATATCAACAGTTTGGTCATCAAATGGATTCCTTGGATGGAGTGACTTTGATTAAGCAAACCTTGGGATTTATTCAAATACCTTTGTCCATTCGCTATCAGTTTTTGGGTGAATCAAAGATTTCTCCTTATGTCTCCGGTGGGATGCAATATGGATTTTTAATTTCGGATCGTTTACAGTATAAACTCACCAGTGCCAATCGCCTATTTGAGGAGCGTAATACAGGACAATGGAATAAGAATTTATTATCCGCTCAAGCGGCTGTTGGTATTCATTTTCATGTCTATCCAAAAAACATACTATGCGTTGGATTGGTAGGGCAATACGGAATTAATACTGTAACAAAATCTGAATTACAGCGACATGTTTATGGTTGGGGAATTCAAATGGGCTGGTCTATGGGTTTATAGGATAGGTGGTTCTATCGAATGTTAAGTAAAGAAGACGCGAGGTTAACCCTCGCGTTTTTATTTGGATAAAAATCTCTTGCATTGCGTTAATGTACAATTGATAAATGGACAATGCTTTTAATAGAATGGTAAGATTGATTTTATTCTACAGGGTATTTGTATAATTCAACTTTGCGCCAACAATTAACCTAAAAAAATGAAAAACAAAAAAAGCATTTTCAGAACTGCAGCAGTTGCAGTTTTGACTTTCGGTGCATTTGCCTCTAGCAATGCACAGTCCAACTTGGGAGCGTCTTGTGGATGTCCCGCAGTAGCTTCTCGTCCAGAAGTTATCGTTTCTTCTTTGCCCGGTTACTCGGCTATCTCTGGTACCTACGGAGGAGAGTTGTTGAACGGAGCTGCTTTCACATGTGCCAACACTTATGTTTTGGACAAGAAAATTTACATCCCCTCTGGTCAGACTTTGACCATCGAACCAGGTACCGTAATCAAAGGAGCTACTGCAGCTACACCATCAGAGGCAACTGCTTTGGTTATCGAGCGTGGTGGACGCATCATTGCTAATGGTACTGAATCTTGTCCTATCGTTTTCACAGCCCAAGCGGATCCAATGGATGGTACTTATCCTATTTCTAATAAGGGAATGTGGGGTGGTGTTGTTGTATTGGGTAAAGCGCACAACAACTTGACTTTGGCTGCTAACGGACCATTCACTGTAGGAACTGCTGGTAAATTGGCTGTTGCTAACGGATTGGGTACCGTTGAAGGTTTTCAAACTACCAATACACAAGATCAATTTGGAGCCAATCTAACTGCAGGTGAGACTTTCAATGATGATGATAACTCTGGTGTACTTCGTTATGTATCTATCCGTCACTCAGGCGCTATTTTGGCTTTGGGTGGTGAGATCAACGGTTTGACTTTGGCTTCTGTTGGCCGTGGTACTACAGTTGAACACATTGAAATCGTTTCTTGTGCGGATGACAACATCGAGATTTTCGGTGGTACAGTTAACTTGAAGTATTGTACAACTTTGTTTGGTAACGATGATATGTTTGATTGGGATTTGGGATGGACTGGTAAAGGTCAGTTCTTGTTTGGTATGAAATCAGACAACACATTCAGTGCTGACTCAGACAACGGCTTTGAAATGGACAACGATGACCAAAAGTCTAACAATACGCCTTATTCTCATCCTGTTATTTATAACACTACATTGATTGGAAATGCTAAGGCTACTTTGAATACTGACAACTCTGCTATGGCAGGTATCAATGCCAAAGAATTCACACAAGGTGAGATTTACAATTCAATCTTTGCTAACTTCAAGAACGGTTTCAACTTGCAAAAGAGCATCAGCGGAACGCGTTCTTATGCTGCGGGTGGAGAAGCTTGGCACAATTGGACCAACATTGCTGGACCTGCTTCAGCTTCTGCTGGTAACGGAACACAATCTTTGGTTGTAAAATGTAATACTTTCATCGCAACGACCAATCCCATGATGAACAACTCTTCATTGGCCAACAATGGAGTAGGAACTGCAATCACTTCTGGTGCTGACTACACGCAATTCACTACTACAGACAAGAATGATGTAGTAGCTTCAGTTCCTGGTTTTGATTATAACTACACTGTAAACAGTACAACCAATTTGTTCTCTGTTAAGAATGATGTTATTCCTAATCCAGCGTTGTCTATCACTGGTTGTCCTACAGCTCCTATTGATGGTTTCTTTGAGCCAGCTCCATTCCGTGGTGCTTTCTCTTCAGAGGCTGGTCAAAACTGGTTGTCTAACTGGTCATATTCTCAAGTTTTGGGTGCTACTCAAGGATTGGTTGCTTGTCCTACAGATTTGAACTTTGATGGTACAACTGACGTATTGGATTTCTTGATTTTCGCTCCAGCTTTCGGTACTTCTTGTAACTAATAAATAATCGAGGAGGGTGTAAGCCCTCCTCTAATTTTAAAAATATGAATATTAAAAAATGCTTAATAGGCTTGGGCTTGATGATGGCTGGAACTGCAGCTTCTGCTCAAGGTTTGGAAGGTATTATCGTAGAGCGATACTACCAGGCCAATGCTGCTGATGCAGCATACACCAGCGGCCAAGGATATACTTATCCTTTGAACGCAGGTGCAGTAACTTATCGTGTGTACGTAGATATGGCTGCAGGTTACAAGTTTGTTCAAATGTTTGGTACTTCAACACAACCTTTGAACTTTTCTACAACCACTACTTTTTACAATGACGAGAATTACGATTCTCAGGCTGCTCCAACTACATCTGCTTTGAATACCAAGAAACATACAGCAATGTTGGATTCTTGGATTACAGCCGGTGGTGCTGCCAATGGTAAAGTGGGAGTTCCAAAGGATGAGGATACCGATGGATCTATCGCCAATCCTCAACCACAAGGAATTCTTGCCAATACATTGGGTGGATGTTTTGGAAACACGATCATCGGTGCTACAGGTACTGACGGTATGTTGGCTTCTTCAGGAACAACTTATACAACACCAAACGTATTGGGTATGAGCGGTTCTATTTTAAATGCATTGACTGCTGGAAATGCTTTGTCTTCAATCAATGTTACCAATGGTTCAATTGCCTCTTTGGGCGGTATTGTTGGGGCTACTTCTTCTAACAAAGTTTTGGTTGGACAATTCACTACAGATGGTACTTTCACTTTCACCATCAACGTTCAGTTGTTAAGCCCTACAGGTGTTGCGCAAAACTATGTACACACGAGCCCAACTTCTGGTCAATTGACCAACGCTACTTTGACTCGCACTGCAGGTGGAGCTCCATCTGTATCTATCGTGTCTAATGATGCTGATAACTCTATCTGTGCAGGTACTTCTGTTACTTTCACAGCTACTCCTGTAAACGGTGGCACTCCTTCTTACCAATGGAAATTAAATGGAGCTAACGTTGGAACCAATGCGGCTACTTATACCAATGCTTCTTTGGCTAACAATGACGCTGTAACCGTGGTTATGACTGCTGGTGGTTGTGATGCTTCTGGTTCTGCTACCAGTAACTCCATTACAACAGCTGTACAAAGTACATCCAACTACTATACTGATGCAGACGGTGATGGATATGGTACAGGATCCGCTACGGCTTCTTGTTCCAATCCGGGTGTTGGTTATGCAACAAACAATACCGATTGTAATGACGCTTCTGCTTCTGTTAATCCTGGTGCTACTGAGGTATGCGATGGTGTTGACAATGACTGTACAGGTGGCATTGACAATGGTTTAACTTTTACCAACTATTACGCTGATGCTGATGGAGATGGATTTGGAGCAGGAAGTGCTACCAACGCTTGCTCTAACCCAGGTGCTGGTTATGTAACCAACAACACGGATTGTAATGACGCAAGTGCATCTATCAATACTTCTGGAACTGAAATTTGTGGAGACGGAATCGACCAAGATTGCTCAGGTTCTGATTTGGCTTGCTCTTCTGGGTTGACCGCTACAACAATTAGCAATATCAGTACATATGGTGTGGGAACGCAATCTGCATTAAGTGTAAACTTGGCCAATGGAACCAATACAGTGGAAAGCGCTGGTGCTGGTTTGGATATGTGGTACAAGTTTGTAGCTGCTCAGCCTGCAGTGAGAATTTCTTTGGTAGGTTCTCCTTCAGTTGCTGATGACAATGACGTCGCTTTGTATGATGCTCCAGCTACAACTGGCGTTCAGTTGATTGCGTTGTCTACAGAAAATGATGTACATCCAGGTAACGTTGGAACTTTAAATGCGGATGGTGGAAGTGAAATATTGTACTATCCTAATTTGACAGTGGGTCAAGAGTATTATGTTTTGGTAAGAAATAACAATAGTACTCCGGGCACTGCGTCTTTGCGTGTGGCATATATCCGCGGTGGCGCTATGGATATTGCAGTGTATACCAACAATACAAATAACTACACCAACAATTGTCAGAATTTTAAAGTGGCTTTCCGCACAGGAGCTATCAATTACACTGTAAATCGTTGGTTGAGCTCAGATATTTCTGGAACACCCGATTACGCTTATACCATTCCGTCAGGAACAGTAGCTCAGTTGGGTCGTATCTTCCCTGCTAACTTCACGGGTTCTACTCAAACCAAATATGTAACTGTTGATGTTGCTTATTCATTGGCTGATGCATTTGGAAATATGAACGATATTTCTGTTTTGGGAACTACTTTGGGTACATTTACTTTGAGTTCTGAAGCGGCTTTACAAGTTCGTACTGCCGATCAGTGTCCTGTATTCAAATCTGCTACTGGTTCTGTTGCAACCAACCGCGGTGTTTGTGGTGTTCGTAACTACAACTGGGAATTCACTCAAGTATTACCTTCTGCAGGCTTGCCTATGTCTATTGACGGCGCGGTTAACGCATCTCGTATTATCGGCTTATCTTCTGTGTCGGGAATCGCAAACGGCCAAAAATATGATGTGAAGGTTCGTGCAAAGCACATGGATAACGCATCTTATACTGCTTTCAATTCTACTGCTAACTGTGTTCAAACCATTGGTTTTGCTGGTATGCCACTTGAGCAATCTGCAATGACTTCTGAGTCAGTTCAAATGGCAGGTGCTTCTTTCACGGCTTATCCTAATCCAAACGCGGGTTCTGAGATTGTGATCTATGCAAATGATTTTGATGGCAACTTGAATGTTCAAATTTTGGATGGTTCAGGTCGTATGATTCAAAACTCCAATTGGACAGTAGAAGGAAATGGTTCTAAAACCATCAACTTCAATGAGTCACTTGCATCTGGAATGTATACAATCCGTTTGAATAATGGATCACAAACACAAGCAATCAAGTTTGTTGTTGTGAAGTAATATTCGGTTTACTCAACACAAAAAGGGAGCTCAACGGAGCTCCCTTTTTTATTTATTCGATTTTAAAACCTTGGACAAGGCACCGGACTCTTGGGTGCTTGGCGTATGGGTCTTGTTTTTCTCTTGGTAAAATCGGCACGTCCACCACTGCCAGAAGACTTGCACTTGGGATGCTTGAACAAAGCCATTTTCACATGAACATATACATTGGCGCCATATAAATTGCCGTTGAACAAAAAGGCATTCAAATAATCACTGCCGATGATGACGCTGCGCACCCGAAAGGCCAATCCGACCATGGGTTTTTTAAACTCATACAAGGTGATGGGCATACTAATTTCATAGTTGCCGCTTTCCCATCGCGGTACCACAGCCAAGTAGGTTGCGCGCTGAACACCGAGTTTGTTTTTCCAAGGAAATGCCAAGGTCAAGGCGCCCATGGCATACAGTTTACGATGTACATGATAATCCAACTGCGCACTAAGTGCTGTGGGTAATTTCATTTTTAATTTGGAACCTGAGGTGTTTGCTGTAGCACCAAAGCCATTGGTAATGGTGGTGTCCGCGCTGCCGGGCTCATCCCAGTGTGTTCCTCCACCGCCTGTGAAGTTTCCTCCTGACGTGTTGTCAAAAGTGTAGCGGTAATAAGGAGCTTTGAATTTGACACTTCCAAAATCCAACAGCGCAATGGAGGCTTTGTATTCGTATTTTCCGTCGGTGCAAGGATTCCAAGGGGTGTATCCAAAACTTCCCTTGGTTCTTTTTTTGTACGTTGCGCCAAGATCAATGCCCCAACCTTTTCCACTGATCAATCCATTCCCAAAGGAGTTAAATGCAAATTCTCCGTTGATGGATTGCGTCGCGAGTTTGGAGCTGTCTTGTAAGGTGTAAGTCCAGTCGTCCAACCTTGCTCCAAATGCTCCAGGGGACAACAATCGATTTACCGTAATGCCACCCAACAATATGGCGTTGTCCCAACGATAGGCAATGGTGGCATAGGAAAATCCAACATATCCATAGGCCATCAATCCCAAGCGAACTTTTTCCACGGTTTGGGTTTGTCCTATTTGGGGCCGATAATCCAATCCTTCGGTGATCAAATAACTGGTGGCATTGGGCAATTTTCGCACATCTGCCAAGACCTGCACTCCCGTATGAATGCCAAAGGCATGTTCTTTCCAATTGGCGGTGAACGATGGACCACGGTAGGTGGCATTCACCTTGGCCATGTACTTCTTTTTATTGTGGTTGTATTGAATGTTGTTGATGCCCCCGTAATCGGTCAACGAAAAATCTTCTTTCCCTACAAACGCAAGATTGTTAAAGGCAAAGGCGTTAATACCGGACAATTCTATATCAATAAATGTTCTTGAATCCGAGATGGACGCTGGATTGAAATAGACCGTATTTACTGGGGCTCTGGTACTACCGGCTATTCCGAGTTCATCCTGTGCCACGAGTGGCTGCATCACGACAAACAGGAAACCCAACAGCAATACCTTTTTCATTACATCACGATATTGACTATTCGTTTGGGAACAACGATGATTTTCTTGGGCGTATTGCCTTCCAAATAATGGCTGGTCTTTTCATGGGCCAGGACAGCGGCTTCCACTTCCTTGGGTCCCATTTTGGCATCTAAGTCAATGTTGAATCGCATTTTGCCGTTAAATGAAACCGGATAGGAGAACGTGTCATCTTCCAAATATTGATTCTCAGCAACGGGCCAAGGCTGGTCGAGAACGCTGTCAGTATTGCCCATCAATTCCCAAAGATCTTCAGCCAAGTGTGGGGCATAGGGCGACAAAAGAATGGCCATCGTTTTTAATACCTCGGATGAATGACATTTTTGCTCTGTCAATTCATTCACTGCGATCATCATGGTGCTGACTACGGTATTCCAAGAGAATCGGTTCAAGTCGTCGGTTACTTTCTTGATGGTGCGGTGCAAGGTCTGTAAGGAGGCTTTTTCAGCATGGGCTGAAACAACCAAAATTTCACCCGCGTCATTGCGATACAAACGAGCCAATCGGCGAAGGAAATTGTGCACGCCGTTTATGCCCTTGGTGTCCCAAGGTTTACTTTGCTCAACAGGCCCCAAGAACATCTCATAACATCGCAAGGTGTCGGCTCCAAACTTCTCGACCAATTCGTCGGGGGTCTGCACATTGTATTTGGACTTGGACATTTTCTCTACTTCAAATCCACAGAGATATTCGCCTTTGTCATTCAATACAAAAGTAGCGTTGTTGTATTCGGGTAACCAATTTTTAAAAGCTTCCACATCCAAACGGTCATTGTCTACCATGCTGATGTCGGCGTACAATCTTTGTGTGGTATATTCTTTTCTTAGATCCGCGGAGACAAATTGGTTGGTGTCTTTGATTCGATAAACAAAAGATGAACGCCCCAAAATCATTCCTTGGTTGATCATTTTGTAAAAGGGTTCTCCAAAGGGCACGTGGCCCAAATCATGCAAGATCATGGTCCAAAAACGCGAATACAATAAGTGACCTGTGGCGTGTTCAGCTCCTCCCATGTACAAATCCACTTGACCCCAGTAATTCATGGCCTCGGGAGAGGCGATGAAGTTTTCGTTTTTGGGATCCATGTAGCGCAAAAAATACCAAGAGGAACCTGCCCAACCGGGCATGGTGTTGTATTCCATGTTGTACTGATTGTCAAACTTCCATTGGCTTCTGGCCAAGGGAGGTTCGCCATCTTCCGTCGGTAAATACTTATCGACCTCCGGTAAGGTGACCGGCAACATTGGATCGTCAATCATGGTGGCCATGCCTTCTTTGAAGTAAACAGGGAAGGGCTCCCCCCAATATCGCTGACGACTGAATACGGCATCGCGAAGTCGGTAATTGACTTTTCTATTTCCGTATCCTATTTTTTCCAATTCTGCAACAACCGTATCAAAGGCCACTTGCCCGCACAGCCCGTCTAAAAAGTCAGATTGGACCAAAGGAACCTCTTTGGAAGTGCAAGCTCCCTCAGCGGCATCATGGTTTTCGAAAATCAAAACCATGGGGATATTGTGGTGCTTGGCAAAATCCCAATCGCGCTGATCTCCTGCAGGGACCGCCATTACAGCTCCTGTCCCATATCCAGCCAAAACATAATCTCCAATATAAATGGGGACTTGTTTTTGGGTGAATGGATGTATCGCAAATGCGCCGGTGAAAACACCGGACATTTCTTTGCTTTGCACTTGTCGATCTCGCTCGTTCTTAAGCGCAGCTTTTTCAACGTATTGATTCACCTGATCTTTTTGCTCAGGTGTTGTAATTTTTGCCACTAAAGGATGTTCTGGTGCGAGGGTTAAAAAGCTAACCCCCATCAAGGTGTCGGGGCGTGTGGTGAATACTTCTATTTGATTTTCGTGTTGATGAACATCAAAAAATACGGTGGCACCTTCTGATTTTCCAATCCAGTTGCGTTGAATCTCTTTGATGTTCTCGGGCCAGTCAATGGTGTTTAAGCCGTCGAGTAATCTTTCTGCAAATGCTGAAATTCTCATGGACCATTGACGCATTTTCTTCTGCACTACCGGATGCCCACCTCGCTCACTGACACCGTCTTTGATTTCATCATTGGCGAGTACAGTTCCCAGTGCAGGACACCAGTTGACCATTGAGTCCGCCAAGTAAGTCAATCGGAAGCACATGAGCAAATGGTACTGTTGTACCTCGTTCATACTGGCCCAATCGGTGGCTGAAAAATCGCCATTCCAATCTGAAGCAAAAAAGAAAAGAGGATTCCCCTCGTTGTCTTTCAATTCCAATAATGACTTGTGCCATTGCTCGTCACAGGCTGGCTTGACGTTGTAATTGCCGTTTTTAGCAAAAGCTTCTTTGAGGGTTTCGATATTCTCGGTTCTTTGGGTTTCCAAATTGAACCAAGCATTGTAGATGGTTTTAAAAATCCACTGCGTCCATTGGTAATACTCTGGAGAGCTGGTTCTTACTTCTCTTTCCCAATCAAAGCTGAAGCCTATTTTATCCAATTGTTCGCGATATCGGGCAATATTCTTCTCTGTGGTGATTGCGGGATGTTGTCCAGTTTGAATCGCATACTGTTCCGCTGGAAGACCAAAACTATCATAACCCATGGGGTGTAGCACATTGAAGCCTTGGTGTCTTTTGAATCGAGCAAAAATATCACTGGCGATGTAACCCAGAGGATGGCCCACGTGAAGCCCAGCACCACTGGGGTAGGGGAACATATCGAGAATGTAAAATTTCTTTTTATTCGTGTCCTCTTTCACACGGTAGCTTCCTTGCGATTTCCAGCGGGCTTGCCACTTTTTTTCGATCTCTTGAAAATTGTATTCCATCTTGTTTTAAATCGTTCGCGAAATTAATCGGTTTCAGTATTCGATTCGGTTATTAAAGTTGTTGCGTCGGGTCTTCCATTTGCCTTGCGTAAAATCGGGGATTTCTTGCAATGCACCTCCTTGTTTGATGCTGACTTCAGAAAGAGGAGTGATGGCAGACCACGTGGCCATGTCATAGACATCCAATGGAAATTCCTCATTTCGTTTGCAACACTCTACAAATGCATTGAGTACAAAAAAGTCCATGCCCCCGTGACCTGCCGATTCGGCATCTGCATGGTATTTCTTCCACAAGGGATGGTCATATTTTTCCATCCATGTTGCATCGCTTTCCCAATGATGCGCTGGTGTTTTTCCTTCGATATGGATTTGTTGTAAGTCATCCATCCAAAGTCCTTGCGTTCCCTGAACCCTGAAATTCAAGGAGTATGGGCGAGGGGATGAAGTGTCGTGTATTAAAATAATGGATTCTTCATTTTGGGTTCGGATCATGGTAGTCACAACATCGCCCAACGCAAAATTTACACGAGCGTTGGGGTGGTCCAATCCCGCTTGGTCTGCAATGTACTTGTGTAAACCTCGGGCTTTGGTTGAAATGGAAGACAAACTCAAAAGTCGGTTTCCTCGGTTAATATCGGTCATCATAGCAACGGGGCCTAATCCATGGGTGGGGTATAATTCGCCGTTGCGCTTGATGCTGTGCAATGTGCGCCATTTGGATTCCGAGATTCCACGGTCATCAAAGTTTACTCCTTTGCCGTAGGGTGAAAGGCCGTCGTTGAATTTAACCGCGCGCAGATCATGCTGATAGCCGCCTTGCAAATGAAGAAGTTCGCCAAAAACATTGTTCTTCACCATGTTCATCACGGCCATGACATCTCTTCGATAACAGACATTTTCCAGGAACATCAACGGTACTCCCGTGTCCTCAACCGCTTTGACGATGTCCCAACACTCTTGAATGTTGATGGCGCCGGATACTTCCATTCCTACTTTCTTACCTGCCTTTAGTGCTGCAATGCCCTGTTGCACATGCCACTCCCAAGGTGTGCAAATGATAACGGCATCCACATTTTGCTCATTGAGCAAATTCAAGTAATCCGCTTTGCCAGAAGAAAAGTACCGGGGTTGTTTTTTTTGTAGGCGATCAAAAATCTTTTGGGTTTCAGGAATGGCCCACTTGGAATCAGGGTCTGCGACAGCTGTAATCTCAACGTCTTTTCGTTTCAAAAGTTCGTCGATGTGGCTCTGTCCGCGCGCCCCACAACCGATAATCCCAATGCGAAGGGTATCAGAAACAGGGAGCAAAGGCGTCCATGCGGCACCAACCAAGGATGCTCCAGCAAGGCCTGAAGTAATCAAGAAGTCCTTTCTGTTCATTTGTTGTATTTGATTTTTTTACTCCAACCCATGGATGGTTTTTCAATCCATTGAAAATAGAAGTGGGCGGCTACTGTTGAAGCCAAAAATCCTATTGCAATTACAATGGGCTTCTCCCACCAAATGGTAAATCGATGACTTAAAAAATTAATGATGGATGCCCCAACCACGCTATGCAATAGGTAAAAAGAGTAACTGATGTTCCCAAAGAAATGGGTGAATTTGTTTTCCCAATCTTGAAAGAAGTAAACCAGTAAAATCGTTCCCCAAGCGATGGCCAAGATCGCCCAATGGTGGTGCATCAATGTCGCAATGGAGGCCAATACAGAAATCAAAATATACTCCGTTAGGGCAACACGTTTGAAGTAGAAAAGAATGTAAATTAAGCCCAGGAGGAAGTATGCACCCCATCCAGTAAAGCAATCATTATTGTTGTACAAAAATGGAATGGCCAGGAGAATGCTGTAAAACACAAAACGCAAAACCCAGCGGCTGCTCATCGCCAAAGGAAAAATCAAAGCCAAGCTCAAGTAATATTGGAATTCGATGGCCAAGGTCCAGTAGCCAGGATTGATCCAACGTTGGTTTTCAAAAAAAGGAATCAAATACCCCAAGTGCAGCAGAATCTCTTTCCCCGTAGGAAATAAATCTACCGGAGCGGAGCCCGGTACAAAGTTTCTGACCCACAAGTAGAGCATACCCACGACCATGGAGACGATGTAAGGCGGTTCAATTCTAAGGGTCCTTTTCCAAAGAAAGGTGAAGAAATGTTTGTACTGGTAATTGCCGATAATCATAGAAATGGGAATCACCATCCCGGAGATGATGAAGAAGATTTGAACGGTGTTGGAGAGCAAATGAACCGAATCAAATATCACCCCTCCCTCAATGTATCCCACCGTGCAGCAGATGTAATGATACAAACAAATACCAATGGCCGTGAGGCCTCTGAGACTATGAATAATGGGGAAATTGGTCTTCATTGAACAAATATAACAAACCCCGAACCTTTTAACTTTTAATCGGTTTTTAGAAAGTGAAAATGATTTGTTTTGTCAATCGCTTAAAAGGTGTATTTTTGCACCGAATTATCTATTTAGAAAAATTCTAAATAACGAATTATGATTAAAGTAACAGAAAGCGCAAAGGCACAGGTAGCCAAGCTCATGCAAGAGGAGAATCATCCTGCCGAATCTTTCGTTCGCGTTGGTGTTGAGGGTGGAGGATGTAGTGGGTTGATGTACCAATTGAAGTTTGACCAGAACATGCAAGAAGGTGATCAGGTGTTTGAAGACAACGGAGTGAAAGTGGTGGTGGATCGCAAGAGTTTTTTATATCTCATCGGTACAGAACTGGAATACACCGGTGGACTGAATGGAAAGGGTTTTGTTTTTAATAATCCCAATGCTTCTCGCACCTGCGGATGCGGTGAGAGTTTTTCAATTTGATCATGGAGATACTAGACGAAATAACAGGCAAGGAATACGAGTTTGGTTTTACCACCAATATTGAATCAGATAAAATTCCTGCTGGTTTGAATGAGGATATCATTCGCATCATCTCAAAAAAGAAAGAGGAGCCAGAGTGGTTGTTGGAGTGGAGATTGGAGGCTTTTCGTATTTGGGAAAAAATGCAAGAACCCGCATGGGCCCACGTGCAATATGAGAAGCCTGATTTCCAGGCCATCTCTTATTATTCAGCCCCCAAGTCCAAACCCAAATTGAATAGTTTGGATGAATTGGATCCAGAGTTGAGAAAAACAATGGATCGTTTGGGGATTTCCATGGATGAGCAAAAAAGGCTCAATGGAATTGCCGTTGATTTTGTGATGGATTCAGTGTCTGTAGCAACCTCGTTCAAAGAGAAATTGGGTGAATTGGGGATTATATTTTGTTCCATCAGTGAGGCCATTCGTGAGCATGGTGATTTGGTGAAGCAGTATTTGGGAACCGTGGTTCCCCGAACCGATAATTTTTACGCAGCGTTGAATTCAGCGGTTTTTACCGATGGTTCATTTTGCTACATCCCCAAGGGAGTGCGCTGCCCGATGGAGTTGTCAACCTATTTCAGAATCAACGAAGCAGGTACGGGTCAATTTGAAAGAACTTTACTGATTGCCGATGAGGAGAGTTACGTGAGTTACTTGGAAGGTTGTACTGCACCACAACGCGATGAAAATCAATTGCACGCCGCGGTGGTGGAATTGGTGGCATTGGAAAAAGCAGAGATTAAATACAGTACGGTTCAGAATTGGTACCCTGGAGACAAAGATGGAAAGGGAGGGGTTTTCAATTTTGTTACCAAGCGAGGACTGTGTGCAGGTTATAAGTCTAAAATTTCTTGGACCCAAGTGGAGACCGGATCTGCCGTTACATGGAAATATCCCAGCTGTGTGTTGAAAGGCGATTACAGTGTAGGCGAATTTTATTCTGTTGCGGTAACCAACCACCACCAACAAGCCGACACGGGAACGAAAATGATTCATATTGGAAATCACACGCACAGCACCATCATTTCCAAAGGAATCAGTGCGGGCAATAGCAACAATAGTTACCGTGGATTGGTACAAATCAACCCCAGTGCACATCACGCGCGCAACTTCTCACAATGTGATTCGCTCTTGATGACCGATACCAGTGGTGCGCATACTTTCCCCTACATTGAAGTGAACAACTCCAGTGCCCAGGTAGAGCACGAAGCAACAACCTCAAAAATTGGAGAGGATCAGATATTTTATTGTTTGCAGCGTGGCTTAGATGAAGAACAGGCCATTAGTATGATTGTAAACGGATACGCAAAAGAAGTATTGAATAAATTACCCATGGAGTTTGCAGTAGAAGCCCAAAAGCTTTTGGCCATTTCTTTGGAAGGTAGTGTTGGATAAAGATTAAGAACATGATTGAAATTAAAAACTTACAGGCTTCCATTGGTGAGAAGCAAATTTTAAAGGGCTTGAATCTAACGGTTAAACCAGGCGAGGTTCATGCTATCATGGGACCCAATGGTTCTGGAAAGTCTACCTTGGCCAGTGTATTGGCAGGAAGAGAAGATTATGAGGTTACCGGTGGTGAGGTCATGTTCAATGGTAAAAACCTTTTGGAATTGGCACCTGAAGAACGCTCCAGAGAGGGTTTGTTCTTGGCGTTTCAATATCCAGTGGAAATCCCAGGTGTATCCAATATGAATTTTTTGAAAGCGGCGGTTGGAGAGATGCGCAAGCACCGTGGCTTGGATCCATTGAGCGCAAAAGACTTTTTGGCATTGGTTAAAGAAAGATCAGCCTTGGTGGAATTGGATGGGCAATTGGCGCACCGCGCGGTGAATGAAGGATTCAGTGGTGGAGAGAAAAAACGCAATGAGGTTTTTCAAATGGCGATGTTGGAACCTAAATTGGCGATTTTGGATGAAACCGATTCAGGTTTGGATATCGATGCCTTGCGTATCGTGGCACAAGGCGTTAATGCCATGCGTTCTCCAGAGCGTTCTTTCCTGGTGATCACGCATTATCAACGTTTGTTGGATTACATCGTTCCCGATGTCGTCCATGTTTTGTACAAAGGACAAATTGTGAAAACAGGTCCCAAGGAATTGGCTCTGGAATTAGAAGAGAAAGGATACGATTGGATTAAAGAAACGGTGGCATAATGGAAACAACCCTGGTTTCAACATTTCACAAGTGGCTGACGAGCAATGCACACGCTCCAAAATTGGGTGGCGCATTGGCAGAAGAAGCTTCGTCGATTTTGGCGCATAGAGATTTCCCCAATACCCGGATGGAGGAATGGAAGTATACCCGAACCCAAAAGTTGGCGCAAGGAGATTGGAAATTAACATCGGGAGAAATCAACAGTGATCCGGAGTTTGAATTGCATCAAGAAACTGCGGGTACTTTGGGTCAAACTTATTTTGCTCAAGTGAATGCTGCGCTATGCTCAGGCAGTTGGGGAATAACCATTCCTCAAAATGAACAAATCGACGAGCCTTTTCAATGGGTCATCAAAACCCATGGAGATCAAGCCTGGGTGCAACCACGTATTGTCGTTCGTGCCAATGCCAACAGCCAGTCTAAATTCGTTTTTCATTTCGAAGGCAAAGACCATTCATTCTGCAATGGAGTGATCCAAATTGAAGTGGCGGACAATGCCCGGGTTGAAGTAGACATTATACAAGACAATGCAGATGCGCATTTTCAGATTTTGGAAGTGAATGTAGAGCAAGGGAAAAATAGTCATTGCAATGTGGTTACCCATACTTTGGATGGAGCTTGGGTAAGAAACAATTTGCACATGACTTTGAATGGCGAAGGATCGCATGCTGGATTGGCTGGATTTTATTTGCCCCATGCCCAACAGTTTGTCGACAACCACACTGTAGTGGATCACCGCGTTCCGCATTGTACTTCCAACGAATTATACAAAGGCGTGATGTATGACCACTCCAAAGCGGTATTTAACGGAAAGGTTTTTGTTCGCAGAGATGCGCAAAAAACGGAGGCTTATCAAAGCAATAAGAACATCATGATGAGTGACCATGCGGTGATTGACACCAAGCCAGAATTGGAAATATACGCGGATGACGTGCGATGTTCACATGGATCCACGACAGGTCAGTTTGATGAAGAGGCTTTGTTTTATTTGCGTGCAAGAGGATTGAGTGCAGAAGGAGCCAAACAATTGTTGGTGTCTGCATATGTGAAAGAGGTGATCGATCGTTCTCAGAATGAAACGGTGGTGAACTATGTCAAGAAAGCCTTGTCACAAAGAGGGCGTATCATTGCCGATGAAATATGAGCATCGCGCAGCAAATACTAAATATTAGGAGAGAGTTTCCCATCCTTCACCAAAAGGTGAGGGGAGTGGAATTGGTTTACTTGGACAATGCGGCAACCACGCAGAAACCAGAGGCGGTGACCGCGTGCATTCAAGAATACTACCACCAGTACAATTCCAATGTACACCGTGGAGCGCATTATTTGGCCAACTTGGCCACTGCACGGATGGAAGAAGCCCGCGAAGTGGTGAAAGAATTTTTAGGGGCCTCATCCGTTGAAGAGATTATTTATACCCAAGGAACTACCGATGGAATCAATTTGGTGGCTTATGCTTGGGGAAACGAAAACATCAAAGAAGGCGATGAGATTTTAATCGCAACTTCTGAGCATCATGCCAATATTGTTCCTTGGCAAGAGTTGTGCAAAAGAACAAAAGGAGTTTTAAAAGTGATTCCATTGAATCCCGATGGAAGTTGGGTGTCGAATTATGCCGATTGGGTTTCCCCCAAGACCAAGTTGGTTGCCGTTGGCTGGGTAAGCAATGCTACGGGTGTCGTACATCCGGTTGCAGACATGATACAACGCGCGCATGCCGTTGGAGCCAAAGTGCTGATTGATGGTGCACAAGCGGTGAGTCATTTCGCATTGGATGTTCAGCAATTGAATTGTGATTGGTTGGTTTTCTCTGGTCATAAATTGTATTGCCCAACGGGAATTGGTGTGTTGTATGGTAAGAAGTCTGTTTTGGAATCCATGCAGGTGTTTCGCACCGGTGGAGAGATGATCGATCGAGTAAGTTTTTCCGGCACGACATTCAATCAATTGCCCTACAAGTTTGAAGCAGGAACGCCCAATATCGAAGGGATCATCGCGTTATCAGAAGCCATTCGATGGTATACCAATTTGGGTTGGAATTTTATCCATGAAGTGGAAGCCATGCAGAAAAGAGCCATGCAAGATGTAATGGAATCTATTCCTGCATTGCAATGGATTGGCCAGGCTGAAAATCGTGTAGCGCTATATAGTTTTGTTCATCCCGAAATTCATCCGGGCGATATCGGTGCCTTGTTGGATCAACAGGGCATTGCAGTGAGAACGGGGCACCATTGTACACAACCCCTGTGGGAATCGATGCAATTAACCGGAAGTGCACGTGCTTCTTTTGCCGTTTACAATACCGAAGAGGAGATAGCTTATTTCAAAAAAGCATTGATTAAAACCTTAGACATGTTGTCATGAGTATCATTCAAAAACAGCAAGAGTTGATATCTGAATTTGCCATGTTTCCTACTTGGATGGAGAAGTATGAGTACATCATCGATTTGGGGAAAGATCTTCCGGTATTGGATGAATCGTTGAAGATCGAAGATCATTTAATCAAGGGTTGCCAATCCCGGGTTTGGATATCGGCCAGTAAAAATGAAAACGGCACATTGCATTTCACAGCAGACAGTGATGCGATTATCACCAAGGGCATGGTGAGTTTGATTTTGCGCGTTTTTGAGGGAGAGAAAGGACAGGATATTGTAGACGCCCCGATGGATTTTTTAAAAGAAATTGGATTGCTTGAAAATTTATCTCCAACCCGAAGCAATGGGTTGGCGGCGATGATCAAGCAAATCAAAACATATGGATTATTAATGCAATGACAATGGACAAGGATCAATTGACAGAAGATATTATTGCAACGTTAAAGACCATTTATGACCCCGAGATTCCGGTGGATATCTATGAGTTGGGTTTGATATATGGCATCAATGTCGCAGAGGATGGAGGAGTTGTCATTTCCATGACCTTAACCTCACCGAGCTGTCCCGTAGCTGAAACCCTTCCACCAGAAGTGGAATCCAAGGTAAAAGACACACCGGGTGTGTCGGATTGTAAAGTAGAGATTACTTGGGAGCCCCAATGGGACAAGTCCATGATGTCGGAAGCTGCTCAATTGGAATTGGGATTTCTGTAAATAGAAGAACTATCGCTATCTTGCCGTTATGAAGATGTTGTCTTACATAACGGCTTTTTTGTTTTTGATATCCACCGCGGATGTTCAAGCGGGGAGCGGATTCACTGGAACGCATGCCTCCACCAATTGGACTTTTTATCAAGATCCCGGTGGAAACGGATTGCGCACTTTTACCACATCGATGCTCACACTCAAAGGGAGTAACGCCATTTCATTTATGTTGGTGGAGACCAAGGTTACCATGGTAGCTCCCATTTCAGGAACCTACAGTTTTACTTGGGAACATACCACTTTGGACAATGCATTGTATGAAGATGCGGCCTATTATGTCAACACTTTTTATCAGCCCATCACAGAGGGCAATCCAGCGGTTTCAGCCTCAGGGACCATATCCTTTTACGCCACAGCTGGAAGCACCATTGGCTTTGCGATTTTTTCAAATGACGATGCTTACGGCGCATCGACATTAAAAATAACCAACTTCACATGGCCAGATCCCGTGACGGGATGCATGAATCCGACGGCCTGTAATTACGACGCCACGGCAACCATCGCGGGCCCCTGTTCATTTGCGGCACAATACTACGATTGCAATGGTGTTTGTCTCTTGGACGATGACAATGACGGGGTCTGTAATGCCAACGAAATACAAGGCTGTCAAGATATGTTGGCCTGTAATTACAATCCTCAAGCCAGTGACGCCGGTGAATGTCAGTATGCGATGACCTATTATTCATGCAATGGAATTTGTTTGAATGATGCGGATGGTGATGGTATCTGTGATCAAAATGAGACGGTCGGATGCATGGATTTAAGTGCATGCAATTACAACGCTTCTGCAACAGACGCAGGTGCATGCAATTATCCTTTGACTTACTATAACTGTCAAGGGCAATGCATTCAGGATGAAGATGGCGACGGTGTATGTGATGCATTGGAAGTGGTGGGATGTCAAAATGTGAATGCTTGCAATTACAATCCGGAAGCCACGGATTTGGGCGAGTGTACTTTTTCTATTTTGAATTACAATTGTTTAGGCCAATGTGTTAATGATATTGACGGAGATGGTGTTTGCAATGAATTGGAAATTTCAGGATGTAATGATGCCAATGCCTGCAACTACAATGCCCTTGCAACGGACGCTTCAGTTTGTATTTATCCACAACCGGGATTAGATTGTGATTTGCAATGTGTCACGGACAGCGATGGTGATGGAGTATGTGATGAATGGGAAATAGTGGGGTGCCAAGATCCTGCTGCTTGTAATTTTAACTCTTCAGCAACGGATGCAGGAAGTTGTTCTTTTGCAGTGAATGGATACGATTGCCAAGGGGTTTGTTTGCTCGATTCAGACAATGATGGCATTTGCAATTCATTTGAAATTCAGGGATGTCAAAATCCAGAAGCATGCAATTACAATGCGATGGCCACAGATCCAGGTCCTTGCGTATTTCCGCAACCCTATTATCAATGCAATGGCGAGTGTTTGCATGACGATGACAGTGATGATGTTTGCGATGAATTGGAAATAGTAGGATGTTTTTCTCCCCAAGCTTGCAATTACAATCCCATGGCTACCAATCCTGCGCCTTGCTTTTATCCTGCTTTGGGTTACAATTGCACGGGGCAATGTATAGCAGATACGGATGGAGATGGCATTTGCAATGCTTTTGAAATCACAGGATGCCAAGATGCTTTGGCTTGTAATTATTCCAATGTAGCCACTGATCCCTCGACATGTTTATATCCAACGCCCGGCTTAAATTGTGCAGGTAACTGCATAAATGATGCTGATGGCGATGGCGTTTGTGATGAAAACGAAATCACGGGATGCGTGGATGCAAACGCTTGCAATTTCAATCCAGAAGCCACAGACAGTGGAACTTGTACTTATCCCAATGCGGGATACAATTGTTCAGGACAGTGTTTGCTTGATAGCGATGGCGATGGTGTTTGCAACTCCTTTGAAATTCCTGGATGCCAGGACCCATTGGCTTGTAACTTTTCCAATGAAGCGACCGATCCAAGTGCATGCAATTATCCAGAACCATATTTGAATTGTTTGGGACAATGTTTACAAGACTTGGATGGAGATGGGGTTTGTGATGAAAATGAAATTTGGGGTTGTCCAGACCCCGCTGCTTGCAACTACAATCCCTTTTCTACGAATTTGGATACTTGTGCCTACCCACTGGATTATGTGAATTGTGATGGCACCTGCATGAACGATTCAGACGGCGATGGTGTGTGTGATGAGTTGGAGATTGTGGGATGTATGGACTCCTCAGCTTGCAACTACAATCCTTTGGCAACAGATGCAGGTGTGGTGATATGCATTCTACCTTTTGCTGAGATTTGTAACAATGCAGATGACAATTGCAACGGTGTAATTGATGAAGGCTTGGTCTTTTCCGATTGGTTCGTTGACCAAGATTTGGATGGATTTGGGGCGAATTGGTACACCAATACTTGCGATGACCCCGGTGTTGGGTATGCTTTGTTGGCCGGCGATTGCAATGATGCAGATAGCTTAATCAATCCAGCGGCTGCGGAAATTCCGGACAATGCCGTCGACGAGAATTGTGATGGTCAGATCGTCAATGGTGTTGCCGATTTGAAGCTTCAATCTCTTTATGTATTTCCCAATCCCAGTGCGGGTGTCATTGAAATTTTGGGTTTAACCCAAACAATGCAAATGGAGATTTTTGATGTTTTGGGGAACTTAGTCTTTACCCAGTGGGTGCAAAAAAATGAGCGCATCCATTTGGATGCGCTCAGTAATGGGGTGTACATGATTCGTCTGGAAAATAAATTCACTCAACGAATCATCCTAGCGAAATAGGGCTTAGCCCAATACGCTACGTGAGATTACAATTTTTTGAACCTCGCTGGTTCCTTCATAAATCTGGGTGATTTTGGCATCACGCATCAGTCGTTCAACGTGGTATTCTTTTACAAAGCCATAACCACCGTGGATTTGAACTGCTTCAACGGTATGTTTCATCGCAACGTGTGAAGCATACAATTTGGCCATTGCACTGGCTTCGTCGTAATTCATGTGTTGGTCTTTTAACCAAGCCGCTTTGTATACCAACATACGTGCAGCTTCGATTTCCGTGGCCATGTCTGCCAATTTGAAAGCGATGGCTTGGTGCTTTGAAATTTCTTTGCCAAATGCTTTTCTTTCTTTTGAATAAGCCAAAGCCAATTCATAAGCACCTGCGGCTATACCCAAAGCCTGGGCAGCAATACCAATGCGACCACCACTCAATGTCTTCATTGCGAATTTGAAACCGAATCCGTCATCACCAATGCGGTTGGCTTTGGGGACTTTTACATCATTGAATAACAATGTATGGGTGTCGCTGGCGCGAATCCCCATTTTGTTTTCTTTGGCACCCACGATGAAACCTTCCATGCCTCTTTCAACAATCAAGCAATTGATTCCTTTGTGTCCTTTTTCAACGTCTGTTTGAGCAATCACCAAATAAGTTGAAGCGCTGCTTCCGTTGGTAATCCAGTTCTTGGTTCCGTTCAATAAGTAGTAGTCGCCCATATCTACGGCAGTGGTACGTTGAGAGGTAGCGTCTGACCCAGCTTCTGGCTCAGACAAACAGAAAGCACCAATTTTTTCTCCATTGGCCAACGGCGTTAGGAATTTCTGCTTTTGTTCTTCTGTTCCAAAGGCTTCTAAACCCCAAGTCACCAAACTGTTATTTACGGACATACATACTGAGGTGGACGCGTCGATTTTAGAGATTTCTTCCATCGCCAAAACATAGCTCAGCGTATCCATCCCTGATCCACCGTACGCTGGACTAACCATCATACCCATGAATCCCAATTCAGCCAATTGCTTGATTTCCTCTACAGGAAATTTCTGGTGCTCGTCTCTTTCGATTACACCGGGCTTCAATACGTTTTGCGCAAACTCTCTTGCGGCTTGCTGAACAGCTTTGTGTTCTTCTGATAATTCGAAGTGCATTGTTCGAGAAATTTAATGGGTGCAAAGAAAAGCCATATTTGGTCTACAAAAAAAAATCTTTGCGCTTCGATAAATGTGAAATATCATTGCGTTATGGAGGGACGAGATTACCATGTGATTGGATTGATGAGCGGAACGAGCTGTGATGGCTTGGATTTGGCCTATTGTCGATTGGGTTGGAAGGAGGATCATTGGGAATATCAGATTATTTCAGCTGAGACGGTGTCATACTCAGAAGGCCAGCGCAAAGAGCTGCAGGAATTGGATCAGCAATCTGCATCCAGATTAATCGCTTTGGATCGAAGTTGGGGTACCTGGATGGGGGAGCAGGTCGCTTTGTGGTGCAAAAAGAATCCCATTGCCCAAGTCGACTTTGTTGCGTCGCATGGTCATACGGTTTTCCATCAACCGCAATTGGGATTTACCTATCAATTGGGATCACCTGCCAATCTCGCGGTTGCTGCACAATTGCCGGTGATTGGTGATTTCAGATCTACCGATGTGGCTTATGGCGGACAAGGGGCTCCGCTGGTTCCCATCGGTGATGCTTTGCTTTTTCAGCAATATGCTTTTTGCCTCAATCTCGGTGGAATTGCCAACATCTCCTATGAGATCAACGGAGAAAGGTTGGCTTTTGATATCTGCCCCTGCAATCTGCCATTGAATATATTATCTCAAAGATTGGGATCCTTGTTCGATGCGGGTGGTGAACAAGCCCGATTGGGTGTAGTACACAGCGATTTGCTTGCCCAACTTAATGCCTTGGCCTACTACCAGGAACCACCGCCTAAATCCATGGGCAAAGAGTGGTTGGAATCCGATTTCATTCCCATCCTCAAGCAATTTGCCATCCCTGTTGTAGATATGATGGCTACGGTGGTGGAACACGAGGCGATTCAAATTGCACGCATTGTAAATGGATGGACAGGTTCAGTTTTGGTGACTGGTGGCGGCGCTTACCACACTTTGCTGATTGAAAGGTTAAAGGCCTTGGCTCCTGAAATGCAATGGCATATTCCAGATGATGATTTGATTCAATTCAAAGAGGCCTTGATTTTTGCCTTTTTGGGTGTCTTGCGATGGGAAATGCAAAGGAATGCGTTGCCATCTGTGACCGGAGCAGAAAAATCTTCTACTGGTGGAGGACTCTATTATTACTAAGACATGAAAAAACAACTCGTGTACATATTGGTTGTTTTTTCATTGGGATTGGCTGTGCTGATTGCAGGACTTCGATGGGTATTGATCGAGCGAACATTAACCCATCATGCATTTGTTGTTCAACCCCATCAAGATGTTTTGATATTGGGTGATTCTCATCCAGCTTGCTCCCTCCTGGAGGATTCAAGTTGGGTGCATCTGGGAAAATCAGGGGAGGCTTGGTATTACGCAGTAGTCAAAGGAAGATTTATCGTAGCGCAGAATCCACACATAAAAACGGTAATCATTGAATGTAATGCTGGACAGCTCTCTTCAAAAATGGAAGATTGGATTTACGATGAAGAACACATGGAAAGGGCTTTCAAATCCTATTATCCCATCCTGCCTTTGTCCGTGCAATGGGATTTGTTTGTGCATTCACCCCTATCCTGGATGCAAAAGTTTTTTATCGCGCAAAAAAGATTGTTAACGGCATCCATTCATGCAGATCGGACGAATGATTTCAAGCAAATGGAGTGGGGTGGACATGAAGTGAATGATAGGACTTGTGCAGATAGTTTGAAAATCAAAACTTGGAGCGGTGACTCATCCACGTTGGTTCCATTTGAACG
This sequence comes from uncultured Flavobacteriales bacterium, assembly GCA_937974555.1. Classification (GTDB taxonomy): domain Bacteria; phylum Bacteroidota; class Bacteroidia; order Flavobacteriales_D; family Sanyastnellaceae; genus CAMCTV01. The sequence goes on along the minus strand of CALJKR010000063.1, from coordinate 373 downwards.
CAATGTCCAAGCCCTGGAATCATTCATCGTTTTTTGCCAAGAGCGGGAGGTGGAAGTAAAGTTGATGCGATGTCCTGTCCATCATTCCAGTAATCCAGATGATCTGGAGTTTGTATCTCAATTTGTCCAAAAGCGGTTCCCAAATTTGGTTTTTATGGATTTTAAAAATGAGATCACAGCGGATTCATTGTATTTGGATCGGGAACATCTGAACGAAAAAGGGGCCCAAATATTCACCCCATTTTTTCGGAGAAAAGCGCAAATCGAAATTTGACATTATTTAATCGATAATTGTCTTTGATCTTATTATTTCGTCCGATTGAATCCAAAACACTTTATTCAAATAGCTAATTAATCCGTGTTTACTGCACAG
>CALJKR010000062.1 GCA_937974555.1 uncultured Flavobacteriales bacterium | reverse complement strand
TTTCCCTACACGACGCTCTTCCGATCTCAAAACCCAACGATTACCAAACCCGGTAACACAACCTTCAGCAATATCGCATTCAGCAGCAAAGTGTTGTTGAAGGTACAGTGAATTAACCAAGGCTAAGCTGTCCATCTGAAGATCAGGTTGCGAACAAAAAGGGCTGGGATAATAGGCGCAACTACCGTCATCTTGTGTTGCCATTGGAGAGAAATTACATGCCGATGGATCAGTGCATCCCAGTATTTGTCCAACAAAATTCATTGAAAAATTGATGTTATCACCACAGGCATCCGAATAATCTCCTATTCTTATATAATAGGTAATCCCGGATGTAAAGCTTACCGATACTTGCGATTGTAATCCGCAAAAGTCATCATTGTAAGTATAAGTCCCTTCAGCCCATTCATTTACGGAAATTGGACAGTTGTCATAAACCCAAATTTTGGTGTCGCACGGATCAATATTGCAGGTGCTGATGATGTAAATCCCTGTGGAGTCTGGCACAAATGAATACCAATGGTCATCAAAAGAAGTAGTCCATTGGACAGAACTGCTGTAGATTAAAGCATTGTTAATCACCTCGGGATTCGAGCACATTGAACCCATTTGCGCCCATATCGACAATGGGAACAAAAGCAGATAACTCAAGATTGTTTTCATTTTCTAAATATAATTGGACATTTCAAATCTTTTTTGAATCCTTTACAATTTAACATCCCTCGCTTCATTATCCTTATCTTTACCACATGGAAGTAGAATCAATAGACACATTCAATTTTGATACTATTCGCCCTTATACCAATGAGGAGCTGAAACCTGCTTTGGATAGAATATTACAAGAACCTTTGTTCTATAAAATGATACGCTGGGTATATCCTGGTTTGTCTAAAAATGCAATCCATGCGATGCTAAAAAGTGTGCAGTCCGTGGATGAGTTTCAATCCGAAATCTCTGGCCCTGCTTTCAAACGTGTCATTGAAATGACAACCTCCGGTTTGTCATTCACCAATATTCAAAATTTGGATCGTACCAAGGCTTATCTCTTTTTGTCCAATCATCGGGATATTATTTTAGATAGCGCTTTACTCAATGTGAGTTTATTGGAAGAAGGACATCGTACAACTCAAATTGCCATAGGAGACAATCTTTTACAGCACAAAGTAGTTGAAGATATCGTACGTGCCAACAAGAATTTCATTGTTAATCGAAATGTAAGTTCCAAAGAGGTTTTTTATTATTCATTGCGATTATCGAATTATATACAGAAAACCATCAAGGAAGACAATACTTCTATTTGGATTGCACAAAGAGAAGGTCGAAGCAAAGATGGTGATGATCGCACAGCCACGGGCTTGCTAAAAATGTTTGCCATGTCTGGCGGTGGAGAAATTGAAGAAACTTTGAAATCATTGTCCATGATCCCCATGGCGGTTAGCTACGAATATGACCCCTGTGATTTGTTGAAGACCAATGAATTGATGCATCTCAAAGTTTTTGGTTCATATGAAAAGAAGAAAGGGGAGGATGTTCATTCAATGCTTACGGGTATAACTGGACACAAGGGTAGGGTAAATATCTCAGTGGGGGAGCCACTGACTCCTTTTATCGAGGAGATGAAAAATATACAAAACAAAAACGAAAAATACCGCTACTTAACCCAAGCCATTGACCGAGAAATGCACCGCATTTTCAAGTTGTGGCCAACGAATTATATCGCATATGATTTGTTAATGGGTACCAAAGAGTACAAAGATCAATATTCTAATATTCAGAAAATAGCATTTGGTAATTACATCAGAGCCAATGTATTTAGATTGGCATTGAATAGAAAGAAGACCCAACTTCCCAAAGAAGGTTTCAATGCGTTAGCGCGCGAGATCATGTTGCAGATGTATGCTAATCCAGTGATTAACCGTCGTGAAATGGAGAAGAAATGAGTGATTTTTCAGATTTAAAAATAACAAGACAATTCTTGGATGCCTTGGAGGCCCAAGGGATTACCTCTCCAACGGAGATTCAGTCAAAGGCGATCCCCATTTTGATGGCGGGTCAGGACTTGATTGGGATCGCCCAAACAGGGACAGGCAAAACATTGGCTTACCTTTTACCAATCGTTCAAAAATTGAAGTTTGCTCAGGGCAACGATCCCCGTGCTTTGGTTTTGGTTCCAACCAAGGAATTGGTGGTTCAAGTGGAAAGGGTTCTGGCCCTTTTGGTAGTGAACACCGATCTTCGATGGGTGGCCCTTTACGGCGGTATTGGCCCCAAAGCACAAACTGAAAAATTGGAATCTGGTGTAGACATTATCATCGCTACCCCAGGAAGATTCTTGGAGATCTATGCCAAGAGGGTATTTGTTACCAAACAAATCAAAACCATCGTTTTGGATGAATGTGATCGAATGATGGACATGGGATTTTGGCCACAGCTCAGAGAAATTCAAGAGAAGATTCCACATAAAAAACAACAGTTACAGTTCTCTGCAACCTTTCCAGAAAAGGTGCAGCGTATAGCGGATAATTTCTTGTTATTCCCCCAAGTGGTAGAGGTAACACCTTCTGCCACACCAGCGGCCACGGTCACTCAAAGTGTTTATGCCATAGCAAATAACGCTACCAAATTAGAGATGTTGGTTTACTTGCTCAAAAGCAGAGAGGAAATGAATCGGGTCATGGTTTTTTGTAGAACTAAGGACATGGTGACACAATTGGCTGATGAGTTGATTAAACAGAAATTGGGTGAGATCCGTATCATTCACAGCAACAAGGGACAAAATGCGAGAATCAACGCTTTGGATGAATTTAAAGAAGGCAATATTCGGGTTTTGGTAACTACAGATGTCAGTGCAAGAGGGATAGATGTCGTAGAAGTTTCTCATGTGGTTAATTTTCAAGTCCCGCATCAACATGAAGACTATGTTCATCGAATAGGACGAACCGGAAGAGCTTTCAAGACGGGTGAAGCCATCACTTTTATGGATGTTTCAGAGAAATATCACGTACATAAAATTGAAAAAATCATGAAGCAATTTATTCCTGTATTGGAATTGCCAGCAGATTTAAAACTTCATGAAACCCCAAAATCAGAAGCCATCGATCAAAACAGAGACATTGACTGGCAGAAAAGAAAGGAGGATCCAACTTTTAAAGGAGCTTTCCATGAGAAGAAATTTGCGGCTTCTCTTAAAAAAGAAAAAAAATCAAATTCCCCTAAGAAAAAGAAAAGATTTTAGTTCTATCTTGCTCTTCCTATTTAATTTTTGAAGAGATGGATCAAGACAGTAGAATTAAAAACAAGCTCAAGCCAAAATCTTGGAATGAGATAAAATCCAATGACTCGTGGTCGATATTTAAGATCATGGGTGAATTCGTCAATGGTTATGAACGCATGGGAGCCATTGGGCCCTGTGTTTCCATATTTGGATCAGCCAGAACCAAACCGGACAACCCTTATTATGAAATGGCAAGGAAAATTGCTTTTCAATTGACCCAGAAAGGTTACGGCGTGATTACTGGAGGTGGGCCGGGTATTATGCAAGCGGGAAATCAAGGGGCCAAAGAAGGCAATGGGATAAGTGTGGGGTTAAACATTGTTTTACCCTTTGAACAGCACAGCAATCCCTACATCGATCACGACAAAAGCATCGATTTTGATTATTTCTTTGTTCGCAAAGTGATGTTTATGAAATACAGTCAAGGTTACGTGGTGATGCCCGGTGGCTTTGGAACCATGGATGAACTCTTTGAAGCTTTGACATTGATTCAAACAGAAAAAATTGGACGTTTTCCAATCATTTTAGTGGGACAAAAATTTTGGGAAGGCTTGGTTGATTGGATTAAAAATACATTATTGGAATCCGAACACAATATTAATCCCAAAGACTTGGATTTATTTGTGATCGTGGACAGCGCAGAGGAGGCCGTAGCGGAAATCGATAAGTTCTATAGTAAGTATTTGTTGAAACCCAACTTTTGATGCAACAACTTTTGTTTTTCTTATCGCCGGCCAAGAAAATGAATCTTCAGCCTTTTCAGGCCAAATTAGAAACATCTTCACCCGTCTATTTAAAAAATGCGCAAGCCATCATGAAAGAGATCTCGGGTTTGTCTGGCAATGAATTGGAAAAGGTAATGGCAGCAAAAGGTAATTTGATTGACGAGGTTGTGCGCATGCACAATCAGTGGGGAAAGAACGATTCCCAATGGCCAGCTGCAGCACTTTACAATGGAGATGCATATACAAGATTGGCTGCAAGAGAATGGTCCATTGATACTTGGAATTTCGCTCAGAACCATTTGGTTATCTTAAGTGGTTTGTATGGATGGTTAAGGCCACTGGATTTGATTCAACCCTATCGATTGATGGTGGGGGCACCATGGAAAAATATGAAAGGTCAATCGCTATATAACTACTGGAGTGACAAGATCAATTCCCATTTGAATGAACATAAAGATTGGGTCGGTATCATGACCGCATCCAAGGAATATGCTCAAATGATCCCTCAGCCTAATCAAATTCAAAGTTGGATTTATGTCGACTTTAAAGTAGAAAAAAATGGCGAGTATGTATCCGTTTCAAGCTTCTCAAAACAAGCAAGAGGCGAAATGGTAAGGTTGGCTATGGAGCATAAAATCAGTAATTTAAATGATTTAAAATCACTTGAAGTATTGGACTTTAGTTACAACAGTGAATTATCTGATGAGCAAAATTGGATTTATGTAAAATCTAGCCATTAATGTTTTAGATTCGCACCACAATTTTTTAATATGAAGAAATTTTTAGTGATTTTATCGGGAGCCGCAATCATGGCTTCTTGTGGTGGTTCAAGTTCTGCGGAATTGGAATCATCTTCTGACAGTCTTTCATACGCAATGGGTTTGTCATTTGGTCAATATTTGTCTCAAATGGACGAACGTTATGACTTGGATTCATTGGACATGGAGATAGTGAAAAATGCCATGTTGGATGCCATGGATAGTACACGTGAAATGGCGATGGATATGGCCACTGCGCAGGCTTACTATACCGCATGTATGGATAAGCAAGAAGCGAAATTGCGTGAGCAAGAAATGAAAAAATTTGAAGGCAATAAAGCGGCTGGAGAAAAATTCTTAGCTGAAAATAAAAACCAATCAGGAGTGATTACAACCGCTAGTGGATTGCAATACAAAATTTTATCTACCAAAAAATCAGGTAAAAAAGCCTTGCCTACCGACGAAGTAACTGTGCATTATACCTTAAAAGATTTGGACGGTAAGGTCATTGATAGCTCCGTTGAGCGCGGTGAGCCAGCCACTTTCGCTTTGAATCGTGTAATTCCTGGATGGACAGAAGCCATGCAGTTGTTGGAAGTAGGGGACAAGGCCATGGTCTATGTGCCCTATACATTGGCCTACGGTGAAAGCGGAAACCAAGGAATCCCTCCGTATTCAACTTTGATTTTTGAAATTGAGTTTTTATCAATCGGTGGTGCTAAATAATTAAACCAACTATCATGAAAAAGATTTTCACTTTATTTTTTGCAGCCATGCTCGTGTTGTCAAACAGTCAGGTAATCGCGCAGAAAAATGAAAAACCAAAAAAGAACAAAAAAGGAAAAAAAGAGATGACGAACAACACAGATTCATTGTCCTACGCTTTGGGAATTTCCATTGGAAATAACTTGAAGCAAGCAGGTGTAAAAGAATTGAACACCGCAAAATTAGCTGAGGCTATGCAAATCGCATTAAGTGGTGGAGAAGCCGCAATGAATGAGGAGCAATGCAACATGATTATCCAACAAGAACTTTCTAAATTGGCAGAAGCCAAAGCAGAAGAGCAAAAGAAGGTAGGTGTTGAGTTTTTAGAAAAAAATAAAGCCAATGCTGGTGTTCAAACCACGGGCTCTGGTCTTCAAATTAAACATAACGTAGATGGAAATGGTGCGCAACCTGATTCTGATGATGAAGTGACTGTACACTACGAAGGTCGATTGATTGATGGAACCATCTTTGATTCTTCAATCAAGCGCGGTGAGCCAGCTACATTCGGTTTGAATCAAGTGATCCCAGGTTGGACAGAAGGCTTGCAGTTGATGAAAGAAGGAGGCAAAGCCACCCTTTACATTCCTCAAAATTTGGCCTATGGTGCGCAAGACATGGGAACAATCCCAGCATTTAGCACTTTGATTTTTGAAGTGGAATTGATCAAGGTGAACAAAAACGATTAATCGAAAGATACCATAAAAAAAAGGGGGCTCAGCCCCCTTTTTTTATTCTCCCATAGCATCTGCTTTTTTGATTTCTTCATCCAAAATATCCTCAATTTGTTTTCTCTGAAGCTCTGTCAATTTTGCATTGGCCTTGGCTTGTCTTTTTAAAAACCGGAACATGTCCTTCTTGTGAATTTCATAAGCAATAAACGTGGTGTAAACTCCTTCATTGTTCAGAAATTGTTCTTGTCCCATTTTTCTCAAATCAGCCAATGAAGTATTGGTGACCTCTCTTACCAAGCTTTCAAATTTGTCGTTGAGCTCTGAACGCTGATCAACAGAAGTTTCAGAAAGATACTGGTCTGTAACTGCTTTGATGTTGGTGCTCAGCTGCTGGGCCAATTCTTTCTTTGCTTGCAGATCAGCCTTGTTTTCTGAGATGTTTTGGTCTTTGCTTTCACCTTTGCCTACTCCCCGGAAATACCGATCATTGCTTTCATAGCGGTTTCCACTGAATGGTTCTTTTACTTTTTGACCCATTGGGGCGCTGGTGGTGCATGAATTTAGCCCAATGGCAATTATTCCTGCGAGATACATCAATCTTTTCATTTCCTAGAATTTTCGTAACAAACATAAGAATTATGCCAAGGAAAGAAAAAAGTTAAAATTGTTTTGTTGGGGTAGGGCATGGCTTATTTTTATCCTGCAAGAAAAATTAACCTTAATTCTTTTCATGAAAAAAATCTACTCAATTGCGGTCGCAGTCCTTTTATCTGGACTTGCCTCAGCTCAAACCTTTGTTCAAGGCACCTTGCCTGGTTCGTACAGATCTGGCGGAGTTACCGGTGTTTGGGACATGAATAACGATGGATTAAATGACATCGTTGTTATGGATCAAAGCACAACTTTGCGCATTTTGTATCAACAAAGCAATGGAACCTACAGTCAGGTAAATACAGCAACTGCTCCCCTGGGCCAGGCCCAATGGGGGATGACCGTGGCCGATATTGATAACGATGGTTACGGTGATGTGATGTGTGGCGGTAACTATGATGGCGTTCATTTTTACAACATCGATCAAAGTGGAAATGCCGTTATGACCACCACCAATGCCGCTAGCATTTTCATGCAAGCTTGTTTGTTTGGTGATATCAACAATGATGGTTGGTTGGATGCTTTTGCTTGCCATGATGATGGTCCATCTTTTATGTTCAGAAATGATGGAACTGGAAACATGATTCCAGATCAAACGATGATTGACTACAACCTTTATCCCGGTAATTATCCAGGAACGTCAGATCCTTTGATGTCTGGTAACTACGGAAATGAGTTCTGTGACTTTGACCGTGATGGAGATATGGATTTACTAGTTGCTAAATGCCGTCAAGCTTCCAATGATCCTTTGGATGTAAGAAGAACAAATTTACTTTTTGTGAACGATGGCAATAACAACTATACGGATGATGCGCATGCTCGTGGCTTGGTTAATTTGCAACAATCTTGGACTGCTACATTTGGTGATATAGACAATGATGGTGATTTCGATTGCTTCATGACAACGCACTCTGGCGGTATTCGTATGTATGAGAACAATGGCTTGGGATATTTCACCGACATTTCTCAATCTTCAGGATTAACTACCCAAGGTTTCTTTATGCAAGGTCAATTGGCCGACTTTGATAATGATGGATACTTGGATGTTATTCATGCTGGAGGAAATTTCGGTTACTACCACAACAATGGAAATAGCACTTTTACCCAAATGAATAATTTGATAGCCAACCCACAAACCATGCACGGTTTTGGTTTAGGTGATTTGAATAATGATGGGTTCATGGATATTTATGCCAATTATGGCAATGCCAATGGATATGTAACACCATCCAATCAATCGGATATTTTGTGGTTGAGTCAGCCCAATGGAAATCACTGGGTTGGATTTGATTTAGAAGGAACCATTTCTAATAAAAATGCGGTAGGTGCTTTGGTAGAAATTCACGGTGCATTTGGCACGCAAATCAGAGAAGTGCGTTCTGGAGTTTCTTATGGTATCACCAATTCCAACTTATTGTTGTTTGGAATTGGAGTCAACACATCGGTAGATTATGCTGTCATTCATTGGCCCGCGGGTGGTACTCAAGTGATTGTGAATCCTGGGATTGATCAATATCACCAACATATCGAAACCCCTTGTACCAATGCACCAACGGTGACAATCTCTGCCAACGGACCAACCATGATTTGTCCCGGTCAATCGGTGGATTTGACAGCAGCATTGGTAGGAACTTCCAATGTGATTTGGTCTAATGGTGCTACCAGCACCGGTATTTCTGTAACGGAATCTGGAAATTATTCAGCGATTGCTTTTGATCAAAATGGTTGTGCTACATCTTCAGAGCAAATCATGATCAGTGTCGATAACCAAACTCCTCCAACCATTGTGTTAGCAGGTGAGATGGTATTTTGCCAAGGCAGTGGAACCACTTTGACGGCAAGTGAAGGTTTGTCTTATTTGTGGAGCAATGGTGCTACTACTCAATCTATTGAGCCAACGGAGTCTGGTGCTTATTCTGTTCAAGTGGACGCGGGTTGTGGTTTGGTGAATTCGACAGAATCAATTTCCGTTGAAGTTTTGGCTTCTCCAACAGTTGATGCGCAAGATGTACAGATTGATGTATCCGGAAACGTTGATTTAACAGCTACTTCAAATGGAACCTCAATCTCTTGGTTTGATGCAAACAACAACTTGGTTGGAACTGGTAATACTTTCAATACAAGCGTTGTCAATACAACCACATACTATGTGTTGGCAACCAACACCATTCAGGGTGCGCAAGCCACTGGTGGAAATGCTGCTCAAGATGCTGTGAATGGACAATATTCAAATTCTACCTTCCATTTGTTATTCGATGCCAACCAAGACATCATCATTGACAGTGTTTTGGTTTATGCCCAAACCGCGGGTGTTCGTCAGATTGAATTGGTAGACAATGCAGGAAATCAATTGACTCAAGCGTCGGTTGATGTTCCAGCGGGTGCTTCATACATCACTTTGAATTTTGATGTTCCTGCAGGAACAGGTTATGGTCTTCGTCCAATCGCTGGATCTCAACCTGGATTGTGGAGAGATGGAAACGGTTCAACCCAAAATTTCCCTTACAACATTGGAAACTTGGCATCCATTACTGGAACAACAGTAGCTGCTCCCAATAGCTACAACTACTATTATTTCTTCTACGATTGGCACATCAGCACGCCTTCTTATACTTGTGAATCACCATTGCAACCGGTTACCGTGTTTGTGGGAGCTGTGATGGGTTGCATGGATGCTGCGGCATGTAACTACAATGCGATTGCCACAGAAACCGATAATTCTTGTACTTATCCTGGAAGTCCATGTGATGATTTGGATCCATTGACTCAAAATGATGTTTACACAGCCAATTGCGAATGTCAAGGTGTAAACGATGTTGCCAATTGGAATGGATCTTCCAACGCGGTATCTGTTTTCCCTAACCCAGGTTCTCAAGACTTCACAATCAAATTTGTGTCTAAACAAAGTGAGAAATTGAATGTCTTTGTTTATGGAGTGACTGGACAAAAAGTGTACTCATCCAATTTCAATACAACGATTGGAGATAATTTAATTATTGTTGATGCTCAAAATTGGAGTCAAGGCATGTACCAAATTCAATTGCAAGGAAGTCAAGAGACTTTCAATGTGAAATGGATTAAAAAATAATTTCTTTGTGAATACAATAAAACCGCCTTCGGGCGGTTTTTTTATTTCGCAAACTTGGCATTTGAATAGTATTTTTGATTTGTGTTAATGAAAAGATTTCTTCCTTTATTGATCTTCTTTGGAATACCTTGCTTGTTATTGGGACAGCAAGTATTACCCAAGAACCTTTCTGATTTTGATGACAATCCATTTCACTTTGGATTTTTGGTTTCTGGGAATCGATCTTTTTTTGATATTCAATACAAACCGGATTTTACATTCCAAGACTCTTTACTGGGAGCTGTCAATGTTCCGCAAGCCGGATTTAATTTGGCCTTGCTCGCATCATATAACCCATGGCGACCCATTAGTTTGCGTTTTATTCCAGGATTATCTTTTCAAGATAGAGCCATACAATATCGATTTTTAAAGGCCAACGGCAAAGAAGAAGACATCATGGTAAGGACTGAATCTGTGTGGTTGGAGTTTCCATTGTTACTCAAAATGCGAACAGATCGTGTGGGGAATTTCGCGGCTTACTCATTGGCTGGCGGGAAGTATTCCATCGATATGCAGACACAAAAGGATGTCAATAGTGCGCTTGCCGGAGAAGCCATCATCAAATTGGCCAATAAGGATTATTGCCTGGAGCTTGGTGGCGGTATGGATTTCTTTATGCCATTTTTTAAATTCTCAACGGAATTTAAAGTTTCCTATGGTTTTCCTAATTTGATTATCCAAGATGGTACACGCTATACTTCGCCAATCGAAGCTTTAAAAACCCGCGCGTACATTTTTACTATTTCCTTTGAAGGATAGTTAATGTTTTTTTTCCTTGAACAAGAACATATCAAAAAGCCATCCAGCGATCAAGGAATAAATCATTGCAACGATAATCATTGCAACTCCTCCCAAACTCGCCATTGAGCTGGTTTTTGTAAAAAGCATGGTTCTTTCAATGGCCTTAAGCTTGATTTGTTCTGCACTTAATTTGGCCAGTGCGGGGTTGTCTTTGATGATGGCCTTATATTCTTCTGCGGTGTCAATGGATTGAATGATGGAGGCTATGTCTTGCTGTTGCTTAATCACCATTTCATCGCTGATCAATGAGTAATAGGTTACCACCATGATGGTTCCCAATACTGCATACAATACGCCGTACTTGGCTGCTTTTTTGAATAAAGCGACAAAACCATATTTACGTTCTTGGTGCGAGCGAATCATGGCAACGAGGATACACACTAAAATCCAAAATAAATGGGCCAACACGCCCCATTTACTTCCTTCTGATGCGTTGTATTGGGTGAAATATCCAATCAAGCAGCGCTCCGCTAACCAGAGCGCTGCAATGATTAAAACCATGTATGGAGAAGTTAAAAACCTACGCATTCATCGAAATGAGGAACTCCTCGTTGTTTCTTGTTTTTTCTATTCGATCTTTCACAAATTCCATCGCCTCAACGGCATTCATATCAGCCAAATGTCGACGCAAGATCCACATGCGTTGAAGGACATCTTTGTCATGAAGCAAGTCTTCACGTCGTGTTCCTGAAGAAGTTATATCAATGGCAGGGTAAATGCGTCGGTTGGCAATTTTTCGATCCAATTGCAATTCCATATTTCCTGTTCCTTTGAATTCTTCAAAAATGACTTCATCCATCTTTGAACCAGTGTCAACAAGAGCGGTTGCTATAATAGACAACGAACCGCCGTTTTCTATTTTACGGGCAGCGCCAAAGAATCGTTTTGGCTTTTCAAGGGCATTGGCTTCAACACCACCACTTAAAACCTTTCCGCTAGAAGGAGCGACAGTATTGTATGCGCGCGCCAAACGTGTAATCGAATCCAATAGAATGCAAACATCGTGACCACACTCAACCAATCGTTTGGCTTTTTCTAAAACAATGTTGGCTATTTTAACGTGGCGTTCAGCGGGTTCGTCAAATGTTGAGGCAACCACTTCTCCTTTTACACTGCGTTTCATATCTGTTACTTCCTCAGGACGCTCATCAATAAGCAAAACCATCAAATACACCTCGGGATGGTTTTGAGCGATGGCGTTGGCAACATCTTTCAATAAGGTTGTTTTACCTGTCTTAGGTTGTGAGACAATCATTCCGCGCTGACCTTTACCAATGGGCGAAAACAAATCCATGATTCTCATGGAGATATTGTTGTTTTTATCTGCCAACTTGAATCGCTCATTGGGGAATAGGGGAGTCAAAAATTTAAAGGGTACACGATCCCTAACCCAACTGGGTTCTCGACCATTGATCATGTCCACACGAATCAAGGGGAAGTATTTCTCTCCTTCTCTTGGCGGACGAATAGCGCCTCTGACTGTGTCGCCAGTTAATAAACCGTACGTCTTTACTTGTTGCTGACTGACATAAATGTCATCTGGGGAATTCAAATAATTGAAGTCTGATGAACGAAGGAATCCAAATCCATCGGGCATCATTTCCAATACTCCCTCAGCAATAACCACTCCGTCAAAATTATATCCATGCTCATCTGGCTGGCCTCTCTTGGAACGGTCTGGACGCGCTACATTTTTTTGATCTCCGCCATGTTCTGACTGGTGATGATGCTCAGGTCTGGGTTTTCTTTCTTGATGTTCACGAGGTCCATGATTTTCTCTGGGTTCTCTGTGCTCGCGCGGTCCTTGATTTTCTCTCGGTTCTCTGTGCTCGCGAGGACCTTGATTTTCTCTGGGTTCTCTGTGTTCACGTGGCCCTTGATTTTCTCTGGGTTCTCTGTTGTCGCGAAATTCTCGGCGATCTCTTGGTGGTCTATTCTCACGATGCTCACGAGGTTCGCGAGGCTCACGGTTTTCCTGAGTAGGTTTTATTTCTGGTTTTGAAGAATCTTCAGGGGTTTGTAGAGGAGTTTCAATACCCATTTCTACCTGCGGTGACTTGATTCTAACTCGCTCCCTTCCTGGCTTGCGCTCGGTTTCAGATTCGCGACCGCTTTTCTCACGGTCATCGGATGCAGCACTGGGCTGAACCGGAGGTGCGGCATTTGTTGATGGTTGTGAATCTGTTGACGTGCCCAAAGTGGACTTTGAATTTTGTACATCAATGATTTTGAAAACCAAATCTTGTTTTTTTAATTTGTCACTGTTGGTGATGCCGGATTTATCAGCTATCTCACGTAATTCTCCAACTTTCATCGCATTAAGCGAAACAATATCGTACATGTAAAAGGAATTATTATTTAGGAATTTGCTCGAGTGAGCGGTGCAATTGTACGACATAAAATTGAATGCGCAACTTTTTTTTCGAAAAAGTTATGCGGGTATTATCTTTGAATTTATGATTCAAAGAATTCAATCTTTATTTTGGCTAGGAGCCGCAGTTTCGTTGACCTTTCAGGCTTATTGGGGATATTGGGTGAAGGACCAAAATCTTGTTCTTCTTCAAACTCTACCCGTGTTGTTGATTGTACTTTCCATTTTTCAATTCAATAATAGAAAGAGACAAATTGTTTGGACCAAGTGGGCCATGATCAGCATGGGATTATTTGCTGTAGTTATTGAATGGACGGCAAGGACAAGTGGTAACTACGACAATCGTGCATGGATCAGTATTCCCATTGTTCCCATGTTATTGACTTGGTTTGCGCTTCGTGCAGTGCAAAAAGATGAAGCCAAGATTAGATCCATTGATAGAATCAGGTAGTCTCTCTTTTTTCGGCTTGTGCATTTTCTGATTGCTCGTAGGCAGCGATAATCTTCCTGACCAATTTGTGGCGAATGACATCTTGTTCATCCAATTCTATGATGGCAATGTCTGGCGTATTTCTTAGAATGTGCACGGCATGCATTAAACCACTTTTTTGAGACTTGGGCAAATCGATTTGCGAAGCATCTCCTGTAATGATGAATTTGGCGTTTTGTCCCATACGTGTTAAAAACATTTTCATTTGTGCGACGGTCGCATTTTGAGCTTCGTCCAAAATAACAAACGCTTTATCCAATGTTCTTCCTCGCATAAAAGCCAAAGGAGCAATCTCAATGACATTTTTTTCAATGTACTCTGCTAATTTTTCATACGGAATCATATCCATCAATGCATCGTACAATGGCTGTAAATAAGGATCCAACTTCTCTTTTAAATCACCCGGTAGGAATCCCAGATTTTCCCCGGCTTCAACCGCGGGTCTGGTTAGTATAATTCTCTTTATTTGTTTCTCTTTCAGCGCCCGGACAGCCAAGGCCACAGCGGTATAAGTCTTGCCAGTGCCCGCAGGTCCAATGGCAAAAATCATGTCATTTTGATTGGATGCATTGACAATCTTGTGCTGGTTCGGAGTTTTGGCAACTACGCGATGTCCTCCTGGGCCATAAACGAGCACATCATCCTTTCCATCAACTGGTTTTACTTCCTTTTCTCCTGCAAGGATCAATTCCAAATGTTGCATGGTCAAGGCTTGATATTTTTCAATATGCCAGAACAACAAGGTTAATAGGTCATCCAATTGGGAGACGTCTTGTTCACTGCCTTGAACTTTGATTAAGTTGCCTCGTGAGACAATTTTACATTTTGGAAACTTCGAACAAATAAGTTTGAATTTGATATTATTCGGTCCAAAAAACTCAATGGGGTCGATGTTGGGTAGATAAATTTCTTTGTCGATCAATGCCTTGCTTTTCAGCGAAAGTAACGCAGAAAAGATTAAACTTTCATTGGAATTTAAAATGAATCTAATGTTTTTCTATATTCGTTTTCATCTAAACCTATACCTATGAAAAAAATCTATTCTTTGGCAACGGCTGTTGCAATTTCACTTGGAATCCAAGCACAAACCTCCATTTTCTCTGACAATTTCGATTCTTATACTTCGGGCAATGGGGTAGTTGCCTCCAATGATTTATGGAGTTATTGGTCAACGACGCCATCCGATGCTTTGGTTAGCACCGCATACGCTTCTTCTGCAGCCAATAGTGCAGAAATTAATGGTCAGGCTGTGGATTTGGTTTTGCCTGTTGGTCCTTTTACCTCTGGAAAATATGTAACTCAATTCAATATGTTGATTCCTTCTGGAAGCACAGGTGCATATTTCAATGGATTACATACTTGGTCTTCAACTGCCACTGCTTACGAGTGGGGAATGGACATGTTCTTTGATGGGGCAGGGGCTTGCAACGTGGTGATTGGTTCAGTTACTACTTCAAGTCCTGTGGCTAATCCAATAGGTGAGTGGTTTGCTGTTAAAATCATTATCGATTTGGACATGGATAGCATTTGGGTAAAAATGAACAATAACTTGATTGCCGCATCTCAATGGTCATTGAATAATGCCGATGGTACACAAGGTACCAATCAATTGTCTGGCTTTGATTTCTTTGGCACCGACATGGCCCAAGGTCAAGGGTTGTATTACATCGATGATGTTGAAGTTATCGATTATACTGGGGTTAACGTTAATGAGGAAGTGGCCAATATCAAATGGTCTATGTTCCCTAATCCAGCAAAAGAAGGTGTTCAAGTGTGTGCTCCTAGTGGAACTTCTTTTCAAGTGTTTAATGCTCAGGGTGACATGGTCTATTCCAATCAAAATCTTGGTGTAAACAAGTGGATCAATACCAGTGGTTGGAGTAGTGGCGTTTATTTTGTTCAATTCAGACTCAATGGCACGTTGAATACAAAAAAATTAATTGTCGAATAATTCGGTTTTCACTCGAAAATAAAAAGGAGGCCATCGGCCTCCTTTTTTTATTTGGATGAATTGTATTGTAAATCAAATCGATCCAATTCCATCACTTTGGTCCAAGCATTCGCGAAATCTTTGACAAATTTTTCTTTGGCATCGGAACTGGCATAGACTTCTGAAAGCGCCCGCAATTCAGAATGTGATCCAAAGATCAAATCCACGCGAGTAGCGGTCCATTTTAAATCACCGGTCTTTCGGTCTCTGCCTTCAAATATCTCATGGTTTTCATCTACCGATTTCCATGTGGTATTCATGTCCAGTAAATTCACAAAATAGTCGTTGTTAAGCTTGCCAACCTCTTGAGTCAATTGTCCGTGTTTGCTGTCGTTATGGTTTACCCCAATCACGCGAAGTCCACCCACCAAAACAGTCATTTCAGGAGCCGTTAATCGCAACAATTGCGCTTTGTCCACCAGCAATTGTTCCGTTGGAATCGTGTAACGCGTTTTGGTGTAATTGCGGAAACCATCCGCTTGTGGTTCTAAAACACCAAATGATTGCACATCGGTTTGTTCTTGACTCGCGTCCATTCTTCCTGGATGAAAAGGAATCTTAATTTCGAATCCTGCGTTTTTGGCGGCTTGCTCTACTCCTGTATTACCTGCCAATACAATCAAATCGGCCATTGAAATTTTTGTTCCTTTGGATGAAGAGGTATTGAATTTCTTTTGAATCTTTTCCAATGCCTTCCAAACGCGATCTACTTGCTTAGGATTATTGACATCCCAATTTTTTTGAGGCATTAATCCAATTCGAGCCCCATTTGCACCGCCTCGACGGTCTGAGTGTCTGTAAGTGGATGCAGACGCCCACGCTACTTCAACCATATCTTGAATACTTAATCCCGATTGAAGTATGGCTTGTTTCAAGGTTTCAATATCAGTTGGATCTACCATGGGATGATTGCACGTAGGAATGGGATCCTGCCAAATCAAGTCATCTTTTGGAATTTCAGGACCCAAGTATGTGGATTTCGGTCCCATGTCTCTATGGGTTAGCTTAAACCAAGCTTTTGCAAATGCTTGGGTGAATGCATCGGGATTTTCCAAGAAATTTCGGGAGATTTTCTCATAAACAGGATCATAGCGCATCGATAAATCTGTGGTAAGCATGGACGGTGCGATTTTCTTACTGGGATCAAAAGCATCAGGCACTAAAACATTGGGATTCTTGGCTACCCACTGCTTGGCTCCTGCAGGGCTGGTAGTCAATTCCCATTCGTTATTGAAGAGAATTTGAAAATAACTATGCCCCCACTGGGTTGGAGTTGTGGTCCAGGTAACTTCTAGTCCTGAAGTGATTGCATCTTTTCCTTTTCCAGATTTGTAATCACTCGACCAACCCAACCCTTGTTCTTCTATGGGCGCAGCCTCTGGCTCAGGACCAACATGGGATGCTGGACCAGCGCCGTGTGTTTTTCCAAAACTATGACCTCCTGCTATCAGTGCCACGGTTTCTTCATCATTCATTCCCATTCTTCCAAAAGTCTCGCGAATGTCCTTGGCTGCCGCGATGGGATCGGGATTGCCGTTGGGTCCTTCTGGGTTAACATAAATAAGTCCCATCTGCACCGCCGCCAATGGGTTTTCCAATTGACGATCAGCAGTATATCTTTTGTCGTCTAACCATTTCGTTTCTGAACCCCAATACACATTTTGTTCGGGCTCCCAAACATCTTCTCTACCTCCGCCAAAGCCGTAAATGGGAAAGCCCATGGATTCCATGGATACATTGCCTGCCAATATCATCAGGTCAGCCCATGATATTTTGTTACCATATTTCTGTTTGATTGGCCACAAAAGCCTTCTCGCTTTATCCAAATTGGTGTTGTCTGGCCAACTGTTTTGCGGAGCAAATCGTTCCATGCCTGAACGGGTTCCTCCGCGGCCATCACCCGTTCTATAGGTGCCCGCGCTGTGCCAAGCCATGCGAATAAACAAGGGGCCGTAATTTCCAAAATCTGCTGGCCACCAATCCTGTGATTGAGTCAATAAGGTTTGGATGTCCTTTTTAATAGCATAGTAATCCAAACTGTTAAATGCAGCAACATAGTTGAAACTTGGATCCATCGGATTGGATAAGGTAGAATTTTGTCTTAAAATTCCAAGGTCCAACCGATTGGGCCACCAGTCTTGGATATCAGTGCCTGTTTGCCCTGTTTTGAGACTTTGATGAAAAGGACACGATCCTTCTTTCTTTCCCATGTCATGCTGTGCGAGCATTGTTCCTGTTACCAAGATGCTCATGCAATGAAGTACTTTTTTCATTTGGTATTGATTTTTTGGCAAACCTATGATTGAAAAGAGAATTGTAAAAATTGATATTTGTTATTGTGTATAGTTTTTAATTATAATTAAAATAGCCCCTGTTTAGGGGCTATTAGATTGTTTACAGAGAATTAAAAATGGATTAATTTTTCATTTTCAATGGGTTCCCTAAAAACGACTTGTCCATCAAAAACATCCATCACAATGGGCTCGTTTTTCTTAACCACATTGGATAATAGGGCCCTGGATAGGGCGTTCAGTACTTCTTTTTGTATGACTCTTTTTACAGGGCGGGCTCCCATTGCAGGGTCATATCCTCTTTCAATAATGAATTGAAATGCGTCTTCCGTAAGTTCCAGCGTAACTTGTTGCTCCTGTAATTTATTCATCAATTGATGAAGTTGAATTTTGACGATACCTTCCAAGTGGCGTTTGTCCAATGGGGTAAACATGATGATTTCATCCACCCGGTTGTAAAACTCTGGTCGCAAGGTGTGTCTCAACACATTCAATACCTCAGATTTGGTTTTTTCGAATAATGCAACTTCATTGCCGGGCTTGGCAGATTCGTAATTTTCTTGAATGATGCTGGCACCCAAATTACTGGTCATGATGATGATGGTATTTTTAAAATTCACTACCCGACCTTTGTTGTCGGTCAATCGACCATCATCCAATACTTGCAATAAAATATTGAATACATCGGGGTGGGCCTTTTCTATTTCATCGAGCAAAATCACTGAATAGGGTTTTCTGCGAACAGCTTCAGTTAACTGACCGCCTTCTTCATAACCCACATATCCTGGAGGCGCTCCAACAAGTCTACTGACGGCATGTTTCTCCTGATACTCGGACATATCGATGCGGGTCATTGCATTTTCATCATTGAACAACATTTCCGATAATGCTTTGGCAACTTCTGTTTTTCCTACTCCTGTTGTACCAAGGAATATGAAAGATCCTATGGGCTTTCTCTCGTCACTTAAGCCAGCCCTACTTCTCCGAACAGCATCGCTAATGGCCTCAATGGCTTCGTCTTGACCCACTACGCGTTTTTTTAACTCATCTTCTAATCTAAGAAGCTTCTCACGCTCACTTTCTATCATGCGGGCTACAGGAATTCCTGTCCATTTCGATACAACCGCTGCAATCTCATCAGGATCTACTTCTTCTTTTACCATTTTACCATTGACTTGTAAGTCAATTAATTTGGATTTGGCAGCTTCGATTTGTTTTTCGGATTCTTTGATTTTTCCATATCTAATTTCAGCAACCAAACCATAGTTTCCCTCTCGCTCCGCCTGATCCGCTTGGTTTTTCAAACTTTCAATTGCCGCTTTTCCTTGTTGTATTTCTTCAACAACATCTTTTTCTGATTTCCATTTCACATGCAAGGATTGTCTGTTGTCTTGAAGATTGGCCAAAGCTTTTTCAATGTCATTGAGTCTTGAAATATTGTTTTCTCTTTTGATGGCTTCACGTTCAATCTCAAGTTGTAATATTTCTCTTTCAATTTGATCCAATTCAACGGGTTTGGAATTCATTTCCATCCGAATCATGGATGCGGCTTCATCAATGAGATCAATCGCTTTATCTGGCAAAAATCGGTCGGTGATATACCGTTGAGATAACTCTACTGCAGCAATGATTGCGTCATCTTTGATTTGAACCTTATGATGGGTTTCATACTTTTCTTTTAAGCCGCGTAGTATGGCGATGGCATCATCTCTGTCTGGCTCGTCAACCAATACCTTTTGGAATCGACGTTCCAATGCTTTGTCTTTTTCAAAATATTTTTGATATTCATTAAGGGTAGTTGCTCCTATGCTGCGAAGCTCTCCGCGGGCCAAAGCTGGCTTGAGAATATTGGCGGCATCCATCGCGCCTTCGCCTCCTCCTGCGCCAACCAATGTGTGTATCTCATCTATAAATAAGATGATGTTTCCATCACTGGTTTGTACTTCTTTGACGACAGCCTTTAGTCGTTCTTCAAATTCGCCTTTGTATTTAGCACCTGCTACCAGGGCGCCCATGTCTAAACTGTAAATGGTTTTATCGAGCAAATTTTCTGGCACATCACCATTGATTATTCTGTGTGCGATTCCCTCAGCGATGGCTGTTTTACCAACGCCCGGTTCTCCAATGAGCAAAGGGTTGTTTTTGGTTCTTCTGGATAAAATTTGTACAACCCTTCTGATTTCCTCGTCTCGTCCGATGACGGGATCCAACTTTCCATCGCGTGCCAATGCATTCAAATTCTTGGCAAACTTGCTCAAACTCTGATAGCTCTCTTCTTGTGAGGAAGAGGTAACTTTTTCTCCCTTCCTCATCTCAGAGATAATTTTTTTCAAATTGGATTCTGTAACGCCTTGGTCTTTTAAGGCCTGAGAAGTTGCGTCGTTGTTGTCAAGAATGGCCAACAATAGATGCTCAACGGTTACGTATTGGTCACCCATTTTTTCAGCTTTATTTAATGCTCCGAGCAAAGTTCTGGATGCGCCACTGGACCATTGTGTTTCCACTCCGCCAATTTTTGGATGCGAGGCTATTATTTTTTCTAACGCGATTTTTAAGGTCTTAAGTTCGACGTTACTTTTTTGAAGAATATGGGGAATTACGTTTTGGTCAACATCAATCAAGCCCTGAAGAATATGACTATTCTCTACAAACTGATTTCGGCTACTCATGCACAACTGCTGCGCCTTGGTGATGGCCTCTTGTGATTTTAGTGTGAATTGATTTAAATCCATGTAGGTAAATTTTCTTTTCGTTACTCAATACCAATTCCAATGTGGGGTTGCAAGCAATTATGGCATGATTTCTTGAATTGGCCTGCTATTCCGACAGGCGTTGTACAAAAAATGAGTCATATTTGCCGATAACTTTATGTTTCAAAAAATCTTTATAGTTGGATTCATGGCCAGTGGTAAAACCACTTACGGGAGGCAATTGGCTTTGGACTTGAATATTCCTTTTGTCGATACCGATGCGCTGATTGAAGAGAAAATCGGAATGAGTGTGAATGATTTTTTTTCTCAATGGGGAGAGAAATACTTTCGAAGAATGGAACGGGATGTTTTGTATGGGTTATTGAGTAAACAAGAATCTTTTGTTTGTGCTACGGGAGGAGGTTCAGTTTGTCAGCCCGATATCATGGATTGGTTGAATAGGGCAGGGAAGACGGTTTGGATCGATACACCTTGGGAGATTATTCAAAGTCGTTTGGCACAGGATAACTCACGACCACTTGCCAAAGCACAAGATTGGGATCAATTGAAAGAGCTGCACCGCAATCGAATAAGCTATTATCAAAAAGCACAACAAAGAATTTGATTTCATCTTGTGATCATTTCAAATACCATTTTGTAGGTATTGCAATGACCTGATAAAAGTCATCATCTTTGCATTATTAAGAATTATTCTAAATAATGCGCAAAATAGCACTTACGACCTTGTTGCTTTCTGCTTTCGCAGAAATGTCTTTTGCCCAACCCGCTAATCAGCAGGAAATTTGGATGGACACAACCAATTTAAAACCATTGGAGTTTTTTGATTATTCTAAATCCAATACGCAAGAATTTATGCCAAATTTAAAGGACGGCGTTATTTATCTTGGAAAAGTATCCCACAATGTCAACCTCAAGCACATGCAGGTAGATGCCACAGGCAATGCGGCAAGGCAATGGTTTGCCAAAGTTCCAGGGGTATCGATTTGGGAAAGTGATGGCTCGGGATTAAATACATCCATTTCCACAAGGGGTTGGTCACCCAATCGCTCATGGGATTTGAATGTCAGGATGGATGGCATGGACATCGCAAGTGACCCCATTGGGTATCCCGAAGCGTACTATGCTCCCCCTACTGAATTCATTCAAAATATAGAACTCATCAAAGGAGCAGGTGCACTGTCTTTTGGAACTCAATTCGGCGGAGCGGTCAATTATAAAAGTATCGATCCGTCTAATAAAAAGTTCAATTACAGAGGGGTATACAGCGGAGGTAGTTACGGTACAGAAAGCCATTTTCATGGCCTTAGTGGCACACAAGGCAAGAATGCATGGGGTGCTTGGTTTCAAGAAAGACAGTCCCAAGGCTGGAGAGACAACAGTAAATACAGAACCAGGAATTGTCTGGTAAAATGGAACCGGAAAGTCAATAATAACTGGTCTATTCTTTCAGAATATGTCTGGAATCGTTCCCTATCACAACAACCTGGCGGTTTGACCGATATCGATTTTTCCAATTCAATTTTTAACTCTGTAAGATCACGAAATTGGTTTGAAATCGATTGGCAAGTACTGGGAATTTCAAGCATTTATAAAAAGAACAATTGGCTCTGGAAAAATCAATTGTCCTACATGCGAGGTGAAAGAAATTCCATTGGTTTTGTTAAAGCCATCAATGTGGAAGATCTTTTCGTGGATAGCCTGGGCTATGAACAAAGGCAGTTGGATAAGGATTTATATAACAACGTTGCTTTTGAATCCAAATACCAATTTAAATCAACTTCATATTTAGATTGGGTAGGAGGATTAAAAGTTTTTCAAGGTAAAACGGATCGCTTGCAACGAGGAAAAGGAACCAGGGGAATTGATGCTGATTTTGACTTGGATCACAACCAAACTTTTGAAAGAGATTTAAATTATTATTCCAGAAATTTGGCCATCTATCAAGAGGCCATCTTCGGTCTGGGTGAAAAATTTAGAATTGTTCCGGGAATTAGGATGGAATGGATTGAAAATGCGATGAATGGAAAATACTCCAATTCATTGGAGATTCTGCAGCAATCCAAGTATAGAAAAATCTTCTTGTACGGCTTCTCAACCCAATACAAATGGAACGCAAATAACGAGATTTCATTGAATTACAACAGATCATATCGTCCGGCTTTGTTTTCTGAATTAACACCAACTGCGACAACCGATGTCATCGATCCCAACATCAAAGATGCGAATGGATATAACTTGGACATTATGCTTAAAGGCAATCTATTGAATCACTTGAGCTATCATTTGGGCGCTTATTACACATTTTATGGTAATCGTTTGGGTAGCTATAAATTGGATAATGTATTGTACAAGACCAATATCGGTGATGCGGTGAGCAAGGGAATAGAAATGATGACCGATTATAGTTGGACTCATTCTAATAAGAAATGGTCGTACAATTTATGGGCTGCCTTGTCATGGATGGATGTTCGCTACACCCGTTGGAATGACCCATCTATTGTTTCTGATGATAAAAAAATTGAAAATAAAAGAGTCGAATATGCACCCAAGTATATACATCGAGCCGGAATCAATTTTTCAATCAAAAGGTGGTCTTCTCAAATTGTTTGGAATAGGGTAGGAGCCGTATATACAGATGCTTTAAACACTGAGGAATTCAATTCTACTGCGACAAGTGGAAAAATAGAGGGTTATCAATTGATTGATGCATCAATGAAATATAATTTTTCTTCTCATATCTACTTGCAGTTGAATGTGAACAATCTCAGTGATGCGCGTTATGCGACGCGACGAAGCGGCGGTTTCCCAGGCCCAGGATTATTGCCAGGCTCGCCCAGAACGATAACGGCAACCTTGGGATTAAATCTGTAATGATTCAATTTATGATCGATTCCTTTATTTTAGCCTAATAAAATTAATTTTCAATGAACAACATTATTTTGACTTTTGGAGGTGCACTAATTCCTCTTTTAACTGGATTTATTTGGTACAGTGATCAATTATTTGGAAAAGCTTGGAAAAAGGAAATTGGCTTCGTAGACAATGGCGAAAAGCCAACAGGTTTGGCGAAAATCATGGCGCTGTCCTATGTTTTTGGAGTGATGATTATGTTTTTTATGCCTTCGATTGTAATTCATCAATACCACCTGGTTTCTACATTGTATGGCACTGAAGGGTTTGGTGTTGAAGGCTCTGCTATCCAACAATTTTATAATGACTTTGTTGCCCAACATGGAATGAAGTACAGATCTTTCAAGCACGGAATGTTACACGGAACCATTACAGGGTTGTTTTTTATCTTTCCCATAGTGGGATTGAACGCTCTTTTTGAAAGTAAATCTTTCAAATACATCTTTATCCATGTTGGATATTGGATGCTAACCTTGGGTTTGATGGGAGGATTGGCCTGCGCTTTCTATCAAATTTCCATTTGATTAGGATTAAAAATCAATTCTCTTAATAATTCTTAAACGGTGAGATTGCTCACCGTTTTCTTTTTTAATCCCGTCGCTATCCAAGGTATCCAATCTTACCCAACCTGAAGCATGTATGATTTTGGGAAATGAGGAATCATGAGTATTTAGTAAAATTCCTACATGAATAATATGGCCTTCTGCGTTGTCAAAAAAGGCCAAGTCTCCTGTTTTTGCCTCTTCTACAAAAGAAACTACCTCTCCAAGTTCAGCTTGCTGGTAGGCATCTCGTGGGATGTTTTTACCCACCAATCTAAATACCATTTGTGAGAATCCGGAGCAGTCAATTCCTGCATGCGTTTTACCTCCCCATAAATAAGGTGAAAATAAGTATGATCGGGCAAGGTCTTCCAATAGCAATGGCTTGTAGGATGCATCTTGTTGGGAGGCATAGCAACCGGCAGGGAAGAACTGATTTTGGATAAAAATTGGGTGAGAGATTGGTTGAGTTGAAAATGGTATTTCCGAAATGGATTCGGCTTGTTTTCTATCCATCCAACCTTCGTAGCCATCATGTAAACAAACGATTTTCACCCATTTCTCTTGAGTCTCAATAATATTAAATTCTTCCCCAAAGAGAAGTTGGCTGACCATTTCCGCTCGGTCAGAAGGTTCTTTACGCAATGGGGCAATACTAACGGAGCACTTCAAATTCATGATGGCTAAAATAGCATCGAAATATCGTTTAACAGAAATTTAAAGTCGTTCAAAAAATAAATGCTATATTTGACTAAATCTAACCAAGTATGTGGAGAGAAATTGACAATAAATTAGTTCGTGAATTTCGTTTTAAAGATTTTCAGGAAGCATTTACTTTCATGACGCGCGTGGCTTTGATAGCGGAAAGGATGGATCATCATCCCAGTTGGTTCAATGCATATAACTATGTAAGAGTTGAGTTATCCTCTCATGATCAAGGAGATATGGTGTCAGACAAAGACCGTAAAATGTCCCATGCTATAGATGCAATTTTAGAATAAATAAAAAAATATTTGCGAAAGAACAAATTAGTTGTATATTCGCATCCCAAATTGAAAAAGACATGTTAATTATCCCAGTAAAAGAAGGCGAAAGCATCGATAGAGCATTAAAGAAGTTCAAAAAGAAATTTGAAAAGACAGGTGTTGTCAAAGAATTGCGTAACCGTCAACAGTATACGAAATTCAGTATCGTTCGCCGTGAGGAAATTAAACACGCGATCTACATCAACAAATTGAGAAGCGAAGAACAATAATTGTTCATTTGTAATAAATTTGAAGGGCAAACCATGTTTGCCCTTTTTTTTTGCTATGTATTTGGATCAGTTCAAAGATTTTCTTGCCATTGAAAAGAGGCAAAGTGTGCACACCCAAGAGGCATATCTACGGGATTGTGAACAGTTCCAAGCATTTTTAAGCAAAGAGTTTGAAGGTATTTCCGTTGGAGAAGTAACGCCTATGATTGCCAGGCAATGGATGTCTCATTTGATTTCTCTTTCTCTGGCACTAACCTCAGTGCACAGAAAAATAGCAAGTGTTTCAGCGTATTATCGGTTCTTGATTAATACAGGGGAATTGACCAGCAACCCATTTCGAATGATTAAGAAGCCGAAGATTCCCAAGCGGCTCCCCCAGTTTGTTGAAGAGTCCCAGGCGGAGCAGCTATATGAAGAAATAGAAAAGGATACTGATTGGTCACAATATAGGGCATTGACGATGGTGAGAGTCATGTACGAAACAGGAATCCGACGGGCAGAATTGTTGGGAATAGAAATTAAAGACATTGACTTTAAAAAAGGCAGCATTCGGGTGTTGGGTAAGAGGAATAAAGTGAGAATTGTGCCCATTTCAATAGAATTGGCCAATCATATGGCGGAATTCATGAATAGACAGAGAGAAGAATTGGCAGGAAGGGGAGAGGCAGCACAAAGCGGTCATTGGGCTTTGGGACCTTCAGGAAATCCAATGAGTAAAAGTCAGTTGTATCAGGATGTAAAAAAAGTATTGTCACATTGGACAACAATGCGAAAAAAAAGTCCGCACATATTGAGGCATAGTTTTGCAACACATATGCTCAACGGCGGAGCTGATTTGAATGTAATAAAAGAAATTTTAGGGCACAGTAGTTTAACAGCAACCCAAGTGTATACCCACGTTAACATAGGGAAACTCAAGGGGATACATGAGAAATTGCACCCGCGTTCAAAAGAAAATTAAAAAAAATCAATTTTTTTTTGAAATTGATTTGGATAGAAAGAAATTGTTTGTACATTTGCAACCCCGAATTCCGAGGGCGGTTCTTTGAAATATTGTACGTTTTATAAGTGAAACAATGCCGGTGTAGCTCAGCTGGCCAGAGCAGCTGATTTGTAATCAGCTGGTCGGGGGTTCGAATCCCTCCACCGGCTCCATTTTTCACTGGGGAGATACTCAAGCGGCCAACGAGGACAGACTGTAAATCTGTTGGCATATGCCTTCACAGGTTCGAATCCTGTTCTCCCCACCATTACTCAAGTATAAAATCGAATTTAAAAGCGGGAGTAGCTCAGTTGGTAGAGCATTAGCCTTCCAAGCTAAATGTCGCGAGTTCGAGCCTCGTCTCCCGCTCTTTTTTATATTTCAGGTTTCCCTGATAAAAGCCGTTGTAGCTCAGGGGTAGAGCACTTCCTTGGTAAGGAAGAGGTCACGGGTTCAATTCCCGTCAACGGCTCTCTTATTAAAACGCACATATTTTTAAGAACATCGGAATAAATGAAGTAGGCAATTTAAAAACGCGATAATTAAAAATTAAAAAAAACGGCTATGGCTAAAGAAAATTTTGACCGTTCCAAGCCCCACGTGAACATTGGAACGATTGGTCACGTTGACCACGGTAAAACTACCTTGACTGCTGCCATTACAACTGTATTGGCTAACGCAGGTTTGTCTGAGAAGCGTGATTTCGCTTCAATCGACAACGCTCCAGAAGAAAAAGAGCGCGGTATCACCATCAACACTGCTCACGTAGAGTACTCTACAGCAAATCGTCACTATGCTCACGTTGACTGTCCAGGTCACGCTGACTACGTTAAGAACATGGTAACGGGTGCTGCACAAATGGACGGAGCTATCTTGGTTGTAGCTGCTACAGACGGACCAATGCCACAAACTCGTGAGCACATTTTGTTGGGTCGTCAGGTAGGTGTTCCTCGTATCGTTGTATTCATGAACAAAGTGGATATGGTTGACGATGCTGAGTTGTTAGACTTGGTTGAAATGGAAATCCGTGAGTTGTTGTCATTCTATGAGTATGATGGAGACAACACACCAATCATCCGTGGTTCTGCTTTGGGTGCATTGAACGGTGAGCCATCTTGGGTAGCTAAATTGATGGAATTGATGGATGCAGTTGATAACTGGATTCCAATTCCTCCTCGTGAAGTTGAGAAGCCTTTCTTGATGTCAGTTGAAGACGTATTCACTATCACAGGTCGTGGTACTGTTGCAACTGGTCGTATCGAGCGTGGTGTAATCAATACAGGTAACGAGGTTGATATCATCGGTTTCAATTCAGAGAAGTTGAAGTCAACTTGTACTGGTGTTGAAATGTTCCGTAAGATTTTGGATCGTGGAGAAGCTGGTGATAACGTAGGTTTGTTGTTGCGTGGTGTAGATAAGTCCGATATCCGTCGTGGTATGGTTATCGCTGCTCCAGGTTCAATCACTCCTCACACTGATTTCAAAGCAGAGATCTATGTATTGAAAAAAGAAGAAGGTGGACGTCACACTCCATTCCATAACAAATACCGTCCTCAGTTCTATTTCCGTACAACTGACGTTACAGGTGAAATTAACTTGGAAGCAGGACGTGAGATGGTGTTACCAGGTGACAACGTGTCTATCACTGTTAAGTTGATCGCTCCAATCGCGATGGACAAAGGTTTGCGTTTCGCAATCCGTGAAGGTGGTCGTACAGTTGGTGCTGGTCAGGTAACTGATATCATCGCTTAATTGAATTGCACATTATAAGTGAAGGTGGGTCTTTAGATCCCACCTTCACTTTGGTGTTTAATGACGATACAAAAAAACACGGGCATAGTTCAATGGTAGAATAGCGGTCTCCAAAACCGTTGATCTTGGTTCGAATCCAGGTGCCCGTGCAAACGAGATAAATATAAAAACTATGGCTAGCATCAAAACATATATCTCAGAATCTTATAATGAATTAGTGAGCAAGGTGACCTGGCCAACATGGTCTGAGTTGCAAGAAAGTACAGTTTTGGTATTCATCACTACTTTGGTATTGACAGTTTCCATTTTCTTAATGGATTTTGTTTTTGGTGTAAGCGGTGACTCAACTTCTACTTGGAAAGGGGTAGTAGGCTTTATTTATTCATTCTTAAGCTAATTCTGAGTCATGAGTGATATCGAAAAAAAGTGGTACGTAGTACGTGCCATCAGTGGTAAGGAAAAGAAGGTCAAGGAATTCATTGAAAGTGAAATCAAGGCGCGTGGTATGCAAGACTACGTGGCTCAGGTTTTAATCCCCACAGAGAAGGTTTTTCAAATCCGTAATGGAAAAAAGATCAGCAAGGAGCGTTCTTATTTGCCTGGTTACGTATTAATTGAAGCCAATTTGATTGGGGAGATTCCTCATATTATTCGTAATATTACCAATGTTATTGGTTTTTTGGGCGCCGAGAAAAAAGGTGAGCCCATTCCTTTGCGTTTGTCAGAGGTCAATAGAATTTTGGGTAAAGTTGACGAGTTGGCGGAAAGTTCTGAAGAAATAAACATTCCATACGTCGTTGGTGAAAGTGTGAAGGTGATCGATGGACCATTCAATAATTTCTCTGCCATCATTGAGGAGATCAATGAGGAGAAGAAGAAATTGAAGGTGAGTGTGAAAATTTTTGGACGTAAAACTCCATTGGAGTTAAGCTACATGCAAGTAGAGAAAGAGAGTTAAAAAAGTTGAACTAAAAACGTGTTTCGGTTGTAATGTAACCTCAATGTTACGAAAGCTTCCCTTTGCAACCGAGAGCGATGATTAAATAAATAATAAAATGGCGAAAGAAATAACTGGATTTGTAAAACTGCAGATCAAAGGTGGCGCCGCGAACCCTTCTCCCCCCGTAGGACCTGCATTGGGTTCTAAAGGTGTGAATATCATGGAGTTCTGTAAGCAGTTTAATGCTAGAACACAAGATAAAGCAGGAAAGGTTTGTCCCGTGTTGATTACTGTATATGCTGACAAGTCTTTTGACTTTGTTATCAAGACAGCTCCCGCGGCGGTGCAACTTTTAGACGCTTCAAAAGCAAAACAAGGCGCAGCTGAGCCTAACCGTCAAAAGGTTGGTTCTGTAACTTGGGAGCAAGTAAAAGCGATTGCAGAAGACAAGATGCCTGATTTAAACTGCTTCACGATTGAATCAGCTATGAGTATGGTAGCAGGTACTGCAAGAAGTATGGGTATTCAGGTAACAGGAGAACGCCCTTTTTAATGTAAAACTGAGAAGAAATGGCAACGATTACAAAGAACCGTAAGGCAGTAGCTGGAAAGTTTGATCCTACCAAGGCTCATACCCTAGTTGAAGCAGCCGATGTGGTAAAGACAATTACCACCACTAAGTTCGATGCGTCAGTGGACATCGCTGTTCGTCTCGGTGTAGATCCTAAGAAATCTAACCAAATGGTACGTGGTACCGTATCTCTTCCTCACGGAACAGGTAAGGATGTTCGTGTATTGGTTTTGTGTACTCCTGACAAGGAGGCTGAAGCAAAAGCAGCAGGAGCAGATCACGTTGGTTTGGCGGAATACATTGAAAAGATCAAAGGCGGATGGACCGATGTTGACGTTATTATTACCACACCCAGCGTAATGGGTCAGGTGGGAGCCTTAGGTAGAATTCTCGGACCACGAGGATTGATGCCTAACCCCAAAACTGGTACAGTTACGATGGATGTTGGCAAAGCAGTTACTGAGAAAAAAGCTGGTAACATTGACTTTAAAGTAGACAAGGCGGGTATTGTTCACTCAAGCATCGGTCGTGTTAGTTTTAATGCTCAACAGTTGGCAGAAAATGCACAAGAGTTGATTACAGCGCTTGTTAAATTGAAGCCCTCAGCTGCGAAAGGTACTTATGTGAAGAGTATTTTTATGTCTTCAACGATGAGTGCCGGTGTTCAGGTAGATACTCGATCAGCTAACTAATCAGGTCAAATTCGGAGGAAACTAAAATGAACAAAGACCAAAAGAATCAGCAAATTGCAGAGCTAGTAGAGATGTTGAATAACACCAACATTTTCTATTTTGCGGACACTGCAGCACTGAATGCCGAAGCGACCAGCAACCTTCGTAGAGAATGCTTCAAGAACAATGTAAGCATGCGTGTTGTAAAAAACACTTTGCTTAAGAAAGCATTGGAGCGTATCGAAGGAAAAGAAATCGCACCACTTTTTGATGCATTAAAAGGCAATACAGCCGTAATGACAGCTGACGTGGTGAATGTTCCTGCTCGTTTGATCAAGGACTTCAGAAAAAAACACGGAAAACCGCTTTTGAAGGGCGCGTTTATCATGGAAGATTGTTATGTAGGAGATGAAATGTTGGATACCCTCGTTGCTATGAAGAGCAAAGAAGAGTTGGTTGGAGACATCATCGGCTTGTTGCAATCACCCGCGAGAAACATCATTTCTGCACTTCAAGCACACGCGGACAAGAAATCCGAAACAGCGCAAGAAGAACAAAGCGCATAATTTGTTCTGAAAAAATTATTAGAAACTTTTAATAGCAAATACAATGGCAGATTTGAAAGCAATGGCAGAAAGCCTAGTTAACTTGACAGTAAAGGAAGTTAACGAATTAGCTACCATTTTAAAAGACGATTACGGAATTGAGCCAGCAGCTGCTGCGGTAGTTATGGCTGCTCCAGGTGCTGCTGCTGCTGAAGAGAAGACATCATTTGATGTTGTATTGACAGACGCAGGCGCCAACAAATTGGCAATCGTTAAATTAGTGAAAGATCTTACTGGTCTTGGCTTGAAAGAAGCTAAGGACGTAGTAGATAAAGCTCCATCTGACTTGAAGACTGGTGTATCCAAAGACGAGGCAAACGCTTTGAAGACACAATTAGAAGAAGCAGGAGCGAAAGTTGAGATCAAGTAATCAACCCACCCTATTTTAAGTTTAGGCCTCCTGCATTGCGGGGTGGCCTAAACTTATTTTTAGCACTTAGGTGCTCTTTTGTATTTAAGATTATTTTAGTCAACCAAAAAAGTAAAGACCCTTGGCAACGCTTAAAAAAACAGATGGAAGAGTAAATTTCTCTTCTACAAAAAGTTTCTACGATTACCCTGATTTTCTAGAAATTCAATTGGCATCGTTCCGTGAGTTTTTCCAATTAGAAACTAATCCGGAAAACCGCAGTAACGAAGGTCTATTTAAAGTATTTGCTGAGAATTTCCCTATCACTGATACAAGAAATCAGTTCGTTTTGGAATTCTTGGATTATTTTATCGATCCCCCTCGCTATACTATCGACGAATGTATTGAGCGTGGATTAACTTACAGCGTTCCCTTGAAGGCTAAGTTGAAGTTGTATTGTACTGACCCTGAACATGAGGATTTTGAAACCATTGTTCAGGATGTGTACTTGGGAACCATTCCATACATGACTCCCCAAGGATCATTCGTGATCAATGGTGCGGAGCGTGTAATTGTTTCGCAATTGCATCGTTCTCCTGGTGTGTTCTTCGGTCAAAGCCGTCACGCCAATGGAACGAAGTTATATAGTGCACGTATTATTCCTTTCAAAGGATCTTGGATTGAATTTGCAACGGACATCAACAATGTCATGTATGCATATATCGACCGTAAGAAGAAGTTACCTGTAACTACTTTGTTGCGTGCTATCGGTTACGAAAGTGACCGTCAAATTTTGGAAATTTTCAATTTGGCTGAAGAAGTGAAAGTTTCTAAAGCTGGTTTGGGTCGCGTATTGGGTCGCCGCTTGGCTGCCCGTGTATTGCGCACTTGGATTGAGGATTTTGTGGATGAAGATACCGGTGAGGTGGTTTCTATCGAAAGAAATGAGGTGATGTTGGATCGTGAAACCATCCTAGAAGAGCATCACATTGATTTGATTGTGGACAGCGGTGCTAAAGTTGTTATTCTTCACAAAGAAGAGAGCAATGCTGCTGACTTTACCATTATCCACAACACTTTGCAAAAAGATACAACGAACTCTGAAAAAGAGGCAGTTGAATATATCTATCGTCAATTAAGAAACGCGGAGCCACCAGATTTGGAAACCGCTCGTTCTGTAATTGATAAGTTGTTCTTCTCAGAGCAACGTTATGATTTGGGTGAAGTAGGCCGTTTCCGTATCAACCGTAAGTTGGGATTGAGTATCGACTCCAACCAACGTACGCTTACCAAAGAAGATATCATGTCAATCATTACTTATTTGATTGAGTTGGTTAATTCTAAGGCTGATGTGGACGATATCGATCACTTGTCAAATCGTCGTGTTCGTACTGTGGGTGAGCAATTGTACAACCAATTTGCTGTTGGTTTGGCTCGTATGGCCAGAACGATTCGTGAAAGAATGAACGTTCGTGACAACGAGGTATTTACTCCTATCGATTTGATTAATGCCAAGACTTTGAGTTCTGTTATTAACTCATTCTTTGGAACCAATCAGTTGTCTCAGTTCATGGATCAAACCAATCCATTGTCGGAAGTAACACACAAGCGTCGTATGTCTGCCCTTGGACCCGGTGGTCTTTCAAGAGAGCGTGCAGGATTCGAAGTTCGTGACGTTCACTATACCCACTATGGTCGTTTATGTACCATTGAGACACCAGAAGGACCGAACATCGGTTTGATTTCTTCGTTGTGTGTTTATGCAAAAATTAATCGTCTTGGATTTATCGAGACTCCTTATAGAAAGGTTGTCAATGGTAAGGCTTCAATGGATAACAATGGAGTTATTTATCTTACAGCTGAAGATGAGGATTCAAAAGTAATTGCCCAGGCAAATGCAAAAGTTGACGAAAAAGGTAATTTCCTGACGTCAACAGTAAAAGCTCGTTTGGAAGGTGATTTCCCAATCATTCCTCCAACCGATTTGAGTTTGATGGACGTTGCTCCAAACCAAATTGCGTCAATTGCCGCATCATTGATTCCTTTCTTGGAGCATGATGATGCCAACCGTGCATTGATGGGATCTAACATGATGCGTCAAGCAGTACCATTGATGCGCCCAGAAGCGCCTATCGTGGGTACAGGCTTAGAAGGTCGTGTTGCCAAAGATTCTCGCGTGTTGTTGACTGCAGAAGGAGAAGGGGTTGTAGAATTTGTTGATGCAAACGAAGTTCGTATTCGTTACAAGCGCAATGAAGAAGATGAATTGGTGAGCTTTGACTCAGCAGTAAAGTCTTACAATATCCGCAAATTCTCTAAGACTAACCAAAGTATGTGTGTCAACCTTCGTCCTATTGTAATGAAAGGTGACAAAGTAACTGAAGGCCAAATTTTGGTTGAAGGTTATGGAACACGTCAAGGGGAATTGGCCTTGGGTAGAAACTTGAAAGTGGCTTTCATGCCATGGAAAGGTTACAACTTTGAGGATGCTATCGTAATCTCTGAGCGAGTTGTAAGAGAGGATATCTTTACTTCCATTCACGTTGACGAGTACACAACTGAAGTTCGTGATACCAAGCGTGGAGTAGAAGAATTGACTTCTGATATTCCGAACGTTTCGGAAGAAGCAACCAGAGATTTGGATGAGAACGGAATTATCCGTGTTGGAGCCGAAGTAAAAGAAGGTGATATTTTGATTGGAAAAATCACTCCAAAAGGAGAGACTGATCCAACACCTGAAGAGAAACTTTTGCGTGCCATCTTTGGTGACAAAGCGGGTGATGTGAAGGATGCCTCATTGAAAGTTCCACCAGCAGCTACAGGAGTTGTCATTGACAAGAAATTGTTCCAAAGACAAATCAAAGAGAAGAAGGCTTTGAAAACAACTGAGAAAGCACAAGTAGATCAGTTGGATCGTGAGCATGAGAAAGAAGTAGCTGATTTGAAGAGAATTTTGGTTGAGAAGTTGTTGGCATTGGTAAAAGATATGCCGAGCCAAGGGGTATTCAACTACTTCAAAGAAGAACAAATCAAGAAAGGAACCAAGTTCAATGCTAAGGCATTGACAACCATTGACTACAGTGTTGTAAATGCTGACAGTTGGACCAAGGATGATCACGCCAATGATTTGATCAAGCGTGCTATTCACAATTACAACTTGAAGTTCAACGAGCTTTTGGGATCATACAAGCGTAAGAAATTCCAATTGACAGTAGGAGATGAGTTACCAGCAGGTATTGTGAAATTGGCCAAAGTATACATTGCTCAAAAACGTAAGTTGAGAGTAGGGGATAAGATGGCTGGTCGTCACGGTAACAAAGGTATCGTTGCCCGTATTGTTAGAGATGAGGACATGCCGTTCTTGGCGGATGGTTCAACAGTGGATATCGTATTGAATCCATTGGGGGTACCTTCTCGTATGAACTTGGGTCAGATCTATGAAACAGTGTTGGGTTGGGCCGGTTTGAAATTGGGTAAGAAATATGCAACGCCCATCTTTGACGGAGCAAGTTTTGATGATATCAATTCTTACACAGACGAAGCTGGCGTACCTCGCTATGGTGTGACTTATCTATATGATGGTGGAACTGGAGAGCGTTTTGAGCAACCAGCAACTGTTGGTGTGATATACATGATCAAGTTGAGCCACATGGTAGATGATAAGATGCACGCGCGTTCTATCGGACCATACTCGTTGATTACACAGCAACCTTTGGGTGGTAAGGCCCAGTTTGGTGGTCAGCGTTTTGGTGAGATGGAGGTATGGGCATTGGAAGCATTTGGTGCTGCTAATATTCTTCAAGAGATCTTAACTGTTAAGTCAGATGACGTAATGGGAAGAGCCAAGTCTTACGAGTGTATCGTAAAAGGCGAGAATATGCCAACACCAGGAATTCCAGAGTCATTCAATGTATTGCTTCATGAGCTTCGCGGCTTAGGATTGAATATCACATTGAATCCAACTCATTCAAACAACTAATTAGAAAGCGTTTAACTTTATATTGAACAAGATGCTTCAAGCAAAAAAAGTAAATAAACAATCCAGCGATTTCAAATCGATAACCATCAGTTTGGCCTCTCCAGAGGACATTTTGAGTCGCTCGATGGGAGAGGTTCTTAAACCAGAGACCATCAACTATCGTACATACAAACCCGAACGTGACGGTTTGTTTTGCGAAAAGATTTTTGGTCCAGTGAAGGATTACGAATGTCATTGTGGTAAATACAAGCGTATTCGTTACAAGGGCATCGTTTGTGATCGTTGTGGTGTAGAAGTAACCGAGAAAAAGGTTCGTCGTGAAAGAATGGGACACATCTCTTTGACTGTTCCTGTTGCTCACATTTGGTATTTCAGATCATTGCCCAATAAAATTGGGTACTTGTTGGGAATGCCAACCAAAAAATTGGATCAAATCATTTATTACGAACGTTACGTTGTAATCAATGTGGGTCCAGCAACAAATGCAGAAGGCAATACTTTGGCAGAAGGTGATTTCTTGACTGAAGAAGAGTACATGGATATCATGGAAAAACTTCCAAGAGAAAACCAATATTTGGATGACAAAGATCCCAACAAGTTTGTTGCTAAAATGGGAGCTGAGGCTTTGCATGAAATGCTTTCACGTATCAACTTGGATGAGTTGTCTTACGAGTTGCGTCACAAGGCAAGCACTGAAACTTCTCAGCAAAGAAAAAATGAGGCTTTAAAGCGTCTACAAGTGGTAGAGGCTTTCCGTGATGCTAATACCCGCATTGTGAATAAGCCAGAGTGGATGATTACTCGTGTAGTTCCAGTTATTCCACCTGAATTGCGTCCATTGGTTCCTTTGGATGGCGGTCGTTTTGCAACCTCAGATTTGAATGATTTGTACCGTCGTGTCATTATTCGTAACAACCGTTTGAAGCGTTTGGTTGAAATCAAAGCTCCAGATGTGATTTTGCGTAATGAAAAGCGAATGTTGCAAGAGGCGGTGGATTCTTTATTTGATAACAGCCGTAAATCGTCTGCAGTAAAAACAGAAAGCAACCGACCATTGAAGTCTTTGTCAGATTCATTGAAAGGTAAGCAAGGTCGTTTCCGTCAAAACCTTTTGGGTAAGCGTGTTGACTATTCAGCTCGTTCGGTAATTGTCGTTGGACCTGAATTGAAATTGCACGAGTGCGGTTTGCCTAAGGATATGGCAGCGGAGCTTTTCAAGCCATTTATCATCCGTAAGATGATTGAGCGTGGTATTGTGAAGACTGTAAAGTCAGCCAAGAAAATTGTAGATAAGAAAGAAGCGATTGTTTGGGATATTTTGGAAAACGTATTGAAAGGACATCCCGTTCTTTTGAACCGTGCACCAACCCTTCACAGATTGGGTATTCAAGCATTTCAGCCGAAATTGATCGAAGGAAAGGCTATTCAGTTGCATCCATTGGTGTGTACCGCATTCAACGCTGACTTTGATGGTGACCAGATGGCGGTACACGTTCCACTAGGACCTGCCGCAATTTTGGAAGCCCAAATGTTGATGTTGGGATCACATAACATTTTGAACCCAGCCAACGGAGCTCCCGTTACCGTTCCTTCTCAGGACATGGTATTGGGATTGTATTACATTACCAAGTCTCGTGTTGGAACACCAGAGCATCCATGTAAGGGTGAAGGAATGACATTCTATTCACCTGAGGAAGTGATCATTGCTTTCAACGAGGCCAAATTGGATTTACATGCCAACATCAAAGTTCGTTGGACCGATTACGCTGGAAATACAAGTATTGTAGAAACCACTTGTGGTCGTGTAATTTTCAATGAGGTTGTTCCAAAAGAAGTAGGTTTTATCAATCAATTGTTAACCAAGAAAGCTTTGCGTGATATCATCGGTGATATCTTGAAAGTAGTTGGAGTTGCTCGTGCGGCGAAGTTCTTGGATTCAATGAAAGATTTGGGTTACTATTGGGCGTTCAAGGGCGGATTGTCCTTCAAATTGTCTGATGTAGTTATCCCAGCTGAAAAGGATAAATTGGTAGGAGATGCAACAGCTAAAGTAGCTGAGGTATTTGAAAACTACAACATGGGTCTTATCACCAATAACGAACGTTACAACCAGGTTATTGATATTTGGACCAATACAAATTCAAGATTGACCAACATCTTGATGGAACGTTTGAAGAGTGACCAGCAAGGTTTCAACAGCATCTACATGATGTTTGATTCTGGAGCCCGTGGTTCTAAAGAACAGATTCGTCAGTTGGCTGGTATGCGTGGATTGATGGCTAAGCCACAAAAGAACGCTGCTGCTGGTGGTCAGGATATGATTGAGAATCCAATCTTGGCTAACTTCAAGGAAGGATTGTCGATCTTAGAGTATTTCATTTCTACTCACGGAGCTCGTAAAGGTTTGGCCGATACGGCTTTGAAAACAGCAGATGCTGGTTACTTGACTCGTCGTTTGGTTGACGTTGCACAAGATGTCATTATCCACGAAGTAGATTGTGGTACATTGAGAGGATTGGTAACTTCAGCTTTGAAGAAAGCGGATGAAGTTGTAGAAAGTTTGCGTGACCGAGTATTGGGTCGTGTGAGTGTTCACGATGTTTACCATCCAGAAACGGGAGAATTGATTGTTGAAGGTGCTCAAGAGATTGACGAAGATATTGCCGATGCAATCGAGAATGCAGGAATCGAAGAAGTAGAAATCCGTTCTGTGTTGACTTGTGAAAGTAAGCGTGGTGTTTGTGCCAAGTGTTACGGTCGTGATTTGGCAACCGGTAAAATGGTTCAAGAAGGTTTGGCAGCTGGAGTTATTGCAGCGCAATCCATTGGTGAGCCAGGTACACAGTTGACACTTCGTACCTTCCACACAGGGGGAGCTTCTTCAGCGAGCGCTATCGATAGTGATATTCGTGCTAAATACAGCGGTACTGTTGAAATCGATGAGTTGCGTACAGTGGTTACCGATAAAGGAAAAACCATCGTTGTTTCTCGTTCATCTGAATTGAAAATTTCTGATGACAAGACAGGAGCAACTGTCATGACGATCAACTTGCCTTATGGTTCTACATTGTTGGTTCAACATAATGATACCGTTAAGAAAGGTGATGTACTTTGCGAATTTGACCCATTCAATAGTGTGATTGTTACAGAAGAAGACGGAGTGGTTCATTTTGACGCGGTTGAAGAAGGAATTACCTTTAAAACAGAGGTCGATGAACAAACAGGATTCTCTGAGAAGATTATCATTGAGACCAAAGACAAGAAGAAGAACCCCAGTATCGAGATTGTTCGAAACAAAGAGGTTGTTAAAGTATACTCATTGCCAGTAGGCGCTCACTTGAACGTCGAAGACGGACAGAAGTTGACCAAAGGTACAATCTTGGCTAAGATTCCAAGAATGGCCGGTCGTGGTGGTGACATCACCGGAGGTCTTCCTCGTGTAACCGAGTTGTTTGAAGCACGTAATCCATCTAACCCTGCAGTGGTTTCTGAAATCGATGGTATCGTTGAGTATGGTAAGATCAAGCGTGGTAACCGTGAGATTTCTGTGAAATCTAGAACAGGTGAAGAGCACAAATACTTGATTCCATTGGCTAAGCATATCTTGGTTCAGTCTGAGGATTTTGTTCGTGCAGGTATGCCTTTGTCAGACGGAGCGATCTCTCCTGGAGACATCCTAGACATTCAAGGTCCAACTGCGGTTCAAGAGTATTTGGTAAATGAAATTCAAGAGGTATACCGATTGCAAGGTGTGAAAATCAACGATAAGCATTTCGAAGTTATTGTTCGTCAAATGATGCGTAAAGTTGAGATTACCGATGCAGGGGATACACGTTTCTTGGAAAATACATCAGTTGATAAAGCTGAATTCTTGGAAGAAAATGACTTGTTGTTTGACAAAGTGGTCATTTTAGATCAAGGAGAAAGTGATCGTTATTTACCTGGTCAGATCATCAGTGTTCGTCAGTTGCGCGATGAGAATTCAAATTTGAAGCGCAATGATCAAAAGGAGATGGAAGCTCGTCCAGCAGTAACCGCTACGGCTCGTCCAATGTTGCAAGGTATTACCCGTGCGTCATTGCAAACGGAGTCATGGATTTCAGCTGCATCCTTCCAAGAGACAACCAAAGTTTTGAATGAAGCTGCGGTTCAAGGAAAAACAGACTACTTGATTGGTTTGAAAGAAAACGTTATCGTGGGTCACCATATTCCAGCCGGAACAGGGGTGAGAAGATTCCAAAAGATGATTGTTGGTTCAAACAAAGAGTATGTTGATTTGATTGCTAAAAAAGAAAGCGAGGCAACAGCCCAATAACTTTCTGAGTTATGTCAGTAAAATCCCCCTTACCCAGGGGGATTTTTTTTTATTAGATGTTAAATTTGTCTATGCGAATTTTAAAGTTAATCGTTTTATTTTTCGGGTTGTATTCCTTGCCCATGTGGTCCCAGAAAGATGAGGATTCACTTAGCATTCGTGAAAAGACCATCCCGTTTTTCAATTTAGATACTACCCAATTTGTTAAGAATGATATATCTACACTGAATAGTTTCAGTTTGCGTGATTTACGGGAAATTCCCGGCTATGTGGAGATCATTACCCAAGATGAAATACAGGCCATGGGAGCCAAGGATGTGATAGAGGTATTGAATATGATATCGGGGATCTCATTGGGGCGTGATGTGGAGGATGGAGTAGGAGTTGGCTTGAGAGGTCTATGGGCCCAAGAGGGAAAGGTATTGGTTATGGTCAATGGAAATCCGGTGAATGATTTAGATTACGGGACCTATAATTTAGGTGGACGCATGCCCACGTCATTCATTCAGCGTATTGAAGTTACACTTGGAACAGGCTCTGTAAAATATGGAGGTACTGCGGCTTTGGGTGTCATTAATATCGTTTTAAAAGACAGGCAGGAACGAATGGGAACGTGGGTCAATGTAGACTATTCAGCCAGTGAAGGCTATACCAGTCGAAAGTCACTTTCTATGGCGGGAAATTATGTTTTAGAAAATAATTATCAATTGGCGATACATTTAAATACAACCAACTCTCTACGATCAACCGCTTTGCAGCCTTATGGCAGAGGGAAGCAATTGTCATGGGGGGATAGTTCTCAAGTGGATTGTAATAACTTTTTTATCTCGCTCAAGAAAAATAGACTCACTTCAACCGTGTTTATTAGTGATTTTCAATACAATATTTCTGATCAGCAGAATTCGGTTATGATGTCTCATTTTGGAGGAGATATCAAATGGGATAAAAAACTATTTAAAAATAGTCAGTTGAGTTTGCATACCCAATACATTGACCAATTGCCCTGGTTGGATATCAATACATCGGATAGTAGTTTAATGAACACCAATACCCATTCCAATAAGTTGATTCAAACCGCTTGGATTTCAACCCGGGTCAATGCTAAGTTTTCCATTGATTACGGTATTCAGGGCTACCATCAAATTAGTAAAATAATCATGCGCGGGATGAGTTTTGAATACAACGGAAAGTCCTCCGTGCATGTTTATGATGCAGCCGCTTTTGCTGAGGGTGTTTATCGATCAAAAATTGGTGTGTTCAATTTTGGTGGCCGCGTGGAGTACAACACATTTACTCATCTTTTATTTGCACCCAGGGTTTCTTATTCCAAGATTATTGGTGCTATTTATTTAAAAGCCATGTATGTGGAATCGTATAAAATCCCTACGATTCAAAATATGAATTTACAGTATGACGATGATTTGGTTCACGAAACTATTAGAGTCTTTGATTTTTCGATTGGAACCAATTGGGGTGTAAAGCATAGTGGAGAAATATGCTTTTTTCACAATGCCATTAGCCAACCCATTGTTTATGTTTATGATCCTGCGCAAGGCATTGATAATTATATGAATCAAGCTTTTTGTGGAACATCAGGAGGAGGATTTAAATATTATTATAAGGATCAAAAGACGGTTGTCAAATTGAGTGGTCACATTTACAGAAGGCTGAATAATTCTAATTTAAGTCAAATAGAATCAATTACAGATTCAAAGGTTTATCTTGGAATGCCCAATCAAAGGTATACGATTCAAATGTCGCGCGCGTGGGTCAAAGGAACCCGACTTCAAGTAGCCGGTATTTATCAGTCTTCTTTTCATCAACGACAATTCAACATGGAGTGGGAGGAACCCAACCAATACATGATCAACCTCGGGTTACAAAAGACATTTTTAAAAAATGAAAATTTAGAATTTCGACTGTCATTGTCCAATATTTTTAATCAACGATTTATCGTTGGTGCTGCTACCGATACCGATTTGAATGTTATGCCCTTGTTTTGTCGTCAAATCAATTTTTCACTGCAATACAGAATGATCTGAGGTATGATGAAAATGAAATTAAACTTTGGATTATTGTTGGTCTTCCTTTTTGTATTTGGATTGGAATCAATCAGCCAAAAAGTGGATTCTTTGGATTGGGCGGAGAAGAAAATGTCCGTTGCTTATGACGCGTTTGGGCAAGAGAAATGGAATACCTCTGAAGAAAACGCGTTGCGTGTTTTGGCCTTTGCGGACAGACAAAATCAAAATAATTTGATTGCCAGGGCCAGTGCTTTGCTATCTGAGTTGAATCGCTTACAAGGCCGTTATTTGGATGCGATAGAATATTCTATCATTGGAATGGAATACAGCAAAGAAGACAATGCCTCACCTTTTTTTGCCAATGCCTTGGCCCAAGTTAGGTGTTTGCATGAAATGGAAATCTGGGACCGCAATGTGGATCTTTGTGATGAGCTGATAGCCAAATATGAATCCAGTATTTCCATCAATGAAATTGCCTCCGTATATTACTTTCTGGCCAAAGCTCTCATTGGTTTAGATCGCAATGATTTGGCGTATAAAGAGATTTCATCTTTGATCAATAGGGGAGACTTTAAAAACATTGATAGCCCCATTTTAAAAGGAGAAATTCTGGAAATTGAAGTTGATTTTTTGGTGCAGACCGGGCAGTTTGAAACCGCAAAAAAGAAATGCTTGGAGTTGATCGTTTCTCAGGAAGTTTTCAGCAACATGAATTTCCTGGCGCATTTGTATCAAAAACTGGGAGACATTTCTGCTGATATGAAATTGTATCAAGAGGCTTTGTTTTACTACAACAAGGCCATTACTTATGCGCCACAAGATGATTTTAG
Source organism: uncultured Flavobacteriales bacterium (assembly GCA_937974555.1). Taxonomy (GTDB): domain Bacteria; phylum Bacteroidota; class Bacteroidia; order Flavobacteriales_D; family Sanyastnellaceae; genus CAMCTV01. The sequence continues at coordinate 525 of CALJKR010000062.1, read as the reverse complement.
GAAATGTTTGATTTATCTGGATCGGGGGCAGGTGTACATACTTGCAAATAATTTGGATTTGGCCTTGATAGAGGTGGAACGTTCCATTGAGTTTGCTGAAAATGAAAAAAGTGTATTTCTTCAATCCCTCGGTCACGGGTTAATCGCTAGAATCAATAGTGAAAAAGGATTCCTCTCCTTTGCCCTGGTTGAGGCCAAAAAAGCGCTTGAATTTGCCGAGAGGATCAATGACTTGCCTTTGCAATTGGAGATTCATGAATTGCTAAGAGATTTGCACAAGGCGGATCAATCATCCAGTGAAGTAAAGGAAGAAGAACTTATTTGTAAACAGCTCAAGATTAAAATATTCAATGAACTGGAACAAAAGCAAAACAAGAAAGCCGAATTGGTTTTGCGAATTCGGAACAAAGAATTGACGACGATATCCAAACTCCAATCTCAACGCAATGAACGATTGTTATTGAACCAGCAATTGTCCAAAGCAAAAGAAGAGCAACGGTACATTGAATTGAAACTCTCCAAGGA
>CALJKR010000061.1 GCA_937974555.1 uncultured Flavobacteriales bacterium | reverse complement strand
ACAGAAATAATCTCCAACTGATTATAATAGGGTTGACCCAGTTTATCATAATTCACAATAGTCAATTCCAAATCCTCTTTGTTCCAAAGCGCATTGGAAAGCTTATTTCTTGACTCCTCATCTGTATTTTTTCCCTGTAAAAAATCTTTCGGTTTTTTTCCAACCACTTCATCCAAACTATATCCAGAAATCTTTGTAAAAGCCTCATTTACCCATTCCACATGCCCATGGGAATCCGTGATAATGACCCCATTCTTAGTCTTGGTAGCAATCAATGAAAGCTTGCGCAATTCAACAGCTGATTTTTCAATTACAGCAAGCTGTGATTCAATCTCCGCGCTTCTTTGATGATTAGAAAAAATGGATTGAACATTTTGCATGAATACATTAAACATCATAAAATGACGCTCTTGTATAGGCTGATATATCGCGGAATTAGCCTTGGAATTTAATCCTACGAATAAAAACTGACTTTGATTTCGTTGGTCCTTTACGTGAAAAAATATGCCTTCAAAAAAAGGTACAAAACTCTTCAAGAAAGAAAGATCTTCCAATTTCAAAATCTGAGAGAAACCAGCCTTGTGCAATTGTGTCAAAGTGGTAAAATCATCGTGCCAATTATCTAGGTCATGCAATTTCCATCCTTCTGCACCCAAATCCCAATGTTGAGCAAGTGCAGTCTTCCTTCCGTAAATGGCACATTCTAATTCAAAAACATCAACGATGGCTTCACAAACTAGACCAAAGAACTGATCAAAATTAGGCATGTCCAAAAGCATCGCATTGTAGCGCTGCATCCGCTTGTACATTTCCAACTCCTGATCAAGACGATCACGCGTATTGATCAGAGCTTGTTCAGTAGCCGAAAATCGGGTTACGCGAAGTTGTAGCTCACGATACTTTTTGATCAACTCATCATATTCCAAATTTTCAACTCCCATTTCATCTTAGCGATAAATCACGTAAAGTGCCGTGGTATAATTGTGATAGGTATTTTCTCCCCCTAAGCGAGCAATTTCGCCAAAACCATACATTCCCAACCAAGGCGGACATTCACCATTTTGATAAAATGGGAATTGCATCTTACTCACCAATTCATCCTTGATGATTCTATTGAATAAAAATCTACCTCTTGCCAAGCAGTCCGCATGAAATACGGCCACAGGAGTTTTGTCCGACATCCTACTCTTCATGTCCTGAACCATACGATCCATCTCCGTGAAGATTAACTCCTCATCACGCGTCGTCAACCATAGTTCAGTACCTTCATTTATGGCCGTTGCATAATACATATCATCACCTACGTGACTTGTAACAACCCTAAGAATATGGTCGTTGCCATATTCCTTGGCTAATTCAGGACTTAACTTTTCACCCAGAGCGCCAACAGGTATAGAGTCGCCGCAATGTGGATTATTAGAGTCAATTCCCAATCTTTGACAATATTCTGTCCAAGCAGGCTTGCCATTTAACTCATGTATGATATGTCCGGTTGACTTTGTCACAACCAAAGGTTCACCAATGGCCACAAAACCATGCGTGGCTTGGGTTTCAACCGACAACGTAGTATCTGCAAAACCGACCATATAAGCAGCGTGCTCGTATACGTTTAAGTCAATACCTTGATAAGACACTACACCGCGCATGTTGTCGGAAGAAGTAGCTCCGAAAATGGTAACATCCTTCCCAAAAACCTCTTCAATTGCTCGGATACATGCATTGTTATCAATATCAATCCCAGAAGCCAAAAAATAAATCATATTGGTATTCGGCGTTGAATTCTTAAGCGCAATTGCCATAGATTTTGTCTTCTCATAAGCATTGCTACCTAATAACCCGTCTGTATACTCAACACCAAATTCATTTCCTTTTATGGCCATCAAAGCTATGTCTTTCATAGACTCGCTTACTCCTTCTTTACCCACTACACCACAACAAGATGCAGAAAGAATTCTAGCATCAGGACACAACTTACTGGCCTCATCGAGTAATTCCTTGTAATCGTGACCAATTGAAGCGTGAAAAATGAGCAACTTCGCATCAGAATATTGCGCGCCCATCGCACTTTCTACAACTTCTTGTACGGCTCTTCTTGTATTCACAATTCTGCCGCTCGCTGAATAAAATGAAAGCATAATATAAGTTTTAAGGTGTACCCAATGATACGTATAATTTGTTAAACAGTTTCTGATGAAGATCAGAATAATGATAACACTACCTTTTAATTAAAATCTGCCATTTCATTTTAATCCTCTCCCAATAGGCAATCAACACAAAAAACCAGGATATGATAAATAGCGATATGGCCCATGATTGGACCGGACTTAAAAAATCTTTGTATTGCTCTAAAGGCAATCCTATTCCCAGCAATCCTTCGTAAATTAACATTACATGGATAATATATATCGGGAAGGTATTTTGCCCCATTTTTAAAAACAAGTTATTGGGTATTTTCACCAAGCGATTGAGAATTACCAAAAGTCCAAGCAAACACAACACCATGCTCAATCCTATTAAACTATCCTTGTTGGCCATCTGATTCGCATGGCTTTGGATTCCCCAATCCATCAACTGCAAATCAATCCACTCCAATAAAAAATAAACATCACGCTTGAGCACATACCCCAGAGCGAATAAGGTGAAACCAAAGGTGAAACTCAGAACGTGTCTTTGATTGATTCGAATAAAATGCCCCAATGCTCCACCAATCAGAGCGTATCCTGAAAATCGTAAAAATGCAAACTCGGAATACATTCCAAAAAACATGTTCTGTAACCATCGCGGCGCATGCGATGGCCAATAGTCCATGTGCTGAATAGACCCAGAAGCAAGCAGCGCCTTTTGCGCTCTGATGTAGGTTTCTTGAATTCCATTCAATCCAAAAATCATCACCCCAGCCATTGCTGCCAAGATGTAAAATGGGATTCGTGTCAATGCAGATAATGCATAAAAGAACATCAACAAAAACAAGGCGACCGCAATGGATTGCAGCACATGAAAGGCCATGAACCAATCCGAATTAAAATCGCTTCCTTCCCATTGACAAATGATAAAGTTGCGAAAATGAAATTGCAATAAATACCCCCAAAGCAAAAGCTCAACGACACGCTTTAATCCTTTTTTGATCCTGGGATTTTTCCAAAATGCAATACCCCATTGCTCCTTGGTCAATAAATATGAAAACACAAGACCTGATATGGTGAAGAAAAGCGGGGAGGTATATCCGTGCACTTGACGCCATAACTGGTAAAACCATCCATTCTCCGCACGGTATGCCGCAGAAAGCAATTCTCCCGTGATATGACCCTCTAACATCAAGACTATGGCAATGGATCTTGCCAAGTCAATGAAGGCCAAACGTGTCTCTTTTTTCTTGCTTTGTAATTCCAAATCGTGCTGCAAAATGCTCATCGCGAAATTACACGCAATATTGGATATTGGTGATGCAAGTATTCAAATTCAGGGTATCTAACCAAGGCAAACATACTTTCTGGTTCCAATGCCATAATCCATCGCAACCCATTCAATGTTTGGGTGGAAACAAAAATATAATCTTTGGTGGTTGCGCCTTTCATTTCAATCCATTCTGGTTTCCAGGTTGGAGCTGGAATGCCCTCAACCAATTGCGTGTTCCATTCCGGTAAAGCGGAAATGCATTGCAACCTAAATTCACTCTCATTGGATTTAAATGCCTTTCCCTTATCATCAGAAAAAGGGAAAATACCCGCCTCATGCGCTTGTATCCAATCAATCAGACGTTTGTCTTTTTTAGAAATCCAATAACCCAAAGGAGCATCAATGGATTGAATGGTTTTTATTTCCGAGAATACCATCGACGATAAATCCATCAGACTGTCTTTGCCTGTTTGCAAATTTCGATAGGGAAAAACCAAAGGCACATGCACCGTCTGAACGGCTTTAAAATGATCCATTTTGATGGACACATTGGACAAAGGCTGCAGGCTCACATTGTCTCTGTTGTTCATCACTACTTTTTTGATTTCATCCGTTTTCAGGTGACAGGCCTCTGCCAATGCAATGAGACATTTAAACTGCGCTTGTGTTCTTAAGTAAATATTGTCATTTCTAAATGTACCTTTTAAGCCTTCGACAACAAAACTCAAACTTCTACCCATGGCTCCCATTCCATGTCTTGCATCATTGATATCCACAGAATTCTTTCTTAGCTTGTGCCCTTCCTCGGCTGTGCCCTCCCAAAATTCTGAAAATGTCAATTTGCCTTTCTCTAAATTCTTCTGAACGTGGGGCAATATGAAGGCATGAGACAATTCATCCAATTTTGAATCCATCAAATTTAAATTGGTCACACAACCGATTTGTTGCTGTATCCTTTTTTGCAGTCCCGTATTTTCACCCGCAGATTCCGATGGATATTCATGTAAATCTATAAATACTTCTGGCATGTATCGGTTGTATATGTAGTGCACAAATCGGGTTTCAGGCTGAGACAAAAGAAGATGATCCAAATTCAAATCTGCGCCATTGGATTTATTGCGGGTTTGGTTGTCATTCCCCTCTACATTCACCATGGGAATAATGACCCATTCTATGCTGTCTGTCCAGGCAGGCAATTCACCATTCAGAAGTTCACTAATCAAAAGATTGCAAGCTTCCATTCCTGCAGGTTCATCACCATGCTGCTCGGCTATGATCATGACTGTAAGCGGATTTTCTTGAACCGATGGAATAACAACAACCGGCATATTCACTTCATTGTTGCCTTGGTACATTCTCATTTCAACGGTATAAATATCACTCAATTGCAGCAGCCACCGATTCAATTCAGAACTGGTCGTCCACGCTTTGTATTCATTGGATACAATCGGTGGATTGGATACTTGACTCTGAGCCTCTCCAAACAAGAGAAGCAACAGAATAGTGGTAAAGATAAATTTCATTGGTTTTCGGTTACACCAAATTAGATAGAATTTGTAACTTTGACAATATGACTTTCGTTATTCTTTTCACTATGCTTTTGTTAGCTTTCCAATGCTAAAGATGACTCGTTTATACTTCAACATCGACATTGACGCGCCCAAAAATTGGGTTTGGAACCTCATGTGGTCCAAGGAAACATTTGGCGTATGGATGTCCCCAATGGGAGAAGGTCATTACTACGAACCGGCCCTATTTAAAGGTGGAGATGTTCGCTGGCTCACGCCCAGTGGAGACGGTATGTTTGGGAAAGTAAAAGAGTTAATTCCTGAAGAGTTAATTGTGTTTGAACACCATGGTTGGGTTAATAAGGGAATCAATTGTTTGGATGATCCTTTTCTTTCCGAAGAAAAATTTGCACTTGCATCCAATCTAAACCTAACCACTGTATCATTGGAAGTAGACACTTTTGAAGAATATGTCGACTTGATGAAAGAAAAATACCCCCAAGTGTTGGCCGCATTGAAACAAATGGCAGAGCAGCATTTTTTTCTCAAAAACCAAAACGGCCAATCATTGTAATGGCAGTTGAACTACATTCGTTGGGATAGAAATTCCCTATGAATAAAGTAAACATCCCATTCAAGATAAACTCCATTGCGGAGTATGATCAATCCATGGCCATTAGCACAAAAGATCCCGAAGGATTTTGGTCTTCCATTGCACAATCTTTTCATTGGAAAAAACCTTGGGACAAAACCTTGGAATGGGAATTTAAAACACCCAAAGTGCAGTGGTTCATCAATGGGGAATTGAACATTACAGAAAATTGTTTGGATCGTCACATTGAAAATCAAGGTGATGTTACGGCATTGATTTGGGAGCCCAACGATCCCAAAGAGGCTTCACGCTCTTTTACTTACAAGGAGTTACTGGCTGAGGTGAATATAATGGCCAATGTACTCAAGAACATGGGCGTACAAAAAGGTGATCGTGTGTGCATTTATTTGCCCATGATTCCTGAATTAGCATTTGCTACACTGGCTTGTGCACGCATCGGCGCTATACATTCAGTGGTGTTTGCAGGATTTAGTTCCAACGCCGTTGCGGATCGAATCAATGACGCCCAATGCGCTTTTGTTTTGACTGCAGATGGATTGAATCGCGGAGCCAAACAAATTCCAGTTAAATCCGTGGTTGACGAGGCCATAGAACAATGTCCGAGCGTAAAAAAAGTATTGGTCGTCAACCGCCTCAATTGGCCGGTACACATGATTGCAGACCGTGATATTTGGTACCATGAAGCCGTGCAATCTGTCGACTCAGATTGTCCTGCAACAACCATGAACAGCGAGGATGAATTGTTCATTTTGTATACCAGTGGAAGTACCGGAAAACCCAAAGGGGTTGTGCACACTTGTGGCGGTTATATGGTTTACGCTGGATATACTTTTGCCAATGTATTTCAATACAACCCTGGAGATATATTCTGGTGTACCGCAGATATCGGATGGGTCACCGGACACAGTTACATATTATACGGACCACTACTGCAAGGAGCTACAACCGTGATGTTTGAGGGAATACCCACCTTTCCCGATGCCGGAAGGTTTTGGCAAGTCATCGACAAACACAATGTCAATATTTTTTACACCGCACCCACCGCCATACGATCGTTGATGGCCAGTGGGGTCGACCATGTCCTCTCCTACTCTTTACATTCACTTAAACTATTGGGCTCTGTCGGTGAGCCAATAAACGAAGAAGCTTGGCATTGGTACCACACTCATGTGGGAAAAGGAAAATGTCCCATTGTCGATACATACTGGCAAACAGAGACTGGGGGCGTCTTGATTTCTGGCATGGGCGGGATTCATCCACAGCGTCCCTCTTATGCGGGATTTCCCATTCCTGGTATTCAATTGCTTTTGGTAGATGCAGAAGGCAAAGAAATACAAGGCAACGGCGTCGAAGGGAATCTTTGTATTGCCTTTCCTTGGCCATCGATGCTCAGAACCACCTACGGTGATCACGAGCGATGCCGCGTAAATTACTTTGCCACTTATGACCATTTATACTTTACAGGCGATGGCGCCAGAAGAGAGGAAGATGGAATGTATCGCTTATTGGGTCGCGTGGATGATGTAATCAATGTGAGCGGTCACCGATTTGGAACTGCTGAAATTGAGGATGCCATCAATCAATGCAAAAAGGTAATTGAAAGCGCAGTGGTGGGTTATCCCCACGACATCAAAGGTCAAGGGATTTATGCCTATGTTATTTTAGAAGACCATGACAACAGCAATGACCACACGCGAGATGAAATTATAGAAAGTGTGGTCGAACACATTGGGAAAATTGCCAAACCAGATAAAATTCAATTTGTCCGCGGATTACCCAAAACAAGATCCGGAAAAATCATGCGTCGAATTTTAAGAAAAGTAGCCGAGGGCGAACTCTCTTCTTTGGGAGATACCACGACCTTGCTTGATCCATCGGTAGTGGATGATATCATTGCCAGTCGATTATAAAAAAAAGACCGCTCATCAGCGGTCTTTTTTTTTATTCAATGATGATAAATTCTGTCCTTCTATTTTTGGCTCTGTTCGCCTCGCCATCGTTGGGAAACTGCGGCTGTGTTTCACCGTATCCTTTAGCAACCACGCGACCTTCAGCCACGCCAGATTTCACCAAATATTGCTTCACAGACTCCGCGCGTTTTTGAGACAACAACATGTTGGCAGCATCATCCCCAACATCATCCGTGTGTCCACCCACTTCTATTTTACGTTCCGGATTTTTAACCAATAAATCCACCAACTTATTCAATTCCGCATAACTCTCCTTTTTCAAGACATCACTATTGGTATCGAAAAACACATTCTTCATTCCATTGGCAGTGGTATTGGAGATCGCGATTTTGGTTCCCACCTTTAGCTTTTGCAAAGGCACAAGTAATCGCACGGGTTTGGTTTGTACTTCACTCGTCAAAGTAAAACGATCCGAGTAAAACAAATATCCATCCTTGGATACATTCATCACGTAATCCTTACCAGGGGGCAAACACAATAAGAACTCGCCATTGCCCGCATTGGAATAGGTATTGGCCACAACCTTGCCCGTCTCCATGTCGATTAATTCCAATTTGGCTTCCAATTTCTTGTAGCTCACTTTATCGGAAACCACTCCCTCGACATAGCTCACACGCATGGGTCGGGCAAATTCAGGAAGTTTAAAACGGTACAAATCCAATCCTCCCTTGCCACCGGGTCTATCCGAGGCAAACAGCGCATATTGCCCTTCTGTAGTTACGTGAAAGGAATTTTCATCTTTTGAGGTGTTGATGGGATATCCCAAATTGATGGGTTTTCCCCAGCTTCCATCCACTTCTCTTCTACTAACGAAAATATCCATGCCGCCCATACCCGGATGGCCATTGGAACTAAAATACAAAGTGCTTCCATCGGGGTGAATCATAACACTCTCCTCCTGAAAGTCTGTGTTGACCATTCCACGGACCTTTTCCGGCTTACTCCATTCACCAGACTCCCGCAAATAAGAATAATAGATATCCTGAGATTGCACGCCTTGGTAGGTGGTCTTTCCACGAACAAAGTACATTGTTTTGCCATCTGCGGCATAAGAGGGTTGAGATTCCCAAGCCCCTGAATTCACCAAATTCCCCATATTCTTCCCAGGCTCCCAATCATTGCCTACACGCATCGAGAAGAACAAATCACAACTTCCCACACCATTTCTACCTTCTCCCCAATTTCCATCTGCCGTCTCACATGCCGTAAAAATCAAAGTATTTCCATCCGCGCTCAAAGAAGGAGCTCCTTCATTCATGGCCGTATTGATACTGATAATCGGCTGAGCGGGAGAATAGACATTAGTCTTATCCTTTCGACTGATAAAGAAATCCTCTTGTTTTCCTGCGCTTGACCTATCATCCGGTATCAAACGAGTAAACAATAATGCGGACTCGTCGGCGGTTAAACAAGGATAGTATTCATCAAATTCCGTATTGACTCCATCACCCAAACTTTCTGGTTCAAATGGAACTGGATATTTCATTGCTTTTTGTGCAAAAACACAACTCGCCAAAATTAAATTTGCTTTCTTCTCTGTTAAAACATCATGTTTGGGATAAGGCATAAATTTGGAAATGGCCATTTCGGATTTCTTATAATCCGCTTCACTCATGTATCCCTCAGCCAAAATCAGCCATGCTTCAGGGAAAATCTCAGGATGCAAAGCCACTCCTTTTTCCAATAGCGGCATTGCTTGAGCCATCTGTCCTTTGTCCAGATAGACCTGCGCCAAAAGGAATTGTGCTTCAGCAAAATCTGGATATTTGGCTACCAGTTCCGACAATATTTGCATGGCACCTTGGTCATCGCGCGCGCGGTATGCGTCGGTAGCGTCTTCATACTTCTTGATCGCTTTTCGATCTGTTATGGTATAGGTTGGCTTGGGTTGTGCGTGAGACTGAACCGTGCAGCCCAGTGCAAACATGACCAAACACGCGGCAAACCAACGTTGGATATACAATTTCATATTCATTGCTTTTGATTCAATTTCGATTTGATGACATAAACGTCTTCGTGGTCTCTCTTCATATAAAACTCCTCTCTGGCATATTTCTCCAACGTTTTCTTGTTCGTTGATATTTCAACCAAATCTTGCTGCACTTGTACATTCTTTTCTTTCATCAACTCAATCTCCTGCCCCAATCGCTCCGTCTCCATTTTAGAACGAATGATATAAACCAGATTGATATTGTGGATGAACATGATATAAATGAAGTTCAATAAAAATGCCAAGACAAATTTGTTTCGAATAAATTTTAGTACCCACCTTTTCATATTCCGAAAATGAAGATTTTTTGAGGTCGTTTTACCTTCAAACCCTAATCTTTTAAACAGTTTAACGTGAGAATATAGTAGTTTTGAAACATGCTTTTTGACACTGCATCCCAGAACGATTTACAATGGCCAGAAATTTTGCAATTGCTTCAAAGTTTGTGCTACCAGCCCACGGCCATACAGCGGTGTAGTGTCCTTATGCCTGTTGATCATGGGGGACAATTGAAGGTCGCATTGGGTGAGATGGAAGAGTTTTATGGACTATACAAAAGTGGCGGAAACCTGCCCAGTGGGGAATTCATAGAAATTCATCGGGTACTTAAAATGTTATCGCTTCGTGATTCTGTGCTTTCTGAAACCGATTTCCAGCAGATCGTAGCCAATACCGAGATTACACACGATTGGATTAAAATACAATCGCTTTTGGGAGACAATTGGCAATTTCTGAATGTCCATTTCAAAGATGTTGCCCATCAAAAAGAACTCATCCCCACCATACAGAAGGTATTCAACCCCCAGTGGCAAGTACGCGATGACGCCTCTCCGGTGCTCAAAAGCATCCGAGAATCGATGCAATCGGTCCGTAGACAAATCACCAAAAACTTTCAAAAGGTACTTCGTGAAATGCAATCCAAAGGATACATCTCCGCTACGGAAGAAGGGTATCAGAATGAAAGAAAGGTATTGGCTGTCGTCTCCAGCTACAAGAAAAATGTACCTGGAATCATAACCGGAAGCAGCAAAACGGGTTCCATCACCTTCATTGAGCCCAGCATCAATATTCCCTTAAACAACGAACTGGAAATTTTAAAAGAAGAGGAAAAAAGGGAGATTAGAAAAATATTATTTCAACTGACCCAAGCCATTAGAGGGTACCAACCCTTTTTAACGGCATCGTTGAAAATGATGATACACTTTGACTTTTTACGTGCCAAGGCCAGACTGGGTAATTTATTCAATGGGATCTTGCCTACGCTACTCGATCAACCTGGCGTGGTAATCAAACAAGGGGTTCATCCTTTGTTGTATTTGCAACACCAAGAAGCCAAAAAGACAACCTTTGGACAAGATGTGCAATTGAATACTGAGCAACGGATATTGGTGATCAGTGGTCCCAACGCCGGCGGGAAATCTGTCACCATGAAAATGATTGGACTCATTCAGGTGATGTTTCAGTGCGCGATTCCCGTACCGCTGAAAAGCGGATCAGCATTGGGGATTTTTCATTCTTTCCTCACCGACATTGGCGATCATCAAAGCATCGAAAATCAACTGTCCACTTATAGCTATCGCTTAAAGCGAATGAAATATTTCCTAGAAGTCTCCAACAGAAGATCACTGGTATTGTTGGATGAATTTGGGACGGGTTCTGACCCAGATTTGGGAGGGGCATTGGCAGAAGTGTTTTTTGAAGAATTGTACCACAAAAAAGCCATTGGCGTAATCACTACCCACTACTCCAATATCAAACTCAGAGCAGAGTCCATGCCCAATGCCATCAATGGCCATATGCAATTTGATGCCGAAGCATTGCTTCCCAAATACCAATTGATTTCAGGGAAAGCTGGTTCCTCCTTCACATTTGAAGTGGCCCAAGCCAATGGCATTGACAATGCACTTTTGAATCGAGCCAAGAAAAAAATCAATTCGCAAAAACTAAAATGGGATCAACTGCTATTGGACTTGGAAAAGGAAAAGCAGCAATGGGCCAAACAAAGAGAAGAGGGCGAGAAGAAAGTAGCCCAGGCCGAGGCCAAGATTGAACAATACACCAAAAAGAGTGAACAACTGGAGCAGCAAATCACCAAAAAAAATGCGGCTTGGGAAAAAGATCAAGTAGACATCAATCTTGGAAAAAAAATGAAGCAGTTTGTTCAATCCGTTAAAGGAAAAGGCAAGAACAACGAGCTTTGGGAGGAGATGAAGAAATTTGTTTTGATGGAACACAACAAATTGGAAACCCTCAAGAAAAAAGAGAAGATTAAAAAACAAAAGCAGGAGATAAAAGAAGTTGAATCCAAAGACAATGAACCTTTGACCATTGCAGACTTGGTGCGCATTAAGCAAACCAAGCAAGTAGGGATGGTAACCAAAATAGAAGACAAAGGAATCACCGTCGTTATTGGCAATTTCAAAACGCTTATCTCCAGGGATAAGCTCATTAAAATTTAGGCCTGATTCATGCCCAATTCTTGGGCTTTGCGGAACATGAAAGCCATGGCTTCGACTTCGTTGTTTTGAATTTCACCATCCAAAATAGCATCTTTGATGGCATTTTTAATCATCCCCACTTGCGCACATGGGCCAATACCAAAAGTTTTCATGATGGTTTCTCCAGAAACTGGCGGCTGGAAATTTCGAATACGATCCTTTTCTTCCAATGCCTGCAGTTTGACAACCACATGCTCGTAATTCTTGAGATACTTTTTAACCTTCAGTTCATTTTTCGAGGTGATGTCTGCCTTGCACAAGATCATCAAAGAATCAATATCATCGCCCGCATCAAACAACAACCTTCGCAAAGCCGAATCACTGATCTCACTTTTGGTGAGCGCAATGGGACGAAGATGCAGCTGCACCAATTTTTGCACAAACTTCATGGAAGAATCCAAAGGCAGTTTCAACCTTTCAAAAATTTTAGGAACCATACGCGCTCCCAAATCTTCGTGCCCATGAAAAGTCCACCCAACATTTTTATCAAATCTTTTGGTTGGAGGCTTGGCTATGTCATGCATAATCGCCGACCACCTCAACCACAAGTCCTGAGACTGCTCGGCCACGTTATCCAACACCTCCAAAGTATGATAAAAATTATCCTTGTGTGTTATTCCATCACGCTTTGAAACACCTTGCAACGCCACCATCTCTGGAAAAAACTGATGCAACAACTGGGTATCATATAACAACTTGAAACCAATGCTCGGTTGTGATGAAAGGATAATTTTATTGAGCTCTGTGGTGATGCGCTCCTGACTGATGATCTTCAAGCGTTCTGCATTTCTTTGAATGGCAGTCAAACATTCCTCTGTAATTTCAAACTTTAATTGGGTAGCAAATCGAATGGCCCTCAGCATACGCAAAGGGTCATCGCTGAAGGTAATGTCTGGATTGGTAGGCGTTTGAATTCTTTTATCGTTTAAATCCTGAATGCCGTTGAAAGGATCCATCACCTCACCAAAAGTCAACTGTTGCAAGGAAATGGCCATCGCATTGATCGTAAAATCTCTGCGCAGTTGATCATCCTTTAAACTCCCTGGGGTAACAATTGGATTTCTTGATTCTACCCGATAGCTCTCCTTTCTGGCTCCTACAAATTCAACATCATTGCCGCGATAATGAAAAGCAGCGGTGCCATAATTTTTGTAATACGCCACTTTTTTTACTTGAAGAATCTCCGCACATCGCTTGGCCAATTGCAAACCGTCTCCCACACAAACAAAATCCAAATCCTTGTTGATTCTGCCCAAAATCAAATCCCGAACCATACCACCAACAGCATATACTTCGATTCCCATTTCTTCAGCAGCTTGGCTGATGACATGAAAAAGTCGCTTATCTATTTTATGACTGAGATTCATTGGTGGCGCGAAAATAAGCGGTTACGCTCAATGAATGGAAGATTTAATAACCGCTCTACGAATTCTATCGTTGATGGCTCTTCCCAAACCTTCTTCGGGCACCAGCTGAAGATAGAGTGCGTGCACCGGTTGACTATCCAAATACCGCAAACCTGCAAACAACCGACTTGCGGCTTCGATCATATCGCCTGATGGGGACAATTCAAAAGACACGGGTCCCTTCAATCTTTGGTTAAAACTTAAAACCCCATACAATCCCGCTTGTGTTGGAATCTGATTTTGATCTTGGACCAAATACAGCGGTTTCTTGGGTGAATAGTGTTGATCCAACATGCCTGGAGCAGCTGGACGACTTGAGCTCATTTTAATCTCCACAGGTCCTCCCCATACTCGCTCAATGTCCTCTACTGAAATTCCGCCTAAGCGATACACCACCACTTGGGCGGTTTCATGGTTCCATCCTACAATAGTGGATTCAATGCCCACTTCACAGGGACCTCCATCGAGAATCACATTCAATTGATTCCCCAATTGATCCGCCACATGTTGCGCGGTTGTTGGGCTGACATATCCAAAAGGATTGGCACTGGGAGCGGCCAATGGAAAGGGCAGTTGCGCAAGCAAGGCCTTTGCCATGGGATGCGCAGGCATACGCACTGCAACTTCTGGCAAACCTGAAGTCACCAAATCAGGAACAAGGTCAGACTTGGGCAACAGCACCGTTAATGGTCCAGGCCAAAAGGCGTCCATCAAACGGGACAGAGCTGTTGGAATGTGGGTTGTACAAGCATGCAGTTGCTCGCCGCTCTCCACATGGACAATGAGTGGGTCAAAAAATGGCCTGTTCTTCACTTCAAAAATCTTAGACACCGCTCGGGCGTCCCATGCATTGCCCGCCAATCCATAAACGGTTTCTGTGGGCAATCCAATCACCCCGCCATTTCGGAGCTCTTTCGCAGCCAGTTCAAGGTCTTGGGTGATTTGAAGCATGGCGCAAAAATAATCCACTTTTCTATTCGATAAGCCAAGGAGTAGAATAGACCACATCCGCCGATCGTAAAAGAACCTGATACAATCCCGCAGGCAGCGTTGCGCTCAACGTCAATTGTCTATTTTCTGAGTCAGATACATACGCATGGTGGACCTGTTGTCCCATTGCATTGAGAATTACTACCTCCAAAATCGGAACATCAACCCATTGCAATTGCGCTATTTGATTCATTCGCGTTGGATTTGGAAATAGGGCGATGTTGGATAACACGGCCATTCCCTGTGACGCGTCATTGAGAGGAGACATGCCCGCCGCTCCCAATGTTCTGATACAATCCGGTGAAGGGGTCCATGCAGTGTAGGTCAAGGCATCGGAATACAAACTGCGAATCCTGACATCGTAACGCTGTCCATTCACCATGCCGGGGACGGCGGCCAAGGTCAGAATGCGTGAATTCAAAGAGCCATTGACTGAGACAGGCAACGCAGGAGATGGATAAACCATCGTATACTCCCATTGGTACTGCATGGCACCACATACCGATCGATCCGTCGCCACCGATGACGCAGCACTTTTGTATACTGGACATTCATCTGTCGAACGAACATTGGAAGTTGGCTCACTGCTCAACTGAAAACTGCAATTGGAAGGTTGAATAGCGAAAAGAATATTCATGTTTCCTGCCGCATCCAACAAGTCATATTCTAGATCAGCAGATATATAAATGGTTTGAGAAGAACCGCTCATGTTGGCAGGCACAATCTTGGCCAATTGACAGGTAGTAATCAAAGAGGTTGGAGCGGGAATCGTGTAAGACAATAAAGGCAAACCCACTTGACTTGCCCCAATCCAGCGATGAATGATCGCGCGTCTGGCTTGGGTTCTGTATTGGCATTTAAAGGTTTGACAAACATTGGAATAAACACCCGTATATGCCGTGAATGGCATCACATCACAAGTACTGGGAAGGAGCGCGTTGAACTTTACCACAATGTTTCCAGGCGTTCCAGCAACGGTCGTAATGCAGGCATAATACCAGTTTCCCTGGATCAACTGATCCGTTAGCAAAATCTCATTTCCTTGATCCAACACCCCAATGGAGCTCAAATTCACGTCGTTCTCTTGTGTCAAATAAGACAACGGAGTAACATAAGAAATTCCAGGATCGGCAAATACACGAATCGAATTGTCATCGGAAGTTGAAGCTCCCACAACCTCGATACGCATGGCATTAGACAGCGCTTGAAACTTAAACCATTTCTCATAAACACCACTACTACTTTCAGGATAATCTGAAGCCAATGCCATGTTCACATTGTGGATGTAATTGGTTCCAGGCATACCAAACTGGGGTGTCGAAGTAAGTTGGGCATTGAGCAATGCAATGCCCGCCACCCCACACCCTTCATCCACTACCCCATTGCAATTGTCATCCCACCCATTGCACAATTCGGTTAGGCCTGGATGAATATTGGCTTGGGTATCATTGCAATCCCCATTCAATAATACATAACCCGCACCTGGATTTAAACAAGACGAGAAAGGGGTGTCACCAAAACCATCTCCATCCGCATCCAAGAAATAGATCACCGGTGTTTGAACTTGAATAAGCAAAGAGTCTTTGGAGGAACATCCATTGCTATTGGTTCCTTGAACAACAAAATAACCTGTTGCTAAGGGTTGAAAAGAGATACCGTCTGTAACTCCATTGTTCCATGAATAAGTGTTGGCCCCGCTGCCATTGAGCGTGACAAAATCACCACTACAAACATTGAGATCCAATCCCGCATTAACCAATGGTAAAGCATTATCGACTGCAACCACCACCTGATCCGTTGCGCTACAACCTGTTGTGGTATTGGTTTTGGTAACCGTGTACGTGGTTGAACTTGAAGGATTGGCCAGTGGATTGGAAACCAATGACGAACTCAAGCCAGTACTTGGAGACCAGGCATAAGCATACCCAGCGACGCTCGCTTCGCCCACATTTGCACCAGTTGTATTGGAAATACACGACTTGGTAAAATCAGACCCCGCACTCACCGATGGACTTTCAACAATAATCACCACAGGTGACGAGGTGTACAAACAACCTCCAATATCTACAGTTACAGTATATGTTCCACTTTGACTCGCCAAGTAGCTATTGCCAGTAGCACCCGTTATAGGCACCCCGTTTTTGTTCCATTGAAAACTGCTTCCTGATCCAACACCCAACAATTTCGAGTCACCCAAACATATGGTGGTACTACCCGTGTAATTGATGGATACGTCATTGCAAAGCGATTTAATGGCATAGTCTTCCGCATCGCCCCATCCAGTGGGCAAACGTTTAAGGGAAACCCTAAATTTGGACACCACGGCTGGGCCACAAACGATATCACAAGGAACTATGAAATTCTTAAGATATACCACAGAATCTGCATCTAGAGGATTAAGTAATAGCGATTCTTCCACTCCCTGGTAATAACTCAATAATGGAAAGGCCTCTGCGAAATTGAAATTATAAATCGTTTCAAAGGTTTGGTTGTTGTCCCAATCAAATTCCAATCTCACCAAGTGATTATAAAGCATCGGCTTGTCACAATTGCTCATGCGAACTTTAAAACTAACTAAATCGCCAGGATGCACCTCAGGCAACCCCTGATTCAAAAGCGCATCCGAGAAATCAAGCCACGATTGCGTTGCACTCACGATAGGAGTCTCAACCAAAGAAGTCAAAGGAAATGTAGCATTGGGACGAGACACTACGGAATACACATCCGAGTTGTTGGTACAAATTCCATTGATATAATTCGTATTGGATTTAAGAAGCAAAGCGCCATTGACTTTCATTTCTACCTCTGAAATGCGAGCTCCCAAAGGCAGTGATTCAGAATCCGGTGCATCATAACATCCCAAGTTGGTTACTACTGGAGCAACAGTAATGAAAAAATAATCGTTGCATCCCGCTACACCGCATGTTCCAGATAAAGAAGAATAAAAAATATTTGCCCCATCAGAAATTTTACATCGGTAGTAATACACACCAGATACAACGGGAGCATTAAATGAAAAGCTGGCAGAGTTGGAAGCAGGAATGGACAACCAAGAAGAAGAAATGCACGGCGTAGAGGTTCGCTCCCATGAAAAATTTAATGCCGCATCATTGGTAAACAAACCATCTTGTTTTTGCAAATACAAACAAACGCTTTCACCTGGACAATATTGATTTTGACCAGAGCAAGTATGGGTTCGAATACAAGTGGGATCAATATTTTGGGTGGTTAATGTATAATTCCCGCCCATCACCGGACGAATAACATCCATTGTATAAATGGGAAGATTGGTTCCCCAAAAACCAATATTTCCCGCACTTTCAAAACCAGATAATGTGGCATTGGATGTTTGCCCCAGGCCTTCAAAAAAAACATCAAGCCCTGCCCCTTTGTATACAAATGCATTGGATAACGCCGAAGCCAATACCAAACGAAAAGTTGTTGAATTGACAATTACAATTTGCGCTTGACCAAAAGCATCTGCACTGTCCACAACTTGCTGCCATGGACGCCATGCCCTTAAGTCACATCGATCCGAATTATCCAAGTATACATTCACCAATGCTCCGGCGTTCAGTCCTCCGGTGGAAGATGTTTCAAAAGTCAATGCCATCAATTTAGCAGCGGATCTCAATTTTAATTCACACGCACTATAATGCAAGCCCACTTTTTGAACCAAGTTGGAACCATTGGGAAATATATGAGGGGCCGAAATGTAAGCCCCAGTTGGACTGGGCTGAAAAGAAAAGGACTGGGCGCTACTTTTTAATGCGATAAAAAGCAAAATATTCCCAAGCAAAATAGGCAACACTCTCAATTTCATAGGCCAGATTTAGGATATAAAGTTATTTTTATTTCTTCTGAATTTACAGGAAATCAACTTTTTATTTTCCCCGATTGAAAATCCAAAAATTATCTACCCTTACTTTTGTAGTATGATGAGCACAGCAACGCCCAAAGAAAATCACAAAATCATCCTTTTGATTGCCTTTTTACTTTACCTAACCAATATTTGGCTGAGTCCAGGATTCAATGGTGGTGCGGACAGTATCACCCACTATCAAATCTCCAAATATTCATGGAGTCATCCCAATCTACTCATGGACCAATGGGGAAAACCTTTATTTACCATTTTGTTTTCGCCCATTGCGCAATGGGGATTTTTAGCAGTCAATATTGCCAATATGTTTTTGATTTTATTGGGTGGACATTTGGCATTTAAAATTGCCCAACACTTTAACATCAAGCGTCCCCATTGGGTTTCACTCATTTACTTCTTCACCCCCATTCTTTTGGGAAATTCAAAATCCGGATTAACTGAACCCATCTGTGCGCTATTCTTGATTCTATTTCTGTACTATGCGACCCAAGAAAAATGGACCCTTGCGGCATTGATTTTGGGCTTTATGCCGTTTGCACGAAGTGAGGGTTTCGTTATGGTACTATTGGCCATTATTTTCTTTGCATTGTCCAATCGCTGGAAACAAATTCCTTTTCTGCTGATTGGGACTTTGATTTTTAATACACTGGGATTTTGGGTAACCGGAAAAGCCCTTTGGATTTTTGACAATAATCCATACATCAACACAGGAATCAAGGTGTACGGCAGCGGGAGCTTCTTCCACTTTTTCATTTTGGCTGTTCCTATGTTTGGGATTCCCTTTTTATTGGTGCTTTTTGAAAGTGGCAAAAACTTTTCTTTGGTTCCTCAAATTTTCAAAACCCGCCATTGGGACAATCAAACACAAATTAAATTTTGGCTTATTCTTGGCAGCTTTTGGGGGTATTTCATGGCCCATACTGTTTTGTGGTGGTTGGGCATGTGGGCATCGTTGGGACTAATACGGGTCATGATGGTTATTGCGGTTCCCTTCGCCATTCTGGCGGTCATGGGTTGGGAAAGATTGGAAGCTACAAAAAGCAGATTTGCCAACACCAAAATGAAAACCACATTCATCATTTTGGTTATCGCAGCCCCCTTCATTATGCGACTTTTTTCTTTTCAAGAAATCAGGGTATTCCCCAACATGGGATCTGAAGAAAAGGTGAACAGAAAATTATACAGCCAATTGGTATCTACTTATGAGATGGAAGGAAAAAAAACCTTTACTGCCCATCCTTACATCAATCTGCTTTTGGACATCGACCCTTTTGACACCCACATCAATGATCGTTTACACAATTGGCACAAAGCACAGAAAGGAGACTTGATTATCTGGGACGGACACTTTGGTCCCAATGAAGAACAGGTATTCAAAGAGCAACTTGAAAAAGATTCTACTTTTCAATTGGTCATGGTGGTTGAACCGGACAAGCCGTTTTTAACTTTGAACAAATATTGGTACCACATTCGGGTGTATGAGAAGAAATAAAAAAAGGGCTGCAGATGCAGCCCTTCTTATTTTGTTTGGATCGTATTAGTTGTTTCTGGACATCTCAATGGCCAAACGAATTTGGGCACGATGCGCCTGGGTCAACACATCAGTACCTGGATTGGCCTTCATCCATGAATCAATTTGATTCAACGAATAAACCACCATTCCTCTGGAAACATAATCATAACCATTTTTGGGATCCAAGGCTTTGATCAAACGATTCACATATTCCATTTGCAAATTTTGACGGAATGTATTCACGCTACCTTTCAGGTCCTCGGCAAATATGGCTTGGGATAAATCGTTCATATAAGCATCCAACTTGTACGCATTTCCGTATAGCGAAGCGTCCGTAAATCGCAATAAAACATTGGGGTGAAGCAAATGCGACAAAGCACCCTTTTGCATCCCCATGACGCGAGCATGGATGTTGGGGTCGTCGTTTTCAGAAAAATGATTGAATCCCCTGCGTTGCACCAACATATAGGCATACACCGAATTCCACTCATCAAATGCCTTGGGTGCAAATGCATATTGTGACAAGGCTTTCATCGCCGCTTTTTGTTTCTCCAATGAAACGGGAGTCAATGGCAACGCCTGTGTGTTTTGTCCTTTAAATGCTCGATTGTAGTGCACCCCTGCCATTTGTCGTGTCATGATACCCAACTGAATACTGTATTCGTTGGTAACGGTGTTAAAAGCCTGAATCATTTCTTGATAGCTTTCATTGTCTTGCACCAATTTGTCTTTCAACTTGGGAACCAAAGCATTTACCATCACACAACGGTCAACAGCATAAGCAACAGGATCTGAAGTTAAATCATAAATATTGACATCAGGGTCGATTCCTCTTCCTGGAGATCGCATATCATCGGCGTCATTACCATAGGCCAACTGATGCTCTACACTTCGGTCCGTAATTTTCTTTAAGCGCTCTGCCTCGGCTGTCGGATCTGTCAATGCCGGAGAATAACCATATTCAATCACCCACCAATCATAAGGCCCAACAAACTCATCACAATATCCTGCTTGGTCCTTCTCATTCAACTGGTAATTAAATGCAGGATACTCCATGATACTATTGGCCAACCCTTCCTTTTTAACCTTCTCTACATTTTTAATATCCTCATACTTCTGAAGCGTGCTTGCCCTCATGTTGTGGGTCAGACCCAAGGTATGCCCAACCTCATGTAAAATCAAACGATACATCAACTGTCTTGCGACTTCTTTTTTCATGGCATCGCCCATGCCAAAGGCATCGGCAATCGTCGACCCCAGAGACATTTGGTGTTGCGTAATTCCATTGGCCGCGCACAAAAATGGATTTCGATTTTGAGGACCAAAATCGTTTTCGGCACTATTCCCCTTGAAAAATTTCTCGGCATTTACTCGGTTGATGATCGCCACAAACTCCAACATGATATCGGCACCCAAAATCTCACCCGTTCTGGGGTCAACAAATGAAGGACCGTATCCTCCAAAAGGTGGCTCCGGTGTAGAAGACCAACGCAATACATTGTAGCGAATGTCACCGGCATCCCATGTCGCGTCCTCGGGTTGTTCTAAACAAACCACAGCGTTTTTAAAACCTGCCTTTTCAAAGGCGATATTCCAGCGTTCACAAGCCTCTTTGATGAGCGGTCTCCATTCATAAGGCGTTGTATTCTCAATCCAAAAAGTAATCGGTTTAACCGGCTCAGATAAAGCCAACTCAGGATTTTTCTTTTCCAATCTCCAACGATGGATAACGTCCCGATAGTTGATGGTCTCATAGGTCGTCATGTCATCGATCTGAGTTGAAAAGTATCCAACTCGTGGATCGTCTTTTCTGGGCTGATACCCAGGAGCTGGAAGGCTAAGCCATGAGTGCTGGTATTGTATCGATACGTTTCGGGCATCCTCCAGCGCAGCCGAACCCACTTGAGGACTGCTATTTTCATAAACATACTCTACTTTAATCTCCGTATTCTCAGGATAAGAATTGATTTGAAGAATATGGGTTTTATTGGAAGACAAACTTCCCAAAGCCGAAGGTTGACCCGGTTGAGAAGGATACTTAACCAATTGCATTTTCTCCGTTAAAAACAAAGCATCGCCATCAATCAAATACTTGCTTTGATCTTTGCTTGTTGCCTCAATTTTTTCTGTAGCCAAAATCGGATCATTGATATTGGCATCGGCAGCCTTGCTCAGCGGACTATTGGGGTCGTAATAAAAATGGGTGTTTTGGTGAACAAAAGCAATCTTATCATACCACTTTTCCACTTGAATAATTTTACTGTCTCCAAATGAACCTCTATGATAACCCGTTTCAACAGGCGCATCCACAATATGACTGAAGTAGATAAACTCTTGTCCCAATTGAGCTTTACTAATCTCCATGTATACTTTGCCTGAAGTAGTATCGCGGTACAAATTAAATAACCCCTCAATCTTCTTGCACTTTTTGAGGATGTCTGCGTACTTGTCCTCTTCCTTCTTGGCTGGCGCCGCCGCCGCGGTTTGTTTCTTTTTACCAAAGAGACCTTTTTTTTGTGACTGCGCAACGGCAGAATTTCCAAATAGACCCAGACCCAGGAATATTCCAACTCCCAGACCTATACGATAGATTTTTCTCATTTCACTGAACTTTGTCAGCGAATATAAGCGATTATTCCATTTACTTTTTAGAACTGGACTTCATGACAAAATAGACCACTGCTCCAATGGGAATAACCAATAACCCGTAATAAACTGCGGGGTTATCTGATTGGGCATTGGCCACGATAAACCACGTTACTACCGCAGAAAATGCAAATGACAACACAATAAAAATCACCGTCCGAAGAGAAAGCCCTTCCTTTTTTCGTCCCAAAACATAAATCACAAAACCCAACGCAGTTAACAACAAAAAGAACCATTCAGTGATGGTAACGTAGGTATACAAAGCCTCAAATTTCCCCCAAACAAATACCAAAACAATCGCCCAAACGGATTGCATTATGATCGCGTTCAACGGAACCCCAAATTGGGGATGTGCTGTCGCAAAAGTTTTAAAGAACACCCCTTCCTTGGACATCTGCTGAATGATTCGGGGCGTGGCCAAAATATACAACCCTGCACAACCAAAAACCGATAGTGCAATCAAAATAGAAACCCAAAAACCAGACCCTACCCACACCCGCTCCATCGCATCGGCTGCCAATGTCTTGGTATTTTGAATTTCAGTAATGGACATTACATGGGTGTAACCCAAGTTGCACAATACATAAATCAACGTAACAGTCAATGTACCGATGATCATCGCCATGGGCACATCGCGCTTGGGATTTTTGGCATCACCACTCACAAAGCTGGCATAATGCCATCCCGTGTATGACCACAAAACTCCAACAAAAGCTTTGGCCCAATTGAATTCCGATTGTGAAGCCATACCCACCAATGCGTCATTGCCCGTAGCTGATTGGTCCATGAAAAGCAAAATGATAATCACGCCAAAAATGCCGATCATCTTTAATATCGTTGCGATATTGGCAAACCACTCAGACCCCTTCAAGGAAAAGGCATTGAATAAGGTCAAAACGACAATCGCAATCGCCGCCACCAGCGGAATCAACTGATCTGAATAGCCCAAGAATTTTTGCATGTAATCTGCAAACACCACAATCAAAGCCGCAATGGTCCCCGAACTAACCACGGTTAAAAGACACCAACCATACAGAAAAGCAGGCAATTCCCCTATGGTCTCTCTCAAATAAGAATATACCCCACCTGCTTGCGTGATTTTGGTACCCAATTCAGCAAATACCAGTGCCCCCACCATGGAAACCACACCGCCCAAAATCCACAAAACACTCATCGAAAAAACATCCGGTACCGCCTGAGCAATGTCCGTTGGAGTTTTAAAAACCCCCGAACCAATCGTACTACCAATTGCAATCATGATCAAGGCAAACAGAGACAATCCTTTGGAATTTTGTGTCATTCTAAATATTATTTTGAGTTTTGCTAATGTAAAGAATCAAAAATTATTTTTCTTGGTTATTTTTGTTCGGATGAAAATTGTACAACAGGTAAAGCAGAAAGCGGGATTTCAAATGCTCAAGAAAATCTCTGAGCCTGTGCGTATTAAACATGCGTTCAATTTCGATACCGCCAAAAGCATCGGCATTCTATACCAGGATGACGATGAGAGATTGTACAATAAGATCAGGGCTTTTGCCAAGGAACTCAAAGAAAAGCATGAAGTGAAAAATATCCGTGCTTTGGGTTATGTGCCGGTCAAAGAAAAGATGTTACCCATTTGGCAATCTCAAAAGTTGGAATTTGGATACTTCACCCAAGACGATCTCAATTGGCACAGAAGACCCATCAGTCGGGTTACTGCATTTCGCAATGAAGAGTTTGACATGTTGATTGATTTGTCCGATGGAAATGTGTTGCCGCTGCTTTATTTATTCAAAGAAAGCAAGGCCAAAATGAAAATTGGATTACAGGCTTCAGGATCAGAAAAATTTGCTGACTTCATGTTGATTCTCAAGCCACCGGTGGTTTTTGAAAACTACCTACAGCAATTAAAAATTTACTTAGGAAATAGCGCGTTGAAATGAATGAATTGAAAGGATTGGGAGTGGCGATGATCACTCCGTTTACAAAGGCAGGAGAAGTTGATGTTCCAGCGTTAAAAAAATTGACAGACCACCTGGTTACAGGAGGAGCGGATTATTTGGTGGTGATGGGCACCACTGGGGAATCTGTCACACTGAATAAAGAAGAACGAAAATTGGTTTTGGATACTGTGATGGCTTGTAACAACGGACGAAAACCCATTGTCCTTGGAATTGGAGGAAACAATACCCAAGACATAGCCGCTCAGCTTAGTCGTTTGGAAACCCATGGCATCTCAGCCATTTTATCCGTCACTCCTTATTACAACAAGCCCACACAAAACGGTTTATACGAGCATTACAAAGCGCTTTCTGAAAGCAGCAAATTGCCCATCATATTGTACAATGTTCCCGGTAGAACGGGAGTCAATCTATTGCCAGACACGGTAAGTAGAATTGCTTTTGACTGTCGCAACGTGATTGGAATCAAGGAAGCCTCAGGAAATGTGGAGCAAGTCATGGCGGTTATTCAACAAACTCCCAAAGAGTTTATGGTCATCAGCGGAGACGACGCCCTAACATTGCCTTTGATTGCCAGTGGTGCCGATGGCGTCATTTCGGTTGTCGGAAATGCATTTCCCAAAGAATTTTCAGAAATGGTCCACCACGCTTTAAACAATGAAATGGATCAAGCACGCGCCATTCATTACCGTTTGTTGGACATCATCCATTTGCTATTCACTGAAGGCAATCCGGCAGGAATTAAAGAAGTATTGGATCAATTGAATATCTGTGAGCATTACTTGAGATTGCCCTTGGTGCCTGTTTCTCACACCACCAGTGAAAAACTCCGACATGAAATGATTGATCAGGGGTTCCTATCATGAAAAAGGTAGATCTTTCCAAGTTTCGCAATCCAGAATACCAACCTGGATCATTTTTGAAAAGATCTCTTTGGTTTTTAGCCAATGCACTCCTTCTAAAATCTTCCCACCCTTTCTCATTCATTAGAGTCATGGGTTTGAAAATATTTGGTGCCCATGTAGGCAAGGGTTGCGTTATTCGCCCTGGAGTAAACATCAAACATCCCTGGCTATTGTCCATTGGAAACAACACCTGGATTGGAGAAAATACTTGGATCGATAATTTAACCCAGGTTGATATTGGATCCAACGTATGTCTATCGCAAGGCGTAACCTTAATAACAGGGAATCATCGCTGGGACAACGAAAGTTTTGATCTAACCCTTCACCCCATTCAAATTGCCGATGGGGCCTGGATTGGAGCCAAATCAACCCTATTGCCTGGCGCCCAAATTGAAAATCACGCCGTCATTGCGGCAGGATCCGTTGTTCATCATACCATCCCAGCCTACGAGATATGGCAAGGAAATCCAGCCGTGATGATAAAAAAAAGAATCATTCATTGAACATTACTCAACCCAAATGGTTTTCATTTTTATGAAAATATTACTATTACTTGTGGCTGTGGCTGCACTTGCAATCCTCTTCGGATTTCGCAGTCGCTGGCAAAAACCAGAAAATATGATTGCTCAAGAAGTTATCCCCTTCTATTCCATTCCAATTAAAAGTTTGGAAAACGAGGCTTTGGACTTGTCCCAATACAAAGGAAAATACATCCTGTGTGTAAATGTGGCGTCAAAATGTGGGTACACCCCTCAGTATGCAGAATTGCAAGATTTGTACGAAAAAATGTCTGACAAATTGGTCATCATTGGTTTTCCTTGCAATCAATTTTTGGGACAAGAACCCGGCAATGCTGAAGAAATCGCCTCCTTCTGCTCCAAAAATTACGGCGTTACATTCCCCATTACAGAAAAAATTGATGTCAAGGGTAAAAACCAGCACCCCATTTACCAATGGTTGACGTCCAAACAATTAAATGGTGTATCTGATGCAGAAATCTCTTGGAATTTCAATAAAATTCTGATTTCCCCAGAAGGGCAATGGTTAAAGCACTTCCCATCCAAAGTTTCGCCTTTGGCTGAAGAACTGACTGTCCTCATAAAATAAACGAGTGTCCTGTTCCTTTTTGGTGTATTTTTATAGAAATGATTTGATTGTTGAAGGCGTTTAAATTAAATACCCCCCATGGTTTTTGCCAACCTTATTTTATCAAGGTTGGCATTTCTCATGATATAAAAAGTATTGCTTTTGACAACCTCGTTGTAGACAATTCCACCGTAGGTCATTGGTTAGATTTTCATTTGCCCCTTTGGCTTGAAAGCCAACTCGGTGAAGTAGATTGTAGAATTGATGGAGAACCTTACCAAGCCGTCTACAAAATACTTCATGATCAAATCTTTGTTTCATTCTTGCCCCTTCAACGTCAACTTCTCAACAACATCGACAACTTTGCTTGTCTCATAGTATCAGAAGATGGCCATGTTTTGCATTACCAAAATGAAGGCTATCCACAACTACCCATTTTTGAGAAAACATCAGACATTTTTTTAAATGATGTCGACGTAGTATTATCGGGAAGTGCTGAGCCGAACGAACTCATCGCTTTGTACAAAAAAGTACAATTGGGAAATGAAGTTTTAATCAGACAACCCCTGTCCTGCGGCGAAGCCAGAAAATGTACAATCGACAGTTATTTTGTCTCCAGTGACGATTTGAGATATCGGGTTTTTGTTTTTGAACATCATCCTTCTCAAGCCGATTTAGACAACCAATTGAATATTCAAGAAAGGAAATTCAATCGAATATTGGATCACTTTCATCTGGGACTTTTAGAAGTTGGTGAAGACGGATTGATCAAAAAAGCCAATCCCAGTTTCAGCAGAATGAGTGGCTATACCCTCAGTGAATTGTTGGGCAGAGACCCAAGCGCATTGTTGTTGGATGATGACAACCGCGCAATGATGGATGAAATCAACCACCGAAGGCAAGAAGGTTACGCTGGGGCATACGAACTAAAAGTAAAAACCAAAAAGGGTGAAACACGTTGGTGGTTGATCAGCGGCGCTCCCAATATAGACAATGAGGGAAATGACCACGGTTCTGTAGGTATACATTGGGACATCACCAAACAAAAAGAATTGGAGTTAAATCTGGTCCGTGACAAGAACAAAGCGGAAGTGTTGGCTGATTTGAAAACCCAATTCTTGGCCAATATGTCCCATGAAATTCGCACACCGCTCAATGCCATTGTGGGGATGATTCGCGAATTGAAAATCATTGCAACAACACCTGAACAAAAAGAATACATCAATATTGCAAATATCGCCAGTGATGCCTTATTGAACATCATCAATGACGTGTTGGATTACTCCAAGTTAGAAGCAGGTAAACTGAGTTTGGAGCACATCGCTTTCAGTCCCATGACTGTAGCCAAGAACGCTGCTCTCTTGATAAGTGATCGAATCCGTGAGAAGAAATTGGAATTTGAAATGACGGGAGATCTTGAAGATAGCATGAGCTACTTTGGAGACCCCAATCGACTTCAACAATCCATACTCAACATTTTAAGCAATGCCGCCAAGTTCACGCCTGTCGGAAAAATTGCACTGCATTACAAAGCCAAACATCTCTCCACCACCGAATCAGTGCTGGAATTTAAAATCATTGATACGGGTGTGGGGATGGATCCCAATTTCCTGAATCGCGTCTTTGATAAATTTTCGCAAGCCGATGAAACCATTTCAAGAAAGTATGGTGGTTCCGGTCTGGGATTGAGTATTACCAAGTCACTGATAGAAATGATGGGCGGCTCCATTCATATCGACAGTAAAAAACACATTGGCACTACCGTGACTTTAACGATACCGGTGAACAACGCTGAAAGCAACGCCGCTCAGGACAACGCAGAAATTGCTGATAAAAATCAAAATGTGAAAAACATGCGCGTTTTGGTTGTGGAAGACAATGCATTGAATAGAGCCGTTGCACAAGCCTTTTTAAACAGGCATCAAATCAACGTGACAGAAGCCATCGATGGATTACAAGCATTGGAGATTGTCGACAAGGAGCAATTTGATTTGATTCTAATGGACATTCAAATGCCTACCATTGACGGAATCGAAGTTTGCTCCATTATTCGATCCAAAGGAATACAAACCCCCATCGTTGCATTAACCGCAAATGCGCAGCAATCTGAGAAATTAAAATGCCAGAATGCTGGAATGAACGACTACTTGGTGAAACCTTTTAATGAAGACGAATTGATTGGCACCCTTGCTCGTTTCAATAGAAGAAATAGCCCGCCCGACCTTCAAAATGAAAACAGCCAAGGTCCTGACCTCTACAATGGTCCTTCATTTGGTTTGGCCAGAATAAAAGATTTGGTTGGGGACGACATTTCAGTGGTTAATTCCATCGTGGAATTGTTTGTACGAGAAGGAACCAAAATTGCCAATACACTGGAGCAAGCCATCTTGGAAAATGACATCAAAGTGATACGAGCCAAACTGCATGAATTAAGACCCAATCTGCACAATATGGGAATGGATTCTGCACTTTCTCAATTGGAAGATTTCCGAAATCAAATCATTGAAGAAGACATGATTCCAAGCGGTCCGTCTTCAGGTTTAGAATTGGTAAGGAAGATGCGATTGGGCATCGATGAAATGAGTTTATATCTAAAACAGCAATGAGTCAGTATACTAAAAACAACCGTTACATGATTGCTGTAGATGATGACACCATCATCTTAAACGTATTAATCAATCACCTGAAAAGATTTCTGCCTTCCGACATACAATTGGTTGCTGTAGACAATCCACAAGCCGCCTTGGAAGCTTGCCAAGACATCATCGAAGCCGGCGCGGAGTTGGTATTGATCATCAGTGATTATTTGATGTACCCCATGAAAGGGAGTGACCTTTTGATACAAGTCAGTCACATTGCCCCCAAATCAAAAAAGATCATGCTCACGGGTCAAGCGGATGTAAAAGCCGTTGCGGAAGTGATTAACAATACTGGACTTTTTCATTTCATAGAAAAACCGTGGTACCCCAAGGATTTGGAATTAACGATTTTGGAAGCCATCCATGCATATGACAACGAAAGAAGGCTAGAAGCGCAAGAAGCAGAATTGCGCGCGCTTAACGAAGATCTTCAGAATCAGGTCAACATCAGAACGGCTGAATTAAATCAAAAGAATATAGAATTGATGCAAGGGTTGGAATATGCCAAATTGATACAATCCGCATTTGTTCCTTCTCTTGAACAACTCAAACCAGAAATACCCAACACCTATCTTTACGAATCTCCGCTCAAAGTCATCAGTGGTGACTTCCATTGGGTGCATCGTACAGAGAAAGAAGCTTTTCTCATCCAAGGAGACTGCACAGGTCATGGCCTTGCAGGTGCGTTGTTGTCTGTGCTTGTTATTGACGTTGCCAAAACCTATATCTTGAACAACCAAGAAAATTTGGATGTGGTTTTAGCAACCAAGGAAATCATTAGAGGTTTAAAAAACAAAGTCACTCAAGAAAAAGCGGAAATTTTAGAGAGCATCGGGGTTGACTTTTGTGTATTAAAAATCAATTTGGATTCCAAAGAAATTCACTACGCCAATTTCAATTCTAATATTGCTGTGGAATCAGATGGTGCGTACGAACTCCTTTCAAAGAGCAAAGGATTCTTCCGCATGTTGGAGTATGATCAAGAAATTCCCTCTGGTATTATTCAAGCCAAAGGCAGAAAAATCATTCTTTTCTCTGATGGATTGGTAGACATCATGGGTGGAGAAAACAACAAGCGACTAAAATGGAACGGTTTGAAGGAGTGGTT
Organism: uncultured Flavobacteriales bacterium; assembly: GCA_937974555.1. Classification (GTDB taxonomy): domain Bacteria; phylum Bacteroidota; class Bacteroidia; order Flavobacteriales_D; family Sanyastnellaceae; genus CAMCTV01. The sequence continues at coordinate 130,008 of CALJKR010000061.1, read as the reverse complement.
AGAAACACCTTTGTTCTTTGAACATGGCCCCAAACATCTTTCCGATAAAATCAAATCGTACTGTTACCAGCAAGAACAAATCGACGACATTACCCTTCTGGGACTACAGTGTTAGGAAATGCAACAGAGATTTTCAAGCAAACCTTATGTCCTAAAATGGATTGAGGAAGGCGAACATATCCAGCAGGATTTTAAGCTTAGAATCGACGACGCAAAAAAAATTGCGAAAACCATTAGCGCCTTTTCCAATACCATTGGCGGAAAATTGCTTGTTGGAGTAAAAGACAACGGCCAAATTGCAGGTGTACGTCAAGAAGAAGAAGAATACCACATGATGCAATGGGCGGCTGAGCGATACTGTAAACCACCCATTAACCTGCAATTTCAGGCTTGGAAAGTAGAAGATAAAATCGTCCTTGAAGTGTACGTGCCTGAAGCACCAAAAAAACCTATTTTGGCAGAAATTGAAAATCAAGAGTGGAAAGCCTTCTTGAGAGACCATGATCAAAACATCATTGCCCCTTCCGTCATGCGCGACGTGTGGCTCATCGAAGAAAATGAACGGCCCGAAAAATTTTACTACTCATCCAAAGAACAACTCCTACTAAACGAACTCCAAATCAAAGACAATACTTTGAGCGGTCTTTCCCGGGTCACCTCAATTAAAAGACAAGTTCTTCAGAGAATTCTTGCAAAATTGATTCGTTGGGAAATTATCGAATGGTATTTGGTCAGTGGGGTTGCCTATTTCAAGTTACGCGACTAATTACAGTCCCTTGGCTTTGGCTTCGTCCCAATAAACATCCATCTCAGATAAAGACATATCATCCCATGATTGGCCGTTTTCTCTAATCGCATTCTCCAGATACATAAAGCGCCGAATGAATTTCTTGTTGGTTCGTTCCAATGCTTCCTCTGGATTTAAATCTTTGAATCGAGCATAATTAATGAGTGAGAAAAATAAATCGCCCAACTCGGCCAATTGATCATCAAAACCTTGCGTGTCACACGCTGTTTTAAACTCTTTCAACTCCTCCTCTACTTTGCTCCACACCTGACCTTCATGATCCCAATCAAATCCTACTCCTCTTGCTTTTTCTTGAATGCGCTGCGCTTTAACCATCGCTGGAAGAGATTGCGGAACTCCCTCCAAAACACTTTTCTTACCCTCTTTTAATTTAAGCTTTTCCCAATTGGCCTTTACTTCCTCTTCATCGGCCACTTCAACATCACCATAGATATGCGGATGACGATAAATCAATTTTTCGCAAATACTATTCAATACATCTGCAACATCAAACTGCTCTTTCTCTTCGCCAATTTTAGAATAAAAAACTAGATGTAGAAATAGATCACCAATCTCCTTTTTTACCTCCTCATGGTTGCCTTCCAATATGGCATCTCCCAATTCATAAACCTCCTCTATGGTTAGATGTCGCAAACTCTCCCAGGTTTGCTTTTGATCCCAAGGGCACCCTGCTCTCAAATCCTCCATTACCTGAAGTAATCTTCCAAAGGCTTCCAATTTCTTATCTCTATTCTTCAATTCCATCTCGTAAGGGGTATTTCTTTTTTAAATATTCTATTTTACTCATCATTTGACTTAACCTTTTCTCAAACAATGAATCTTCGCTTAAATACGTATTTTCTTTAATTGCTATTTCCTTTAAAAGCGCTTTGTTATTTCGCCAATTTTGTCGCATTCTCCATTTCCCCAAAGACCAAACAAGCCTGTGCAAAATACCGCCTGATTTGAGTTTCCATTTGAGCTCAATCAACTCACCCAACTTCTCATCACTATAAAAGGGCTTTAGAAAGTGCGGTGAATAAGATAACTCCATGGAGGCACACCAGTCTTTCCATTTGAAAGAGTTGATCGTTCCAAAGCCAACATAGGGGATCCATGGCACACGCAGTGTATCGGCAACTATGGCACCATGCATCGCCTCAGTAACCAAAAAAGAACTATTGGCTATTTTCTCCAAGACCACTTCTACTGATTCACTTGGACTGATAAACTGCCATCCCAATTGTCTACACAACAATTCATGATCGTAAAAAGCTTCACTTCCCAAATGAGGCATGAACGAAATTTGCTTGGGTCTCGCTTGAATTTGAAGCGGCATTCCGGCCAACAAAATGGCCCCATCTGTTACCCAGTGATCATCGTCCAATCCGATAAGAGCAGCGGTGAATGGACCTCTAACTGAAATGATATCAAAAGAACTCCAATCCTCGGGTAAAGAACCATAAGTAGACTTTGCTCCATCACCAAAACCGGAACTAAAAACAATCTTTTTACCCACATATTTTTGGGCAAATCCTAAAATAGAACCAATACCCAAAAAATGAACACCCTCTCCATTTTCTTCAAAATATCCAGGAAGAAAATGATGGAAAATAAAAGGATTCAACTGATCCCCAAAGTTCTTTCCTCTGTGGTATTGAAGTTGCATCATGAAGCAATTAATTGTAAATACTCACGCTCAGAAATGATGGGTACTTTCAACTCTTCAGCCTTCGTTCTTTTGGAGGGCCCCATATCATCTCCAGCCACAACATAACTCGTCTTTGCCGATATACTTCCACTTACTTTCCCACCTCTCCTTTCTATATCCGACTTCAATTCATCACGAGAAAACTCAGAAAAAACTCCACTAACGACAAATGTCTTTCCCTTGAAAATATCGGGAAGCAAATCAGCTGCTTCCTCCGCCTCCTTTTCCAATTGCAAGCCGGCTGCTTTGAGCCGCTCAATAAGCAGTAATTGCTCTTGACTTTGCTTGAATTGTTGGATCGATTGCGCAATTTTCTCACCAACATCTTGAACCTCCAATAAAGCTTGTTCATCGGCCTTGAGCAAAGCCTCCATCGATTTAAAATGCTGTGCCAATCTTTTGGCTACAGTTTCGCCAACATGTCGAATACCAATGGCAAACAACACCCGTTCAAAAGGAATTTGACGGGCTTCCAACAGGGCCTTCTTCAAATTATCAATGGTCTTTTGTTGCAACGAACGGCGACGTTTCTCTCCAGTCGCTTCATCCTCTACCCAATATTCAAATCCTGACCACTCATCCAAATTCAACTCAAATATACCAGCGACATCTTTTATCAACCCTTGGTGAAAAAAAGCGGTTAGCGTCTCCACACCCCACCCTTCCATATTCATGGCTTTTCTGGAAACGAAGTGCTCCAATTTCCCAATGATTTGAGGACTACATCCGTCCTGGTTGGGGCAGTAATGTTGGGCCTCTCCTTCCAACCGGATCAAGGGTGTTTGACAGATTGGACAGTTGGAGATGTATTCATGGCATTGCGATGAACCTCGGGGTTGACTATCATCAACACCAACGATTTTGGGGATTATCTCACCACCCTTTTCGACAAAAACAAAATCACCCTCTCGCACATCCAATTTTTCTATTTGATCCGCATTGTGCAAAGACGCGCGTTTAACCGTGGTTCCTGCTAAGAATACGGGTCGCAAATTGGCCACTGGCGTTATCGCCCCGGTCCTACCTACTTGATAGGTGATCTGCTCCAATTGGGTGGAAACCTTTTCTGCCTTGAATTTATAAGCTGTAGCCCATCGCGGGCTTTTGGCGGTCATTCCCAATTCATCCCAAAGAGAAATCTTATTGACCTTTAAAACAATTCCATCTATATCAAATGGCAAATGTTTACGATTAGCATCCCAGTAATGAATAAAGTCCATCATCCCCTCAACCCGGGTGTTGCTTTCTATCATCCGCTGATCAAAATCCGGCACAGCAAATCCCCATGCACGCGCTTGTTCTACTCTCCCTGTATGGGTAGTAGCCAATCCTTCCTCTCCCAATACAAAATACATCATCGCCTTTAAAGGTCGCTTGGCCACTTCTCGACTATTCAGTTGTTTCAAGGTACCCGAAGCAGTATTTCTGGGATTGGCGTATCGCTCCAACCCAAGGGCATCACGCTCTGCATTCATTTCATCAAAAGCTGCACGGGGTAGGAAAACTTCCCCTCTTATTTCAAAAGACTTGGGATATTCACCGGTCAATTGCAAAGGAATATTCCGGATGGTTCGGGCGTTGGCCGTTACATCCTCACCTACTCGACCATCGCCTCTCGTTACCGCCTTAACCAAAAGCCCGTTTTCATAATGCAATGAGAGCGCAACTCCGTCATATTTCAATTCCAATACATACTCAATTTCCCCACCAACGGATTCATCCAATCGCTTGACCCAATCCCCAATTTCCTCTTCACTGTATGAATTGGTTAGGGATAACATGGGGCGTATATGTTCTATTTTTTCGAACTTGGATGACAAGTCGGACCCCACTCTTTTTGTGGGTGAATTTTCATCCTGCAGCTCTGGATAAAATAACTCCAGCGCTTCCAATTCCTTCATCCATGAATCAAACTGTTCATCTGAAACAACGGGTTGATTCAGGACATAATAGCGATGATTGTGCTCATGCAACATCAATCGCAATTCAAGCAATCTTTCTTTTGACATTTAATAAACCTCTCGAATATTTTGACTAAACAGGCCTGCGACCATTCTCCAAACGCTGATTCCTACAGAAAAATTCACATAAGGCGCGTTGACCCAATGTCGCAAAATGGGGGACGTTGCCTCCGGCAATGCCCAGCGATAACCCACACCACCGGTTAATGTCATAAAATATGTCGCCCGCAGAGTCCCTTGAGCGTAAGCCTCAACATAATGGTACTTCAGTCTCTCTTGATCGACGAATTCTTTCCCACTGTCCAAATAACGTTTGAAACGCAACCGACCCGTGCCATAAGATCCACCCATACTTAATTCTGTTCGGGGCAAAACCACCAACGAACGCTCCAAATAGGCCCCTTGGTACCAACTCATGACATTGACATGATCATACCCCGCAGATCTCCCTTCCACTTCGCGAAAATTATTGCCTCCCAAAAATGAATACATGCTCAACCCCATGCGAGTGACCCTTCGGATATTTAACCCCAACTTCCCACCAAAATAGCGCGCATCATTGCCCGAAAACCATGTGTACTTTGAATCAAAAAGGGTCTCCAAACGCACGCGACTGTACCGCGTATCAAAAGTAACGGGTCCACGCAAGGTATGCACCGTGAAAGACGGCTCATACGTTTTCTTTTCTTTGGACTTGTCTTTTTTTTCTTCCTGGGCATAAATAGGAACGCTGGCCAAGATCAGCAGGGTCAGGCAAGCGGTCCAAATGAGTCTGCGCAATTCACAAATTTGCATTGCACGAATTTAACTCAAGCCGCTCCTTCTTGAAGCATTTTTGAAAAAGCAATTAAAAAAGAGTTCTTCCATGAAACATTATTCTGGGGCAATACATGCAATATGGTCTCAAAATGCTCCGCTCGCTTGGTCATGAATAATCGCATTCGCTGCTGTTCTTCTTCTGAAAGTGTGCAAAACGCTTTGAGCACTTGCCAATCAAAAAGATCCAATTGATCTACAATTTGCCATCTACCCAATGGTCCGTTCATGATGTGCCAACGGCCATCCTTCATGGGCTGAATCATGCATTGCCCACCCATGAATGCCAATAATCCGGATTGTCTTTCAACCTGATCAGCCTGCCAAGCAACAAATTGTTGTGCTCCGTCGTCTTTTAAATAGAAAGGAATGTTTTGCATAGTCATTGTTTTTTTGACAAAACTCAACTCCCTTATCGTAATGAATTTACGAAGTGACAATTAATTTAAATTATATTCGCGAAGCATACTTAAGACCATGAAAAAACCAATTATAGCCTTAACCCGTTTTTCTGTTCCTTTTTTGTTGGCCTTTGCCGCTCTGCTCTCGTTGAATGTGACTGCTCAATTTTCGCCAAGCAACCCCATTCAAGTAAATGGTTGCGGACTGGGCGACTTGTCTGCAGCTGGCGCTTCGCCTGCTCCAGCCAACGTTCCGGCTCCCAACTGCGCATCCAATACGGGTGGTGCAGATGTGATTTGGTTCTCGTTGGTAACTACAGGCCCAATGACGCTTACGGCATCTGGTGGTGGCCTTCCCGGTGCGCTTACTGATGTTGGGATGGCGGTGTATACTTTCAACGGATCTGCCTACAATTTGGTGGATTGTGATGATGACACAGGAACAGGTTTGTATCCGCTTATTGACATTACTCTTCCTGCCGGTACAACCATCTTTGTCTCTATTTGGGATTACGGCAACAACAACGACGGTCCTTTTGTTTTTCAAACTTCAACATGCAACAACCCCACGGTATATTACCCCGACAACGATGGTGATGGTTTTGGTGATGATAACAATCCCCAATGTAGCTGTGGAGGAACTCCTCCCCCCAATAGCGTCACCACTGGAGGGGACTGCGACGATGCCTGTGATGTTATCTATCCCAATGCACCGTGTAACGACGCCAATCCTGCTACTGTAGGCGAAACCATCCAAGCCAATTGTTCTTGCGGTGTTCCTGCTGCTAGTCCTTGTATAGGGCCACAAACCCTGACTTTCCAGGTGGTTGGTAGTGGAAATCCTCCCGCAACCAATACCAATGGTTTAGCTGTTGGTGACAACGTTCAAATTTGCTACTCTTTAGATTACACTCAATCTTCTGGTGACTGGCTGGATGGATTTGCAATTGACCTGGGTTCAGGTTGGGCCAATCCAACTCCTGTAGCTACCCAATTTCCTCAAGAATGTAACGGTGGCCCTGGTGACTGGATATGGCAAACCAGTATCAACCCAACCGGTGGAAGTGCTATTCCAGCAGGTTACGGATATTACTATGATTACAACAACAACGGAAACGGAGGAGATGACTGGGGTGATGCGGGTTCTTGCTTGATGGACTTTTGTTTCCAAACCACTTTGCTCAGCTTGACCAATGTCAATGTCACCATCACAGCCGGTGGTGATAGCCAATTCGGAAGTTTCGGATCTACATTCGGCTGTCCTACAGAACCTTTTGTTTATACCCCACCAACAACCGGTGGTTGTAACTTGGCTTTGTATGGTTGTATCGTTCCCTCTCCTTGCGATGAGGATGATGCAACGCCTTTGCAAAATGGATATCATACCATCACAGGGACCATTTACTTTTCAGGTGCAGGCCTAGGAAACTTGGTTGTTACTTCTGTCAATGATGCTACTGGTGGCTCAACACAATTGATGTCAATCCCAGCCCCTGGTGCTTCGCCATATAACTTCACCATCCCTGCATTTTCAGATGGCGATTCTCACACGGTTCAATTTTACTTCAGCTCAAACCCCGCATGTGTGGCCACAGGGACTTACCAATCTCCTGACCCTTGTGGATGTTTGTTGAATGCAACGGTAACAGCTTTTACTTGCCAACCGATGCCTCCAACAGGAACAGACCCTGTTTTCTATGACATCTCATTGGATATCAACGATGCCAACCTACCATTTGGGACGGCCCTGGATATCAGCTACGAATGTGGCGGCGGAAATGTGGTCAACATCAACAGCATCGCAGATATCAATACATTAAATTCATCCACTTATAATTTTGGAATCTTTGGTCCAATCAACGCCTTGGCACCTGGAACCAACAGCGATGGATTTTGCGATATTACTTTTACTTTAACCGACATTACTACAGGGGCAATAATTCCTTGTATGTTCCCTGATCCAGGAGTACAAGTGGAAGTCCCCATGGTTGATGTACAAAATTTCATGGAAATTCCCAACTCTTGCGAAGTGACTTCAACGGGACCAACCAACGATGTTCAATTCGACCTTGAATTGCTGGGAGCTGCAACGATTAATGCTACCGGCGTTTATTTCTTTATGGATGGAGCGCCAGTTAACGTAAACATTGCCGGCAACCCCAATGGAGCCAGTGCCAACTGGTTGCCCATCGCTTCGGTTCCTGCTAGTGGTATCATTCCTGTGACGGTTATGGATGTTCCTGCTGTAGATCACGAATTCACTTTTTCATTTATTACTGGTGGATGCACATACAACTCACCCGTGGTATCTGCGGCAGACCCTGCTATACCGTATGTTGGTTCATTTGAATATTTAAACCCAACGCAATGTGCTTGTTCTATTACTGACTTTACGGTAACCAATATCTCTGAATGTTTGGGATACAGCAACTACTTTGTGATGGATCTAGAAATGACCATCAACAACAATCCTGCGGGTGCCACTTTCAACATGTCGTTTTCACCAGTTCCCAATGGTGGTAATCAGGCATTATCTCCTGCCACTCCTGTGGTACCGACCAATGGAACAATCACCATTCCCAATATTACAGTACAAGTTCCACCTACCGCCGGTGGCCTTACCCAAGCCTACACAGCAACCATCTTGGCGGAGTTCAACAATGTAATTACGCCATGTCAAGCCACGGTTGACTTTGTTGTGCCTGGTGATTGCGGTTGCAATCCCAACGCAGGCACTTTCACTACTTCCATCGCATCCACTACGGTTGCGGGTAACAACCAAATTGCCATCTGTACCCCAGGTGCAAGCTTGAACTGGAATTCAAATGACAACTTCACACCGCCTTCCGTTGCGTATGAAACAGATGCCGCCAATAATCCCGTAATGAAACCACATCAGCGCGGATTGGGCTTGGTGTTCTATGATCTCAATGATCCAACGCAGCAAGTCCTTTGGTCTGTAGAAGATTTTGATTTCACTGCAGCAACCCCAACCATCAATGATCTGACTTTTACGTACGACGCTGCATTTACTTCTGCCAACCAAATTGTCAATTTATTGAATCTGCCGGTAGTGGTTGGTGACGAGCCCGTGATCTTTGGTGCACGAATCATTACTGTTTATAATCCCGGAGCTTTGGGAACTTTGCCTACAAACATCTCAGGCTATTATGATGCGACCATCGACTCATACTTGCCACCCTTGTTTGAAACAGGTTTCGGTCCAAGCTTCAATCCGCTTGTCTCAGATCCTTGTGGTGCAATTTCAGCAGAATGGACCATCGTTCTTCCGCCACCCATCACAACCGCGCAAGTGGGACAAGACTGCTTGAACGGATTGATGATTTTCCAAGCCGAATCAGGAAATTATCCATTCAACTGGACCATTGTAAATGACAATCCCGCCAACGCATTATTAAATAATGCACAAAGCAATTTGGCCAACGATGCAACCACTACATACAATGGTAACAACTATTCTGGTGGATTCTTCACCTATGGCAATATGGTCACAGGAAATGTACTCAATGTAAATATTCAGGATACCTATGGTTGTACTGCCAACTTCACCTCTACTCCCTTTGTTGGACCTACAGAAGGTGTCGTTGGTCAAATCGTCAACGGTGTAACAAGTCCTGCAGCTACAGTCCCTGGACAAATTGTGCAGTGCGCATCAAACAACGTAGCCGATCAACTTCAATTTACAGGATTGGGCGTTGGTTTGGGTAATGTCGCGATTCCCGGAACTTGGAACTTATCATGGAACGGCAACCTATTAACGACACCGCTCACTGCCTATTTCGATGATGCAACCGGATTGTTTACGCCCAGTTACGACTTGATCAACAGCAACCCCGGTGTTGCCCCTTATGCCAACAATTTGCAAGTATCATTTACACCCAACATTCCTGCCCCAGGCTGCAGCATTGAATCAGATTATATTCAAATTGCTGTTTTGGATGACTACTTCCCAACTACTACAGGCAACTTGAGTAAATGTACCAACAGTGCCATGATCAACCTAACCACCAATGGTTCGCCCGCTGGTGGTCAATGGCACGCTGGAACCTATGATCCCGCGACGGATACATACAGCAATGACAACGGAGTTATAGGTTTAAACAATGTGAATCCTACCATTTTGGGCGCTGGTAACTACGACCTATGGTATGATATTGCCAATGCGCCCAACGTGCAATGTGGAAAGGTTTCACAAATTCCTGTTCCCTTGGTTGTTCACGACACCACAAATGCCGTTGTAACAGTGGTGGATCCTGACGGTTGTACACCTTATGTTTTCGACATGAGCAATGCCAGCGTAAGCGCCGGTACCAATACCAATTGTCGCTGGTTTGTCAACGGAACGGAGGATGTAAATGGTGATTGCTCCGGATTCTCCCCTGAATTGTCTGCTCCTGGCATGTATGACATTCGTTTAATTATTCAAGATGAAAACGGTTGTATCGACACCACCAGCTACAACAATCTTTTGGAGGTTTTCCCTTTACCAGAAGTATCCTTCTACTCCACACCCTCCTCTGTAACCATGGACAACCCTTTGTTCCAATTTATCAATAACTCTGCTTCTCCTTTGGCTCAATGGGACTGGGATTATGCAGGATATGGAACGGGCGCAGGCCAGATTACTACCTTTAACTTCTCCGCGGTCACTGAACCCGGTACATACGAAGTTTGTCTGCAAGGAACCGACCTTAATGGTTGTATCAATGAATTCTGTAACAACGTAATTATCAAAGAAGGATTTGCTGTTTACATGCCTTCTGCTATTACTGCAGACCAAGACAATTTAAATGAAGCTCTTCGCCCAGTGATTTCTGGGTATGAGCGAGTAACCGTTTATTTGTTCAGAATTTTCGATCGCTGGGGCAATGTGATTTTTGAAACCAACGACCTAAACGAATATTGGAATGCCAACTCCAACACCCTCAAAGATTACTATGTCAACAGTGGTGTATACCATTGGACCATGGAAGTAACCTTGGAAGGATTAGACGACACACAACTCTTCAAAGGTTCTGTGACCGTGATTCGATAGTTGGTTGTACACGATGAATAGTTGAAACTTCCCGATATGTCTATCGGGAAGTTTTTTTTTTACCCCTAATTTTAGTAAATGAAGAATTTTGTTTTGATTCTTGGAAGTGTACTCATCTTGTCCTCGGCTTCATGGACTCAAGCCAACATGGCCAATGTTGCCTTCAACGACAATCTATCTAATCAAATACTTTGTCCTGGAGAGCAATTGCTAGTCAATATCCTTGGCCCTGTCACTCCTCCATCTGACATGTCTGTGCCTGGGGTTGTGTACAGCCCGGGGATTGGGATAGCTGTATTTGGAGCTGCACCAAGTTACACCAACAATGATGTGTTGAACGACCCCAACCTTCTTGCCTTTATTCAACTTCAAAATCAAGCCGCATTTTTTAGTCCCATCACCATTTCTTACTCGGATTTAGTCAATACCCTCCCCCCGCCCATCCCAAACAATTTAACTACTACAACCAGTTTCTTTCTACAAGTGATTACCATTTACAGTGTACAAAACAACGTCCCTTATGTCAACGGCGTTAATGGAAATCCTGATCTCGATGCTTCAACCACCTATACCATTTCACTTCAACCCAAACCCGCTATTACCACATCAGAAGATTGTGCGAACAACGCTTTGATTTTTTCTGTAGCCCTGCCTGGCAATCCCAGTGGCACAATTACACTTCAAAACAATTATCCCAATGTTTCCATTGCGCCCAACAACATTAGTTATAATCAAAATTTTACTATCACAGGAATATCCAACCAAAGTCCTGTAGGATTTGAATACATCAACAATCAAGGTTGCAGTATAGCCCTAGACACCATCTATACGGGAACCATCACCGCCACAATCAACACTCCCGTTTCCTCGGTTTGTGAAAATGGATCTCCCTTTGATTTCCAAGCCAGTCCATCGCAAGGAATCTGGACTTGTAGTACGCCTTCAATGATGATGAATAATACTTTCATCCCCAGTGCTCAAGACATCTCTGTTGTTACCAATTACACAGTTACTTTCACGCCTACCTTGGGCGCTTCAGGCTGTAATGCCTCCACATCGGTTACCGTTGATGTTGAACCTGAAGTTATTGCTCAAATTACAGGACCTAATTCCATGTGCAACAATGCTCCATTACAATCATATTCAAGTGATATTCAAGGTGGAATTTGGAACACCGATTTCAATGCAATTGATCAAAATGGGAATCTCAATCCCCAACTTTTAACTCCTGGATTGCATACAATCAATTATACACCAACCGGTACATGCGCCGTTACCTCGCAATTTGATGTTGTCATTGATTTTTTACCCAATTTGCATATTACTACGGACACCACTCAAGGTTGTGTTCCTTTGATGATTCAACTTACGGATTTAACGCCAGGCAATATTTCAGATCGCCATTGGATTATCAATGGCCAATCCTTTCCTACCAATAATGCTGTTTACCAACATGTATTTGAAAACGCATATTGCTATGACGTTGCTCTCGCTTCGCTCAATGAATTTGGTTGCAGAGATACCCTGTGGAGAACAGATTATATCTGTCCTTTTCCCAACCCGTACATGAGCTTTGGGTTTATGCCCCAAAATCCGGACATAGCCAATCCTGAAGTGAATTTCATTGCGGGAAACACCGCAGTTGAATCCGTGGTTTGGGATTTTGGTGATGGAACAGGAGCCGTTGAATTCAACCCTACCCATTACTTTGCCAATACCGTTCCAGCAGAATTTCAAGTTTGTATTACTGCAGTAGATGAAAACTTATGTTCAACCAAAATTTGCGATTTCGTTACGGTCAGCTCTGGATTTAAACTGTATATGCCCAATGCATATACGCCTGATCAAGATGGGTTAAATGATGGGTTTAGACCCGTTATGGACAGTGAACGTGAGTTGGCCAAATACGCCATGATGATTTTCAATCGAGATGGCGAGTTAATTTTTGAAACGGATAACCACAAGGAAGCATGGTATGGCAATTCCAATGAGGGTGATTACTACGTGAAAGACGGGGTTTACACCTGGAAAATAAAGGTCTGGCTCTACGGTGATGTTGAACCCAAAGTATATTCAGGAAATGTAATTATTGTGCGTTAGGACTTGAATTGATTTCTTCCAATCGTTTCAACATCTCTTCATCCGATAATCCCAACCATTGTAAACTCTGATTGGCTGTTTTTGCCCATTGTGAATCGGGGTATCGCTCAATGGTTGCTCGATAATACTTCTCAGCATTGGCTGGTTGTTTCAAATGAGCATCATACTCATACCCGACCAAGTAAGTGGCGTAATCTAATTTACTTGCCTTAGGGTGTTCTGCATAATTCAATAATAAATCAATGGCCTTCTGGTATTTCCCCATACTGGCAGCCAATTGTGCTCCGTCCAATAAAAAAACAGCAGACATTGAATCCTCTCGGTAGGCGTTGGTATACTGGGTCAAATATTTCAATAACTCCTCTCCTTTGGGGATATCAATGGGCTTTTCATTTTGATATACCTCTTTAGACAATGTGTTGATTTGACTCAATAAATCTTCCTGCTCCGGGGTTCTATTTGAAGGCGAAGAGCATGAAAATACTATGATCGAAATTCCCCAAAAAAGGATCGAAAATCTTAAAGAACACTTAGAGAACATTGGCAAATTTCATTTTATAATTGACACTAACATTTCCTTTGGCGATATTATTCAATTTGCTTTTGATGAGTGTTCGTTTCATCGAAGAAACTCGATCAGGCAAAAGAATTCCTTCCAAGTGATCATATTCATGCTGAACCACTCGAGCTGGGAATCCATCCAACTCCTCTTCGTACAAATCCCAATTCTCGTCGTAATACTCAATCTTAACAATGGGCTTTCTGAAAATTTCAAGACGCAAATGGGGCAAACTCAAACAACCTTCTTCCATTCCCCACTCTTCACCTTCTTCTTCATAAATGATGGGGTTGATAAAAACGCGTTTAAAGTCTTTACAGTCGGGATCAGCATCTTCACCTTCCCCGTAAGGGGTTAGATCAATTACAAAAAGTCGTATTGCCAATCCTACCTGCGGTGCAGCCAATCCTACTCCACTTGCACGATTCATCGTTTCAAACATATTATTCACCAGATCTTTTAGACCTGAATAATTTTGATCAATCTCTACAGCTTTCTTTTTCAATACGGGATCTCCGTACGCGACAATCGGTAATATCATGGTGCAAAAGTAAAAAAGGTTGAAGTACTATTTTTACAAAGAGGAAAATGGCTGAAAAATGAGTTGAAATCCACTCACTCCGGCAGATGTATGGTACTTGGACCATGCGTAAGTGATTTGCCAACGCTGGGTATAAATGCCCAATCCCATTGAAATACCTGAAAGACCTGGGGCCTGAGTCAATCGCAAATCTGCCCGACGTTGGTAATTATATCCAGCCATAAAATGCAAATTGCCCAACATTACTTCAGTTCCAATGGTTGCGCGTCGCATCAGTTGATCTCCTGAAATCCATTTGGGCTCCTGTGAAGCATACACCACCGGAGTGGAGGGGTTCCGTAACTCATGCAACTGATTCAACGTTACCATCAAACGAAATGGGGCGTTTTTAGGCTTTTTGGAAAAACCCAACTGCCATTGCGTTGGAATTTCGTATTGACTTTTAATTCCACTTCCTCCGTATTTAAAACCGACATTTCTAAGCAATACATCAAAAGTCCAATTGCCCTTTCTTTTCAGATAATGCGCCCCAAAATCAAAGGTCTGCGCCAACATGGTGTTGCGATCAATTTGAGACAAAACCAGGGAACTTGCTCCACCCAATGTCCAATTGGAGTCCAATGCAAATGAGGCTATTCCTTTGGCACAGCCGTCCATGGCTTTCAAATCACCCAAATATGCACCCAACTCATCATACTTGCCCATTTCTCCAAATCCGAAATATTTGATTCCGTATGCAAAGGAGAAATTGCTTCCCTTGCTATGCCGAGCGTAAAAAACCTGGGTAGCATTGGTCTTGGCCAAATGCCGGGTATAGGACAATTGCAACTTCCTATCAGAGATACTGTCCAACAACGCCGGATTGTCTGTGTACAATCCCAAATGAGCGTTGGGATGCGAAATAACCTGACCGCCCGTGGCAATGCTAAATGGCGAAAAAGACAATCCAGCAGAAGGAAAACTATTCGTACTCACCGTTTGCGCGTGCAAGAAGGCGGTGATTAAAACCGAACAAACCAATACTATCTTTTTCATCTGCAAAACCAACGTCGATCTATTTCTTTTATTGCCAACGGAAGCGACTTGCTTTTTCTTTTAGCAATGCGATTTCCAATACCTGATACATCTCTTCTACAAAGTGGAATTTCAATCCTTTCAGGTATCGTTCATTAATCTCTTCAATGTCCTTTCTATTCTTTTCACAAAGGATAATCTCCTTGATACCCGCTCGCTTGGCTGCCAGAATCTTTTCTTTGATTCCACCTACCGGAAGAACCTTTCCGCGCAAAGTGATTTCACCAGTCATGGCTAAAAATTTCTTGACTTTTCGCTGGGTGAATGCAGAAGCCAATGCCGTTAGCATGGTAATTCCAGCGCTTGGACCATCCTTGGGGATGGCTCCTTGTGGGACGTGAATGTGTACATTGTGCTCATCAAATGCCTTGTAGTCCATACCGATAACCTCTGCATGCGCTTTTAGATATTCCAACGCAATAACCGCAGATTCCTTCATCACATCACCCAAGTTTCCTGTCAAAGTCAATTTGCCTTTTCCTACAGTCAAACTGGTTTCAATAAATAAAATATCTCCACCCGTTGGTGTCCATGCCAATCCTGTTACAACACCGGCAACATCATTATCTGTATATCGATCTTTTTCATAGCTGGGGCCTAAAACTTGAACTACATCCGAGCGTTTAAGCACTTTGGAGAATTTCTCTTCCAATGCTATTTGCTTGGCGCGATTTCTAATCAGTTTCCCCATTCTTTTTTCCAGAGAACGAACGCCACTCTCATTGGTATATTCTTCAATCAATTGAACCAAAACTTCATCAGAGAATTGGATTTTAGATTCCGTCAGCCCATTTTCTTTTAACAACTTAGGAAGCAAATGACGTTTGGCAATTTCCATTTTCTCTTCCACGGTGTAACCAGAAACCTCTATTATTTCCAATCGGTCCCGCAATGCGGGCTGTATTGACGACAAGCTATTGCACGTGGCAATAAACATTACCTTGGATAAATCATAATCCATTTCAACATAGTTGTCATAAAATGCATGATTCTGTTCGGGATCCAAAACTTCAAGCAAGGCACTCGATGGATCACCATGCATGCCCTGGCCTATTTTGTCGATTTCATCCAAGACAAACAAGGGGTTTCCGGTTCCAGATTTCTTTAAACTCTGGAGGACCCTCCCAGGCATTGCCCCAATATACGTTTTGCGGTGACCACGGATCTCTGCTTCATCATGCAAACCACCCAATGCCATTCGAACATATTTCCTTCCCAAGGCCTCCGCAATACTCTTACCCAAAGAAGTTTTACCAACACCCGGAGGGCCATACAAACAAATGATCGGTGATTTCATATCCCCTTTAATCTTCAAAACTGCCAAGTGTTCAATGATTCGATCTTTGACCTTTTCCATTCCAAAATGGTCCCTGTCCAAAATAGATTTGGCATGTTTAAGGTCAAAATTATCATCTGAATATTCCTGCCAAGGCAAGTCCAACAAAAGATCAATGTAATTGGCTTGAACACTGTATTCTCCGGCCTGGGGATTCATTCTTTCCAATTTCCCCAATTCTTTGTAGAATACTTTCTGCACCTCTTCACTCCAAACTTTTTGCGCAGCGCGGGCTCTTTTCTCTTCTATCTCTTCTTTGACTGGATTGGAACCCAACTCCTCTTGAATTTGCTTGATCTGCTGCTGTAAAAAATACTCCCGCTGTTGTTTCGAAATATCGGTGTGTACCTTTTTGTGAATCTCATTTTTCATCTCCAGCATCTGAATCTCCTTGGAGAGATGCTCCAGTACCAATCTTGACCTTTCTTGCAAATCTGCCACCTCTAACATGCTTTGCTTTTGCTCTACCTGAGCTTTCATGTTGGAGGATATGAAATTGGTTAAAAAACTAAGACTATTGATATTCTTGATAGCGACACTGGCCTCACTGGGAATCTCAGGTGAAATTTGAATAACCTTCAAGGCTTGCTCCTTCATGGATTCAAACAATGCCTGCTGTTCCTTGTTGCTATCGTCTCGATTCAATTCAGGAAACTCGCGCACTTGCGCTTTGTAGTATGGCTCCAAGGAAACAACGCCTTGAATCTCAAATCGTTTTTTACCTTGTAGAATAACGGTTGTATTGCCATCCGGCATTTTCAACATTCGAATGATCTTGGCTTGCGTTCCAATGGTAAATAGGTCTTCAAAGGTTGGTTCATCGATATCGGGATTGCGCTGTGCAACAACGCCGATGGTCTTTTGACCTTTGTTGGCCTCTTGAATCAATCTAATGCTTTTGTCACGACCTACGGTAATTGGAATCACTACCCCAGGAAATAAAACGGTATTGCGCAAAGGCAATATCGGAAGAACCTCTGGTGTCTCTTCCCTGTCCATCGCATCCTCATCCTCTGCTGAGATCAACGGAATAAACTCGTGATCAGCCAAATCTTCAGGGATTAAATTGAAAAAATTATCTTCCATTCAATATTTTTTTGAGTCACTACCAATGGCAGTGCCAATTCTTTATTTGTGCCTTTGTGTCTTGATTTACTCCGAAACAACCGATTGAGCGTGCAGGTCTGTCAGAATTTCCTTTTCCTTCTGTGAAAGTTCCAACCCTCTTCTTCTTTTAACAATAGAAATGGTTTCCAATGCTTTTTCAAGGTCGTACCGCTCTCCATGATTTGCATCGCCCCAATAAAAATTGGGCAAAAACTTTTTGGGAAAACCAGCTCCATAAAAGTTGACGCTCACACCCACAACGCTTCCGGTATTCCACATCGTATTGATACCACATTTGCTGTAGTCGCCCATCATCAAGCCACAAAAATTTAAACCCGTGGACTCTTCCTTCCTTGTCCTGTAATTGTATTGCTTAACAAGGCTGTAGTTATTCTTCAAATTAGAACAATTGGTATCTGCACCCAAATTGCACCATTGACCAATGACTGAATTTCCCAGAAAGCCATCATGCGCTTTGTTGCTGTAGCCTTGAAAACTTACATTACCCAATTCTCCACCGACCTTGCAATGTGGCCCAATAGCGGTAGGCCCATATATCTTGGCACCCATTTTAACCGTACTGTGTTTCCCTAAATAAAAAGGTCCCCTAATCAACGACCCCTCCATTATTTCCGCATCATCATCAATCCAAATGGGACCTTCAGTCACATTCAACATAGCCCCGTTCACCTTGGCATTTGGTGAAATATACAAAGGAAATCCATCTCCAATTTGCAAGTTACCCGATGCCAATGAAGCAGAATTCCCTGGAAGACAAAAAGACATATCCTGTTCCAACTGTGATGATATTTGAGAGAACAAGTCCGTCCTTTGAGTCAATAGCTGAAACGTTGCTTGACTTTCTTTAAATTGCATGGAAAACAGATTGGCCATATCCCCTCTAAATGCCAAAACCTTTTCTCCGCTCTTAATACCCTCACCGGTTTGGAGCTGAAAAATTTCATCAATAAATTCCTTAGTAGGACAACAAGCGGCGTTGACATACAGCTCATGCTGAACCGCTGGCGTTCCGTCTCCCATCCAGTTTCTATTTGAATGCAGTCGAACAGAATGCCCCCTCCTTTCCCATTTTTCCTTGATGGTTAGAGCACCCCATCTCAATTCTGCAAGATGCCGAGTCAGCGTAAAAGGGAAAAAAGTATCGATTTCGTTATCTTCAAATAGACTGATATTCATGTCGCCAAATTAGTTTTTTTTTTGCCTCGACACCGTTTGAATTATTACATTGTGCCAATCAATTTCAACAAGGGTTGAACAAACAACGGAGATAGATGGTTATAATGGAAAATAACGTCGTGAGAGAACAGGTATTCACCATCAAAGAATTAGAAAGTTTTTCTGGTATTAAGGCGCATACCATCCGTATTTGGGAACAACGCTATGACTTGCTCAAGCCTGAGCGAACGGATACCAATATCCGGAGATATACCGACACAGACCTTAAAAAGCTACTCAACATCTCATTACTCCTCAATTTGGGGTTCAAAATTTCCAATATTGCGAAATTAAATGATGCTCAAATTCAAGAGGAAATCTTAAAGTCTCAAAATCACGGCGAAGCCGATCAGCACCACCAGCACATACTTAAAATTGCGATGTTGAATTACGATGAGGTCTTATTTAATAGTGTCATCGACCCCTACATTCAACAAAACGGAATTGAAAAGACCTTTGTCGAAGTGCTCATTCCGTTTTTACATTCTATCGGCGTCATGTGGCAGGCAGATGCAATATGTCCCGCGCAGGAACATTTTATTTCATGCTTGATCAGACAGAAACTCTTCTCTATGATTGAGAGTCTGAAACATCTGCCGGTGACCAAAGAAAAAACGTTGGTGTTGTATTTACCGGAACTGGAAATTCACGAGATATCATTAATCATGTTGCAGTATGTATTCAAATCAAGAGGATACAAGACCATCTTCTTGGGACAAAGCGTGCCTGTAGATGATTTGGTTCAAATTCAACAGAGATTGGGAGATGTTCATTTTGTCTCGATTCTGACGACCAATCCAATGCCATTGCTTTTGGATGATTACATGAAGAAAATAAGCAAGCTTTTTGTAGACAGTGAATGCTTTTTTCACTTTACCGGATTCATTGTCAAAGGACAAAAATCAATTGACTTTCAATTGATCTCCTATTACAACACCGTCGAAGAACTGATGGCCCAATTTGATTAATTTTTATTGAACCTCCGAGAAATAAAAAAGGCGATGATAACATCGCCTTTTTTTTGTGGTACCAGCTGGAATCGAACCAGCGACACAAGGATTTTCAGTCCTTTGCTCTACCAACTGAGCTATGGTACCGGTACCATTTGGGGTGCAAATATATAATGTTTTTGTTTCAATGCAAATTAAATTTCAATTGAAATCATACAAAAATCATCCGTTTGCTCATTATCTCCTTTCCAATCTTTCCAAAGTAACTCTAAATCATCATGTTGCTTGTCCAGAGTAAGATCATTGACTCCTGAAAAAAATTCTTTGATCCGCTTATTGCCCAATTTCTTGTTGTTATCGCCTCCAAATTGATCATTTAAACCATCGGAAAACAAGCAGAAACGTGCCCCTTGACAAACATTGGATATCCATGTTTCTGTAAAAGGCTCCAATTGATCAGACCATGAAATAGACTGTCGATCTCCTTTTAGTATCAACCACTCTTGGCCGTTCCAATACCAGCAGGACCTATTGGCCCCTGACCAAACCACCTTCCCTGCGCGGTCGTTAATAGCCAACATGGCCACATCCATGCCATCCCGAATTGCCATTTCACCTTGCTGTCCAAAGGTTTTTATCATCTCTGAGCGACAGGTATTTAATATCTCCGCAGTTGAAATCTCAGACAACCCCATGGTGGCCTGATTCAAAGAATTAATGCCTACTGTGCTTACCATAGCGCCAGGCACTCCATGGCCCGTGCAGTCACCAACGACCAGAAATTTCCAATCTCCAACTTGCTTAGCCCAATAAAAATCTCCTGAAACAATATCTTTTGCCAAATAGGAAACCTTGATTTTTTTAAAAATCTCATTCAAAACAGAAATGCTCGGCATCATGGCTTGCTGCAAACGCAAACTGTAGGTTATGGACTCCACTATTCTACTGTTTTTTTCCTCCAATAAACTCTTCTGCAATCCAATCAATTCATTGCTTTTTCGCTTTATTCGGTAGGCTCTAAACACAAAAAACACCAATCCCACAAGTAATACAGCGATGATGGAAACGCCAAAAATGATTTGATTGGCTCGATTCTGCTTTTCGTCATATTGCTTTTTCAAAAACATTCGGCGCACTTCGTCATCATTCATTTTCAACTCCGCCATTTGCATATCTTCGGAGGCAATCAAAGCTTCTGCAAGCATCCCTTGCGCCTTATACCTTTCCTTCATAAAAGCAGCAGTGCGCTTGATGTCGGCAATTGCGCCCAATTCTTTGCTGTTGATATACGCCCTTTGACCATACCAAAAGGCCGAATCATCTCTTCCCTTTTGTCCATGTAATTCAGCCAATGAAAACTCAGCATCTATCAAACCTTTTCGATCCCCAATGGTTTGACTGATGGCCCAGGCTTTACGGGCAAATACAAAAGCTTGCGCAAAATCTTCTTTGGCGCGATGCACCGCTGCAATCTTGCGCAATACGGATGAGACACCCTTCCTTTCCTTCAATGCAATTCGTATATCTAAACACTTTCCGTACATGATTAAAGCGGAGTCTAACTTATTCTGTTCTTTGAAACATTTGCCAATATTGTGATAGCAAGAAGCCTCCGCACTGCGATTTTTCAACTTCTGCACCATGTTCAGGCTTTTTTTGAATTCAATCTCCGCCTCTTGAAAGGATTCCAATTCTAAAAGCATCAAACCAACATTGTTCGATAATTCCGCCAACTCATCTTGATCGTTCAATTTTTCTCGATACTCAGCGGATTGATCAAAGCTATTTAATGCCCTCACTTTGTCTTTAAAGAATGAGTAATAAAGTCCCTTGTCCGAGTATCCATTGCCCATGATCTTCAGCCACTCCTTATCCATTTCTTCAATGTCCAATTGAGATTCTATTTTACTCAAATAAAAAGATACCGTATCCAAGGCCATTAAAACTTCACCCTTGTTATAATCAATCCATGCAGAAAAAACTTTGGATTTATACCAGCCTTTGTCATCCCCTTGGGCCTTGAATTGAAGAGCCGCTTCACCGATGGCTCGCTCTGCCAAGGGATAATTCCCTTTTTTGTCATAACCGATGGCATTCAAGTAATAACATTCTGCCAAAATGGGCGCATTCGCCAATTGGTGGTGCATTATTTTTTCTGTGTAAGCCAAAATGCTATCTGCATTGCCCGATTTGAAAACCTGGGCCTTGTCCATCCAAAATTCCAGCTCTTTTTGGGACCATGACGAGCCAAAGATCAAACAGAGAAAAACCAAAATCACCGCCTTCAAAAATCTCATTTTCCAATGCAAATGCCTCATTTTCAAATGTAATCAACAATTTTCAACATCGCTAAACAACCTTTGTTTAAACTTTTTTGCAAATTTTTAAACAAAAAGTATCCTTATCGCTTGTTTTTGTTTAATATTTGCCAAACATAATTAAACAAAAGATGAGCACACTTGAATTCAACACCATGGTATCCAACCATTCGAGCTTACTTCGCGGCTATGCTATTCAGTATACCAAAAATTGGGACGACGCTGAGGATCTGATTCAAGACACCTTGTTGAAGGCGTTGCGATACAAAGATCATTTTGAAGAAGGAACCAATTTCAAAGGATGGATTTTCACAATCATGAGAAACATATTCATCAATGGTTACAAAAGGAAAAAACTTCAAATGGCTCTCTTGGAAACGGCGAAAGCAGAAGGCGCATTGTTGTACAGCAGAACTTCTGAAAACACCGTCTCAGCGGATATGAACGCGGATGAAATCCGCAAAGCAATCGCAGGTTTGTCCAAAGAATACAGACAACCTTTCCAAATGTACTTGGATGGATTTCACTACGAAGAGATTGCTGCGGAAATGAATATCCCCATCGGCACGGTCAAAAGCCGCATCTTTCATGCCCGCCAGAAATTGAGTCAACAACTGATAGATTTCAGGTAGCATTGATTTTCAGCCTTTTTTTGTTAAGTTTGTGCAACCTCGACTTTAAAAAGCTTGTCTTTTTAAGTGTACATGCCTTAACTCTATGAAGAAGCTGACCTTAGTATCGATCCTATTATTTTTCGCATCTGCCGCTCAGTGCCAGGTGTTGACCATTAATCAGTCTTCGACCATTTCCCCTACCGCGCTTGACAATTACATCAACAATATTTTAATTAATAGCGGAATTCAATCCAATTACATCAGCTTTTCTGGTCACCCCGAGCAAATTGGCTTTATGAGTGGAGGTGGAACCACAGCCGGTTTGCCGTTCAATAGTGGAATCATCTTAACCTCGGGAGCCGCAAACGGATTAAATAATATCACAGGAGGCACCAATGGACCTTGGACCTTGGGTGGTGTTTCAAGTCCCGTTTGGCCCGCTACATTCTCACCTTCTACCCAAGTATGTTTCGATTTGCCATGTACACCGCAAGGTCAAGATGCGATTGTTCAGGACCTCTTGGCTACACAAGCTGAAAACGTAGACGACCAACTCATCGCCATGGGTCTATACACGGGCGCTACCTTCATGCCTACCAGCGTAAACGTGAATGACATGGTCATTCTTGAATTTGATTTCATTCCTTCTGGAGATACCATGTCTTTTGATTACATATTTGGTTCCAATGAATATGAAACAGGTTCTGGTGGCGGATATGAATATACCCAATTCAATGACATTTTCGGATTCTTTGTGACTGGCCCTGACCCCAATAACGCAGCTACCCCCTATTCGCAGTTGAATATTGCCCAAGTACCCAATACTACTCCCCCGTTACCCATTACCATCAGTACCATCAATAACGACAACAATCAGCCCATCAATACGCAATATTGGAATGGTAACGCCCCTATGAACTATCCTTTCAATGCGCGTGGCTTCACAGACATGATGTCGGCGACGTTGCATGTTGTTCCTTGCCAAACTTATCACATTGTGCTAACTGTTGCTGATTGCGGTGATTCTGGCTTTGACACCTTTGTAATTCTAAGAGAAAACTCTCTGCTCTCCGTTCCCGATGTTCAAGTTGACCTTAATGTCAATGGAACCACTGTGACCAACAATTTAATCTATGAAGAGTGTGGACAACCTTTGTTGCACATCGAATACGATCCCACAGCAACACCCACCGCATTTGCCTTACTAAACTGGAGCGGAACCCCAATTGCCTACGACGGAACCAATTTGGGTACTTATGATTACTCAGCCTTTGACAACAATGGAAATATGATTTCCTTGCCTGATCAAATCAATCTTACCCCTACTGCCCCTTCTACAGATATTCTAATTGGCGCCTATAATGACAACATCGTTGAAGGAATGGAAATCCTTCAATTGGAAATTCTTACTCCAGTATCAGGATGTAACTCGCCACAATTGTATAACAGCCAGGCCATTGAGATTATCATCAATGATTTGGCTCCCCTTGATTTATCCATAGATTCCCTGGCTATCCTTCAAGACATCTCGCACGACACCATGTATCTGGCATGCAATAATCAGTCTCCAATTCCATACGATCTATCAGGTGGTGACGCCAACTATGAGTACTCTTGGTATGATGAAACCGGTGTTTTATCCAATGCCACTACTTTGGTTTATGATGCCGCTGCACTGGGAGAAGGCTACATTGGAATTTCAGTAACCGATGGTTGCAATCAATTGGCGCACGATACCTTGCAGGTGCAATATCCACCCATGATCTTCGAAGCAGGCTTGGATTTCTATGGCAACTGCGGCGAAACCCATGTCGTTGCACCCACTGTGTTATCTGGAACTTATTCCATTCTTTATAATTGGTATGCCGACGGGCAATTGATAACGAATCAGACGCAAACTGGCGCTTTACTGCCCATTAGTCAATCGCTTCAATTCAATGACACGACAGAAATTGTCATCATCGCTACCGATTTGTGTAATGAAACTTGGCAAGACACTGTAACATTCTTCATTCCTGATGCTCCTTTGGACATTGTTAATATGAACGATACCTCTGTTTGTTTTTACGGTGTTGCCCATTACGTAGCGGAGGTTCAAGGTGGCGGCGGTGGATATCAAATTTACTGGCCAGAACTAAATGTGCACGGAGCTTCTATGAGCGTTGACAATATTGTTGGTGATTTAACCTACACGGTTCAAGCGGTAGATGTTTGTGGTTCGATGGCCTATGACACCATACAGGTTTTCATGGTTCCTGTTTCTGCCAATTTTGAGGCGATTACTTCAGAGGATAATATCTACGACTTTGCTGCTTTACCTTGTGAGAATTGCACGTATTCATGGGATTTGGGAGATGGTACACTTTCCAATGATTCCATTGTTCATCATGAATTTGATGGTTTGGATGAATATGAAGTTAACCTCTTGGTTGTGAATTCCATTGGTTGCACAGATCAAAATGACTTCACCGTTGTAGCGCCCGCCTATTATTTTATTCCCAGTGGATTCACGCCCAATGGGGACGGTATCAATGATGCCTTTTTGATGGTTGCTGAGAACGTCGAAATATTCGAATTAAAAATTATCAACCGTTGGGGTGACGTTGTATTTGAAAGCAATGACCCTACCAAAACCTGGATGGGTGATTATCAAGGACACGCGGACTACTTTGTTCCCAATGGAGTTTACTCATACACTTTAAAGATCAAAGGGAAAAACAAAGATGCTCAGACCCTTACAGGTACTGTGACTTTGGTTCGTTAATCTTCCACTTCCTTTTCTGCCATCACATTGGATATCATGGCTACAATCTGCTTTGCATGACCATCCGGCATGGCCTGATAGGTATGATTTAGAAAAGTTTGAGATTCGATGAGTTGCTCTTCTAACAGCGGCCCCTCCATGGTATCGATAATGGAATAGCATTCAAGCAAAGTTTCCATACCACCCTCTACCGCCATGCCTACCAATTCTCTGACATACTGAACTGGATTGCCTCCTGCATTCCACATGAAAGCCATGATTTGGCCTCGATGGGATTTCCATTCGGGTTTTCTCAGCGCTTGCATCAAGTGCTCCTCAAATTCTTTCACTTTGATGGATCCCAAAATTTGACGAAGCTCCTCCTTGAATTCACCTTCATTGGTTTCAAAAAACAAAGCCATCAGCGGCAGGATATAATCCAAAGATGGATTTTCTTGAATAACTGAAATCGCCTTTTTTACTTGCTCATCATTTCCTGAAAACAATTGACTAACGATTTCCCCTACGGCTATTTTTTTTGACATACAACGGTGATTTTTTTTGCAAAAATAATTGGTATTGTCAAGCATTAGCGCTAATATTGTTATCAAACTTAATTTAATGAAACATTTACTTCTTTTCGTCGCGTTGGTGTTTGGTACGCAAGTGTGGGCACAAAGTGCAACCTCACAGAACATTAACATCACTGGTCAAACGGATAGAGCCGCGTTGTGGCAAATCCACCAGGATCTTAAACTTGAAGGATTAAATTTTAATTACAATCCTGAATTCAATAGCGATCGAAAATTGAAATCAATCTCTTATGTTATCTCTGATGCTGAAGGAAACACGATTGAGAAAATAGATGCATTTGTATTTGCTACTTCCCAATCTCAAGTTCAAATCAGACTTAAAAAGAAGAACGGAAAATGGACGAAAGAGTAATCTCACTCAACTGATAAAATTAAAAACCGCTGATGCGGTTTTTTTTATGACTATCCGTTAACTTTGGGCTATGTTAAAACAACATCTTCAATTAAAACTTCAGCAAAAACTTTCGCCACAGCAAATACAACTCATGAAGTTGCTGCAAGTAACCACCATGGATTTGGAGCAAAGAATTAAAGAGGAATTGATGGACAATCCCGCACTTGAAGAAGGTGCGGAAGAAAGTGATAACGACACTGATGCCGATTTGATGGATAATGAAGATCAGGAAACCGATACTGAAGAGCGCGATTTTGATTTGAGTGATTACATGGATGATGATGACACACCCGATTACAAAACACAAATTAGCAATCAAGGTGCAGATATAGAAGATCGTCAAACGCCCATAGGGCAAGGCAGTACATTTCAAGATTTATTGTACGATCAGATACACCTTCTTGATTTAGACGAAAAAGAAGCGTACATCGCTGAATATCTCATTGGTAATTTAGATGATGATGGCTATTTAAGAAGGGACCTTCATTCCATTTGCAATGACCTGCTCTTTACCACGGGAATAGAATCCAATGTGGGTGAAATTGAATTTGCACTTAAGCAAATCCAGACCTTGGATCCTGCAGGCATCGGCGCACGAGATTTACAAGAATGTCTTTCACTACAACTTAGAAGAATTCACCCCAGAACACCTGCAGTAGAATTGGCCATAACCGTTATAGCCAAATACTTTGACGAGTTCACTAAAAAACACTACGAAAAAATTGCAACACGCCTCAATACCGGATTGGCAGAAATTAAACCCAGTATTGATTGCATACTCCACTTAAACCCAAGACCCGGCAACAGTGGCTCAGATAGCGTGAAAGAAGTGCCCCAGATTACTCCAGACTTCCTATTGTACAATGATGACGGTGAACTCAAACTCACATTAAATGGTCGCAATTCCCCTGAGCTCAAAATATCTGGTCGCTACAAAGAGATGTTGCAACAATATGCAGGAAAAGGAAAAAAAGATGCTGCACAAAAAGAAGCCATTCAATTTGTCAAACAAAAAATAGAATCCGCCAAGTGGTTTATCGATGCTTTGGTTCAAAGAAATCATACCTTGATGATTTGCATGGAGGCCATCATCGAGCATCAGAAAACATTTTTCCTAACGGGAGACGAAGCCAAATTAAAACCCATGATTCTAAAGGACATCGCGGATCGAGTAGAAATGGATATATCTACCATCAGCCGAATGGCCAACAGCAAATACATACAAACCCCTTTTGGCACCTATTTATTAAAGTACTTTTTTTCAGAGGGATTGAGCACGGAGGATGGTGAAGAAGCCAGTTCTAGAGAAATCAAACAAATTTTAAAAGATGCCATCGAGCAAGAAACCAAAAGCAAGCCATTGCCTGACGAAAAATTAATGGCTTTACTTAACGAAAAAGGATATAATATTGCGCGAAGGACAGTAGCCAAATACAGAGAGCAATTGGGCATTCCTGTTGCCAGATTGAGAAAGGAATTATGAGTTGGATTTATCGCGTTGCGCAAGTATTATCAATCATATTTCATCCCCTGTGGATGCCACTTTTGATTTACGCCATTGTTCGATGGATGGATCCCTATTTCATCGCTCCAACTTATGCGGATAGCTTTGTATTGGCCTTATTGATCATCAACATCATCGCCCCTGCATTAAGCATTTTGGTCATGATCAAATACGGCATGGTATCAGGCATTGAGCTTAGAGAACGCAAGGAGCGTTGGGGGCCTTATTTATTGGTAATCTTTTACTATTGCATTTGTTATGCACTTTTGCGTTGGCAAGGCCCTATTTTACCCAAAGAGGTATTTTCATTTGTATTTGCCGTTATCGTATCGTTGGTCTTCTCTTTAATCATCAACACCTTTTGGAAAATCAGTGTCCATATGTTGGGACAAGGCGGAGTATTCGGCAGTCTTTTGGCATTAAAATATGTGCACATGGCGGATGTAACGATGATTGCCTTGTGCACCATCATCATGGCCTCCCTTACCGCTTATAGCAGAGTTAAATTAGAAGCGCATACCCATGCTCAAACTTATGCTGGTTTTGCATTGGGTACCGCAATCAACTGGATTATAATTTCAAATCACTGGATGCTATGAAAGGAGAAATATTGGTAACCGGAGGTGCCGGATATATCGGGTCGCACACCGTAGTTGCCCTTCATGAAGCGGGATATAGCCCCATCATTCTTGACAATTTCAGTAATACACATCCTCAGATGATTGAGGGAATTTCAGAAATTATTGGTTTCACACCCACGGTGTACCGCGCAGATTGCAGCAATTGGGAAGAAGTTGAATCTGTTTTCAAGAAGCATCAATTTAGAGGTGTAATACATTTTGCTGCATACAAATCCGTAGCGGAATCCGTAGCCCACCCGGAGATGTATGAAAAAAACAACATGCAATCTTTGAACACCATTCTCAGAGCCATCCGAGAATTTGGGGTGAGCAACCTGGTTTTTTCTAGCAGTGCCACTGTCTATGGTCAACCCGAATGCAACCCTGTGAGTGAAGCTACACCTTGGAAAGAAGCCGCCTCCCCTTATGGTTGGACCAAGCAACAAGGTGAGCTCTTGATTCAATCTTTTTCGAATCAATTTGATATGATGCGGGCCGCTTTGCTTCGGTATTTTAACCCTATTGGTGCACATCCGTCTGGATTGATTGGTGAGTATCCGATTGGAATTCCCAACAATTTGATTCCGCTTGTGAATCAAGCCGCTTTGGGACTTCGCGATTTAAAAGTATTTGGCACGGATTACGCCACCCCAGATGGTACGTGCATCCGTGATTATATACATGTTATGGATTTGGCTTGGGCACACGTCAAAGCGCTAGAATGGTTGGATGTTAGCCCTCCTGCAGTCCATGTTTTCAACTTGGGTCAAGGCAAAGGAGATTCTGTGCTTGAGATCTTGAAAATGTACCAAGAGGAAAATCAAGTGACCTTGCCCATCGCATACGACTCCAGAAGACCTGGTGATGTAGAGTCTATTTGGGCAGATGTTTCGCAAGCAGAGAATGTCCTTGGATGGAAAACAAAATTTTCCACCCGCGAAGCACTCAAGCATGCACATGCATTTGCCAAGCGAATTCACTTTTAATTGATTTATAAAGACCTGAAAATATTTTAGGTTACTATGTTAGAATCTCAACTATTATTTGAATGAAATGTATTAGATTTGTGTCAGGCGAAGAAATTCGTCTCTCAAACTAGAATTATTAACCATGGTGGAGGCCGCCGGTGAATGAACTCTGTTCTTCCCGGCGGTTTTATTTTGTTAGATTTGTGCTATGCAATTGCTGGAAAAAGATCTGCTTCAATTGAAAAGCAGAAACATATCACCGGAACGATTTTTAGAGAAGCTTGAATCCATTTTGAGTAAGATTAAATCTACCAAAATTGAAAAACCTTGCACCGCTGGAGACGGAATTGAAGTATTAAATCCATTGGACTGTTTGCGTTATATCAAGCTGTTTGAACAACGGGAGCATATCACTGCATCTTTATTTATACCTGCTTCTGGCGCCGCAACGCGAATGTTCAAACACATATCAGCCATTCATTCTTTTGAGATGGATCAAATGGCTGAAGAATTCATTATACACTTCCGTAATTTTCCATTTTTCCCTACGCTTATTCAAAAATTTTCTGAGAAGGGATACTCGCTCGAAAATATGATTCAGGATGATCAATGGCACGAGATTATTCGAATCATGTGCAATGAAATCAGCTTCATAGGACTACCCAAAGCCCTCATCCCATTTCACAATTTCAACAAACAGCAAGTCTCCGCTTTGTTTGAACAAGTGCGAGAAGCGCTTCAATACATTGCCAATAAAGACAATATTCATCAAATTCACTTCACCATCTCCCCCGAAATTCAAAGTGAATTTGAAAATGAAATTACCCGCATTCAAGAATCATTTCAAAATCAAACCATACAAGTAACGTACAGTTACCAATCTCCGCAAACCGATACGCCTGCATTGAAACACGATGGCGGATTGGGTCGAGATAAAAATGGCGCAATCATTTTTCGACCTGCTGGACATGGTGCACTTTTAGACAACTTACAAAATATCTCGTCCGATATTATTTTCATCAAGAACATCGACAACATTGCGCATGCCAAATGGACTGATGAAATTGTATTTTACAAAAAAGCATTGGGTGGATTGCTTTTGGAGACTACACAAGAAACACATCGACTATTGCGCGCTTTGGATCAAGATGCGGAGTCTGTGTTGGATGAAGTAAGGGATTTTTTATTTCAAAACTACGGATATCAATTTTCTGAAAGCTTTTCAAAAAACAAAGCTTATGATTTGCTTTACCGTCCCATCCGAATTTGTGGAATGGTCAAAAATGAAGGTGAGCCTGGGGGAGGTCCATTTTGGGTGATGCAATCCAATGGATACATCAGCAAGCAAATTGTAGAGAAAAATCAAATCGACACTTCTGACCCATCTCAAAATCAATGCATCGCCCACTCTACCCATTTCAATCCTGTGGATATCGTTTGTAGTATCAAAGACCACCATGGAGAACACTACAAATTGAAAAACTATGTGGATGAATCCACGTCATTCATTTCTGATAAATTTCAAGAAGGACAAATCATCAAGGCCTTGGAACTTCCTGGACTTTGGAACGGATCAATGGCCGGATGGAACTCCATTTTTGTTGAAGTACCCAACGCTACTTTTCATCCAGTTAAGACTGTAAACGATTTATTGCGACCTGGCCATCAGGGTTGATCTCCAAACGCACATTGCACATTCCTATTTCATTTTCATCATGATTGGATGCAATGAAAACCAGGGGATGCTGGATTTTATTCATTTGATTTTTAAACCACGCAATGGATTTGGCATCCAAATGCGCTGTAGGCTCGTCTAAAATGAGCACATCACTTTTCAGT
The DNA here is from genome assembly GCA_937974555.1 of uncultured Flavobacteriales bacterium. GTDB lineage: Bacteria > Bacteroidota > Bacteroidia > Flavobacteriales_D > Sanyastnellaceae > CAMCTV01. The sequence continues at coordinate 98,780 of CALJKR010000061.1, read as the reverse complement.
GCAAATGCTATCATCAACTTAACCCGCTGTCTCATCCCTGAGGAAAGTTGAAACAAAGGCTTATTGAGATGAAGGTCCAATTCCAAAGCGGACAACACATCCGTTACCTCAATTCCGTTGGAAAAACCTCGCATCTGGTGATACAAGATGACCACTTCAGTTATAGTCAAAGACATCGGCAATTCCAAAGCCGGCGCGCACCATCCCATCTCCATCCACCAGAATTCTGACGACAACAATTCACCATTTTCCTTGTACCAGTGTACCTGACCTTCTGAGGGAGAAAGATACCCTGAAATGATGGAAGTCAAAGATGATTTACCTGAACCATTTCCGCCCAATACCGCCACCTTGTCGCCTTTGAAAAATGTAGTTTCCAAATTGCGAAAAAGCCATTGACGTTTGAAACGACGTCCTAGATTTTTAAGCTGAATTGAATCAACCATTTACTCCTTTTACAATGCCTTTGTCAGACGCTTGTATAAATGCCAGTATTTCGGTTTTGTACTCGCCATCTGGAAGTTCATTCACCATCTCAACCCCTTTTCCGATGGTTGGTGCATGAACAAATAATTTGCGGTAGATATCTTCTATTGCCTGAACAGCATCCTCACTGTAATTTCTACGACGAAGACCGATGGCATTTACCCCGATAAAAGAAAGTGGTTCACGTGCAACCTTGATATAAGGCGGAACATTTTTCCTGACCAATGATCCTCCCGCAATAAAGGCATGTTTGCCGATACGAACAAATTGCTGAACCGCCACTACTCCTTCGATAATCACCCAATCTTCTATATCCACATGGCCGGCAATATTACCTGAATTGGCGATGATACAATGATTTCCCACAAAAGCATCATGTGCGATATGCACGTAGGCCATCAACAAACAATGGCTACCCACCTTGGTGGTCATGCGATCAGATGTTCCCCTGTTGATTGTTACACATTCTCTGATGGTTGTATAATCTCCCACTTCAGCCGTGGTTTCTTCTCCTACAAATTTCAAATCTTGAGGAATGGCCGAAATAACAGCACCCGGAAAAATTCTACAATGAGAACCAATTCGAGCACCGTTCATGATGGTCACATTGGGGCCAATCCATGTATTGTCACCAATAACAACATCTGCTTCAACAGTGGTGAAAGGACCTATCTCAACATTTTGACCAATTTTAGCTTGTGGGTGTACCACGCTCATAGGATGAATCATGCAATTCTGTATTATTGTTGTGGGGCTTTATCTTTAACTATTTGAGCCAACATGGACGCTTCACTAACTACTTTGCCATTGACATAAGCAGTTCCGGACATGTTCACCAACCCCCTTCTGATGGGACTTAATAACTTCAACTTAAAAACAACGGTATCGCCTGGAATCACTTTTTGCTTAAACTTCACCTCATCAATTTTCATGAAATAGGTGCTGTACAATTCAGGGTCTTCTACTTGACTCAATGCAAAAATCCCTCCCACTTGCGCCATGGCCTCAATTTGAAGAACACCGGGCATCACTGGGTTGTTGGGGAAATGTCCTTGAAAAAATGGTTCGTTCATGGTTACGTTTTTCACTCCAATGATAGACTCATTGTCCATTTTCATGATTTTATCAATCAACAAAAATGGGTAGCGATGTGGGAGCATCTTGGTGATATCATTGATGTCAAACAAAGGAGCTTGAGACAAATCAAAAGACTCTTCGTTTGACTTTTCCTTCTTGATCATTTGTTTGATCAACTTCGCAAATTCCACATTGCCAAAATGACCAGGGCGAGCAGCCAAAATATGACCACGGATAAAGCGACCCGTCAAAGCCAAATCACCGACAATATCCAACAACTTGTGACGTGCCGGTTCATTCTCGTACTGCAATTTGATGGTATTCAAAACGCCTATTCCTTCTACTTTGATATCCATGGGTTCACGACCCAATTTCTTCATGATCGCCGCAATGTCTTCGGTAGAATAATCTTTATCTACCATCACGATTGCATTGTCCAAACTTCCCCCTTTGATTAATCCATGCTCTGCCAGCAACTCCAATTCTCTGAGGAAAACAAAAGTGCGACATCTGGAAATCTCCTTTTTGAAATCTCCCAATTGATACATATGGGCGTGCTGGGTTCCCAAAATGGGTGAGTTATAATCCACCATCACTGTCACACGAAATTCGCCACCGTTGGTGGGCACAGCCAACATTTCAATTCCTTTTGCTGCGTCTTCGTAAGTAAGGTTTTCTTTTAATTCAAAATATTTCCTTTCTGCTTGTTGATCTTCAAAACCAACCGCTTCAATGGCCTCAACAAAGGGAAAAGAACTCCCGTCCATGATGGGCATTTCAGGACCATCAATTTGTATCAATACATTGTCCACCTCACAACCATACAAAGCCGCCAAAACATGCTCCGTTGTATGAACTTTGGCTCCATTGTATTCCAATGTGGTTCCTCTTTGTGTTGTCGTAACCAAATCACAATCCGCAGGAATTTTGGGTTGTCCGTCTAAATCTATTCTTTGAAATTGGTAACCGTGATTTTCAGGTGCAGGACAAAGGCTCAATGACACTGTGGCTCCAGTATGCAAACCTACTCCTTGAAGATGTACTATCGACTTTAAAGTTCTTTGTTTCACTGACATGTTACAAAAATACACGAAATGCCCGAAGGGATAAGCAAAGTATTACAATTTCCTCGACAAAGTTAAACCATCGCGAATGGGTAAAATAACCACCTCCCATTCCGATGATTGAGCCAAGTGGCCATTCAATTCTTTCAATACTGCTGTATCAATATCCTTGGGTGCGGTCTCTTCCAAAACCTTTCCATTCCAAAGCACATTGTCCCAGAGTACCCAAGTCCCCGTTACAAGGTGATTTTCTAACCACAAACAATACTGCATATATCCGGATTTATCCGCGTCCACAAAAACCAAATCCACGCCGTCCAAATGCACTTCATTCAATTTTTCATGTGCATCTCCGTACATAATTTGAATGGGTTGATTTCTCAAATACTTGTCATGAATCCACTTAAGCTCATCATTGACATCCATTGAAATCAAGGTACCTCCCGATAAGAGTCCTTCGCTTAAGCAAAGGGCACTGTATCCCGTGTATGTCCCTATTTCAAGAATATTTCTTGGGCGAATCATTTTGGACAACGCACTTAGCACTCTTCCCTGATAAGCGCCAGAGCACATTCGGGGATTGATCACTTTCTGCCAGGTTTCCTTTTCAAGCTCATGCAAAAGGCTGGGTATGGAAGACATGTTTTCTTCCAAATAAGTTTCGATGGTATACATTACAATCCTCCTGTTCCTGCGTACAAATTCGCTTTACCCTTGAGCTTCAACTTGATTACTGTCATGACGGGATCTTGCCAGGTTTTGTCTTGGGGTAAATCAATGAACAACAATCCTGGCTTATCACTCCAGGATATTTTACCCACCACATGTGCATGCGCTTGGGTATGGGTGCCCAAAACCTCAACATATTCTACTTCATTCTTCAGCCCCCTAACATGAATATCGCCAGAAGCATGCCCAGGTAAAAAAAGGTACAAGCAAGTAGAGTCCTTGGACAAAGTGGATGGGCCATAGTAATGACCACTTCCTATGCCGCCTACAGTTTCAAAAATCGCCTCTTCATGCTTACTGGTCCAACGACCCAATTCTTCTAGAATCTCAACTTGCTTTGCAGGTATTGTCCCGTCCGCCATCGGCCCAATATCCAACAGCAAATTTCCCCCATTGGAAATAACATCCGCAAAAATGGTAATGATCTCTTGCGGTGTCTTCCAGTGATTGTCTTTAAACTGAAAGCCCCAATTGTCATTTGTCGTTAAGCACAACTCCCAATATTTTTCTTTGGGTCGTTGAATGGGGAAATTTTGCTCCGGTGTATCGTAATCCCCTTGTCCTGGGAGTCGCGCATTGATAATCACATTGGGATTGTGGTTGCGAAGCATTTTCCCCAACTCTGCAGATTTCCATTCTTCCGCAGCGTGCTCCCATCCCCCATCAAACCACCATAAATCGGGATTTTGTTGAATCATCAACTCACTCAATTGCGCTTGATTAAATTGACAGAAACGTGCCCAACGATCTGCATCATCTTTGATTTGATAACGTGTGCTGTCTTTCATAAAACCAGGATAATCGGGGTGTGACCAATCCAAGATGGAATAATACACTCCCAATTTCAATCCCTCTTTGCGCACAGCCTCGGCAAATGGTGTAAACAAATCGCGTTTGGCTGGTGCCCGTTTTGCTGCGGATAAAGGAAGCGATTTTCGCGATCCTTTTTGTGCCAATACTTGGGTATCCCACAACGCCACTCCGTCGTGGTGTTTGCTTGTTAGCACAGTATAACGCGCGCCACTTTTTTTGATAAGACTCGCCCACTGCTCTGGATGGTAGTTCTCTGCACCCCAGCGACCAAGCTGACTCATGTACACTGGATACGGAACCTTTTTATTGTAAAAAGCCCAGGACTCATCCGTGCCATCCACCGCGTATATCCCCCAGTGAATGAAAATACCCAATTTGGCATCCCCAAACCATTGCATCTTATCTTCTTGACCCCAGATAAAATTTCCGTGAATTAGCGTAATCGCCAGTATGAAATGCTTTACAATCTTCATGTAGCGAAAATAACCGAGTTTCTAATAAATTGCAGAATGAAAATGAAGTTGGCTACATTGGCAGCCGGTCCCATTGGAGGACTGGTTACGGCCATGCTTTTGCACACGCAGTTTAAATGGGAAATGTGCGTTACAGCTGGCATGGTGGTATGGATGCTGACCTGGTGGTTGACTGAGATTGTACCCATGGCCGTCACCGCCCTTCTTCCTATACTGGTACTGAGTAGTTCGCAGATATTGTCCATCGATGCTTGCTATAGAGAATACAGTGATCGATTTGTTTTTCTTTTTTTGGGTGGATTTCTGCTGTCTCAGGCATTTGAAAAATGGGCTTTGCATGAACGCTTGGCCCATGCCATCATCCTGCGCGTAGGACATAGTCCCCAAGCCATCCTTTTGGGGTTTATGTGCACTACCTATCTCATCAGTATGTGGATTTCCAATACGGCCACAGCCATCATGATGATGCCATTGGCATTGGGTATTAGCCATACCTCTAAACAGACCAATCACCGCTTTGCTCGATCATTGGTACTGGGTATCGCTTATTCCGCAAGTATCGGAGGCATGGCCACGCTGTTGGGTTCGCCACCCAATGCCGCATTGGCCGGAATTTTAGAATCGCAATTCCAACAAGAGATCAGTTTTTTTCAATGGATGAAATTTGGAATTCCATTTAGCCTTTTGCTATTATTCATCACCTTTTGGATTTTATCCTATCCCATAAAAAAGATGACCCAGCGTAAAATGGCAACCGAAGAATGGATACAACATGAATTGTCGCCCATGAACCGGCCCCAAAAGTTAACCTTGGCCATTTTTGTATTAACTGCACTGCTATGGGTTTTTCAGCAGCCAATATCCTCCCTGCTGGGGCCTTGGTTCAACGATACTTTTATAGCACTCTTGGCAGCCATCTTTTTATTTATTCCATTGCCCCAATCACCCCTGCTTACTTGGGAGGATACCGAGAAATTACCCTGGGGAATATTGCTTATGTTTGGTGGAGGGCTGACCATGGCCGCAGGCTGTAAGGCCGCAGGTTGGATGGATTGGGTGGGGCATTTATTCCAAGACTTATCGCCACAATCATTTATATTTCAATTGACCATTGTGTTGGTCAGCATAATACTCACCGCGTTGATGAGTAACTTGGCCATGGTGGCTGTTTTTATTCCAATCATCGGCCAAGTTGCATTGGGATTGCATATTGAACCTTGGATTTTGGCTCTACCGGTTGGCTTGGCCGCGAGCTGTGATTTTATGTTTCCCATGAGTACCCCTCCCAATGCCATTGCATACAGCAGCGGTTTTGTAAAATCAAAAGAGATGTTTAAAATTGGCTTTTTAGTCAACACATCCGCTGCCCTTTTACTTCTGGCTTTGATGCAAATGATGAAATGATTTTCGAATTAACGCTTGACCGCGTAAACGATTTTCTTGGTTTCAAAAAACTCCAGATTGAATTTTTCCGAAATGGGGTATACTTCAATGATGTGGGAAGAAGATACCGCTTTGATTTCCTCTTTTAAATCGCCACCCTTCAGACATATCAATCCGTTGGGCAATGCATTCTTCATAGCACCTGAGTACTTTCCCTTGGTCCAGGATAGCAATTCAGAAAGGGGAGCCACCGCTCTGCTAACTACAAAATCAAATTGACCTTTGACCTCTTCCACGCGTGCGTGTTGGGTGGACACGTTGGACAAACCCAAACCAGCGACTACCTCATTGACCACTTTGATTTTTTTTCCGATGGAATCAACCAAATGAAATTGAACTTCTGGAAAAACAATGGCCAAAGGGATGCCTGGAAAACCGCCCCCGGTTCCCAAATCCAAAATGCGCGATCCAGGTTGAAATTTCAAAAATGATACAATGGCCAAACTATGTAGGACATGGTGGATGTAAAAAGAATCCATGTCTTTGCGTGAAATGACATTGATCTGTTGATTCCAAATCTCATATAATTCCTTGGTCTGAATCAACAGATTCATTTGTTGGTCAGACAATTCAGGTAAGATCTTTTTTACTTCTTGTTTGAAAACGTCAGTTATCATTTTGCACCTCCCAAAAGTTCTTGCAATAAATCCTTGGCGCGAAATAACTGGGCCTTTACTGTTCCCAATGGCAGTTGCATTTCTTCGGCTATTTCTTCGTACGACTTTTCCTCGAAATAACGCAATTCAATCATCTTTTTATAGTGGGGTTTCAATTGATCCACTACTGCTCTAACATGAGAAACACTTTGATTACGTTGCATCAACTGTTCAGGATTCAACTCTCCATCTTTTACCGGAATTTCAAATTGATCTCCATCTTCTCCTCTCCCTGTTTGGTTAATGGAAATGGCTTTGATTCTTTTCTTCCTCAAAAAATCAATACAGTGATTGGAAGCAATTTTAAACAACCAAGTGGAAAAAGCAAATTGAGGCGTGTAGGACTCTAAACGACCAAATGCTTTACTGAAGGACTCTATGGTTAAATCCTCGGCATCCTCAGTATTTTGCACCATTTTAAAAATGGTATAGTACAAAGATTCTCTGTACCTTGACATCAATTTAGCGTATGCTTGTTGATCTTTCTGAATGGCTTTTTGAACCAAATGAAAATCCTCTTGGGCCTTTGAAGAAAGGTGCGCAATCAACTCCATTTCTGTGGTTTTCTGATGAGATTATTCATGTAAAGCGCTACATGGAGGAAGTTCAACTGAACTTCCAATAATGGCGACAACCAAGCAACATCGCGACTTTGATCCGACGCTTTTGAGAATCTGAAGGTCACAACTACCAAAAAGATCCAACGAACAAATAAAATTACCGAAACATACCAAAATTGAGGCATCGCAATGATCCAAGCAAGTAAAAGCGCATGCATCGCAAACCAAGAGAAGGGCAACATCGCCAACCTTCTTTTGTCAGCAGGCTTATACATTGGGGAAGTAGTAAAGTGTCTGCGCTTCTGAATTTTCCACTCACTCATCGTCTTTTTGGCGGGTGAAATGGTCTGAGAAACTTTATCATAAGCCACCACACAATTGCTCTTGTTGGCAATTTGATTAATCAACAAATCATCATCACCAGAGGTCAAACTATAGTGACTTTTGAATCCACCTACTTTAAAAAACAAATCCGTGTAATAGCTGAGGTTTCTGCCAACTCCCATGTAGGGCAAACCAGCCTTGGCCATTCCCAAGTATTGCATTCCTACCCAAACATTGTCGAATCGGGCCAATTTATTGAACCAACCCAGATCCTTTTTAAATGGGGAGTATCCCAAAACCACTTGCTTACCGTCTTTGTATTTGGCGACAACAGAGGACAACCAATCGTTGGTGCGCGGATAACAATCCGCATCGGTTAAAATCACAATGTCATTTTTGGCTGCTTTGATTCCCAAGGTCAAAGCAAATTTCTTTCCCTGCATGTTCTGCTTGTCTTCATCGATGTGAATAACGTGCATCTTGGGGTAGTTGATAGAAAGGGCTTTCAATATATCGGCTGTGTCGTCATAACTCGAATCATTGACGACAATCAATTCAAAATTGGGATAATCTTGTTCCATCAATCGAGGAACATTAATCATTAGATTATTCTCTTCGTTACGAGCGCAAACAATCACACTCACTCCCGGTTGTTTGATCGCGCGTTCATCTGCCTTTACCTTGCCCAAAGGAGCAAAATAGCGCAAGAAGTAAAACAACTGCACCAACCAAAAAAAACAAAGCAAAACCAAGATGAGCCATGCCCACACGGGAAAGATTCCATACTCGGTTTTAAGCCAACCCCAATTCGATTCCATTCTTGCAAATTTACCTATACATCAAATCGGAATAAAAAAAAAGGCCTTCAATGAAGGCCTTTTTATTCACAATGTATCTCCTAATGTTTGACCACCAATCGGACAGATTGATTTACATTTTTTCCTTCCACACGCACTTGGTAAAAACCTTCTGACAGGGAATTCAATTCCAATTGAACACTTCCATTGTTTGCTCTCTTAAATTGTTGCATGGTTTGCCCCAAAGCGTTATAGATTACAATTTGAATGTCGTTGCCAAAATAAGCGGGTACCGAAATCATAGCTGTTTCGTTGGCGGGGTTGGGGTACAACTGAATGGAGTCATATTGATTAAGTTCTAACACTTGGGTTTGCCCATTACAATCTACCTCATTCATCGTGATATCGTCCACATAGATATTGTTACCATATCCATTGGTTGCAATAAATTTCACAAAAAGATTTTGACCAAATCGATTGCTCAAATCAACACATTCCGCTCTCCAATCCGCTGCAGCGGGACTGGTATATTCTTGTGTGCTGTTGGCTGCAGTAGCCAAAACAGAACCGGCCTTGTCATATAAAATTTCCCATGGTCCCTCACAAGAAGTCGCCACCGCTACTTGCAATTGATCCGTGTATTGATTGTTATATCGGACATGCGCCACTTTAAAATTCAAGGAAACCGAATTGGAATTGATCGCAAAAGGAGAGGTTACAAAGTCATCCACTTCGCCTTGTACGTCGTAGTTGTAACAATCGTATTTTAATACACCCCCACCATTGGCAACAGTGGTTTGCGCCCAGGTTATTCCGCCATCATTGTTGGTCAATTGCCAACCCGCGTATGGAAATGCTGTATTGGTCAAATCATTGAGATAAGGTAAGGATGTAGAAGATCCTGCGTCGATGTAATTTACAGTGGCGGTCAATGCATTGTTATTCAAATTCTCATCGGTACCATTGTTCGGATTGGTTAAAGTCACAGACAAAGTATTGGTACCCGCAATCAATGTTTGTGCGGGCAATGTGACAACAGCAGACTGACCTTGAGCCAAATTACCGCTCCAACTTTGAACTTGTGAAGCTCCATTGTTCCATTGGTATTGGATGTTGACCGAAGTTAAATTGCTCGAACCTTGATTGAGAATAGTAACCCCAGGTGAGACGCTGTTACTGCATGTGGTAGCAGGCACATCATTGATAGCAGAGGCATTGGCATCCAAAGCCGCAGCAACAAAACCATCGGGATAACCATCCAAAATAAGCACACCCGAATTTCCTGGATCCAACCAATCACGAAGACGTGTAGCTGAAGTAGTTCCTGTATTCCAAGAGATTCCAAATCGGCCGTAAGAATCACCTTCGCCATTCTCAACGCTGCCTGAACATCCCGACAAACCACCGTACAATTGGCCGATGATTCTATGATTCTGATCAAACAAAGGACTTCCTGAAGATCCCCCCTCTGTGATTCCATCATCCCACTGTTGCACATCCCAAGTCTGTGCTCCTGACCATGTGCCTTGGGGAACCGCATTGTTCTCAAAACTAATTTTCTTCAAGTCTCCAGATGGATGATGGATGCCCACAGCGCTGGTCACAGATGCTGCATCACTGGCATCCCAACCTGCATATTGCACATTGTAAGATGCGGGAGGTATCGAATTCAATTCCAATAAACAGAAATCTGAACCCGCATTCTTCGCTCTAAGCACCGAACCAGAAACCGTTTGGTTGGTTGGACCCGTTGTTCCCGTGCAGCCCGTAGTTTCATGATTAAACACAAACACCCAAGACCCCACTGTATTGCTGTAGCAATGGTTAGCGGTTAAAAAATAAGGGGTGCCATCATTGGCGGTGTTGTTAACCAAAGATCCAGTACAAAGGGCAGATCCGCCTGATAAAATCATGGCCACTGCCCTCTTCTCTACTTGCCAATCTGCACCAACCGCACAGTTCACATTGTTGTTGCAGGTGCCCGAAGTTCCATAGGGACCGCGCTGTTCCATATCATCGTCAAAGTGACTAAGCAAAACGGGACGATATCCGTGAACCACTTGTCCCAATTCCAACTCAACCTCATGCATTCTACTCATTGGCACTTGCAATTCAATCACCACTTGATCTGCATGCAAAATGGTGGTTCCCAACACTTGGGCATCTGAGTTATTCTTCTCATTGAATGATCCAATGAATTCATCACGATTGGACGTCCATATGTACAATGAAGCCCCTTTGATCATTTTGTATTTTGAAAACACAAAGTTCATGGTTCTGGCTCCGGGACATGAAATACCCAAAGTCCAAATGGCCATGTCTTGCGATGGCAGGAATGTCCAATGACCTGAATTTTGAGCATTTAAAGCTACCTCAAACTCAACACCAAAACGGTATGGCGCTGATTTCACTTGATCCACCACCGCATCCTCTTGTTGCAATTGATTCAAGTTGATTGATGGCATGGTCATGAAGTCAATGGCTTCAGATAAATGTTTATCTGTCCAATTGAGAGGCTCCCCCCCTTGGCTTACTTGCGCTTGTGAAGTGGCATGGCCAAAAAGTATAAAACCTATGGCACATATAGTCAAAAAACGATTACTCATATTCTTCATAAATATGGCTGCAAGATAATTCTTATTTCAATAAAAAAGGAGAGCAATTGCTCTCCTTTCTTTATCTGTAATGTTAAATTACAATTTAATTAATCGAACCATTTGAGATTCGTTTTGAACCGATACTTTCACAAAGAAAATTCCCGAGGCATCCTCGAGTCCTTTGATTTCGATGTTGTTGTTTCCAGTGAAGGCTTGGCTGTGTTTGCTAATCAAACGGCCGTCCATTCCAAACATTTCATAACGAATCATCGCATCTTGTTTCAAACCTGAGATATTGACCCAAACCTCTTCTTGGGCTGGATTGGGGAATACTTTGATTTCCCAATTGGTATTGACTACCATTCCTGGATTCCAGTTGGTGGTATCATTGTCGTTATAAAAACAAGAACCGTCATCTTGCGTGGCCCAAGAAGCATAGTTCATCGCAGTGCTGTCCATACATCCCCACAACACTTCAGTGCACATGCCTCCAACGCTGTAGGCATTTACTCCTGAACTTCCCCAACTCAAAGAACCTTCACAAAAACCAGCTCCAGTAGATTCAGCGATATAAACATAACCTCCATTCCATCCATCTCCCCAACTGTCTTCCATATTCAATGTGTAACAATCTGGAGATAAGCACACGTAATCTAAGATGGTGGTGTTGGATGAACTTCCTTCGAATGAATACACCACTTCTCCAGCAGAGTTGGTCAATTCAAAAGACATTTCATTGCCCCAATAACCCGTGGTACCTTGAATGTAGGTGAATCCATTGAGACAATCTGAAGCATACACACAAGAGTTGTCATTCTCAGTTGCCATTGAATTGAAGTTGATCGCTGTGTTATCTGTACATCCCAAAACTGCAAAGCCAGTGGAATCATTGATACAGAAAGTATTGATGGATGACATCAATTGACCGGAGGTGTAACCATACACTTGGTTGTTGTTGATGGTCACCAAAACAGTATCGGTGTAAGGAGCTAGCGCCCAGGTATTGTATTGAAGAAAATAACATCCATCTTCAACGCAAGCAAAATTAGACTCGCCCAAATATGCATAACCCACAATTACATTCTCCTCGTCGGTGATGGTATAATAATCATTGTAAGACAAGTCAGCAGCGCTGGATTCAAAATAAATCATATTCAAATTGCCACATGCATTGGGGTAAATACAACCATAAGTGGCCGTAGCCAAAGGGTTATAATTCAAAGCATTGATATCTGTACAACCATACACAGGATAGATACAAGAGTTGTCATTGAATGTCGCCTGAGGATTATAATTTAAGGCGCTGCCATCTGTACATCCTTCAATCACCACCACATTGCACGGCCCATACATACCAAAGTTGGCTTCTTCAGAAGTGAGCGTGGCATCCAAAGACTGGTTCACTACTTGAACACCACCCACTGTAATCCAGAAATAACCATTATTCCAACCGGTTAAACCCGCGTTGTTGGTCATCAAAGCCGTATAACACATGGCGCTATCCAAGCAAATATTGGTATTGTAAATGGCGCCACTGTTTAAGATCGGCGACGTGAAGATTGAAACACCATTGCTATCCAAAAGATTCAAATTGATTTGATCTCCATTGCCGAAAGCACAGATATACAAATGGGCGTATACTCCATTGTCACAATAAACACAAGAGCTATCGTTTTGCGTAGCGCCAGCATTATAGTTCATGGCATAAGGATCGGTACAGCCTAAATAAATACAAGACCCGTCACTCATTTGCGCGGTTGGGTCAAAATTGGCAGCGCCAGGATCCATACAGCCGACAGGCAAAGAACTTTGACATCCCATGGCGTCAATAGCCACCGTGAATACCAAATCATTCCCTGAAGCCAAAGTGCCAGAAAAAATGGTTTGTCCGTCTAATATCAATTGCATGGTACCTCCATTCCATCCATCACCAAAAGAGTCGTGCAGATGCATGGTGTAACAGCCAGCAGGCAAACATTGCGTCAATGTAAAAGCCTGGTTATTACCGTAGGGGCCACCGCCATTGATCGGAATATTGGAACTATTCAAAAAAGTCCATGACATTTCACTTCCCCAAGAACCTGTGGTCATGTTGATTTGCACATAATGCAATGAATCCCCACAGAGTTGGTTTTGGGCAAACCCTTGGTTACTCAGGAAGGATAAAATGACGCCTAGAAATAATAAAGCTTTTTTCATATAGGGCTAATGTAAAGAGTTTAAATGTTAATCAACTGGCACAATCTGCTTTTTAACAGATTAGTTTTCAACGCATAGACATCCTTCCACTTCCCAAAAGTTGCTTACCCTCCAATTTTTTTTCGTTGGAATCGCCATACCACGCGATAAACTGCCCGGGTGCAATGGCTCTTTGGGGTTGTTGAAAATAAAAATACGTTCCTTCCTCTGCCGTAAAAATCTGAACCATTTCCAAGGCTTGGCGATATCGAATGCGTGCCCAAACCTGGGTTTCTTTGGACGGCCATTCCCTTAGGAGGTGCACATGTTGGGAAGGAACGAAAACCACACTTTGAAATAGCGCCACATGAAACTCCCCTTCCCCGACATAAACCGTATTGGTATCGGTATCGGTGTGGATAATAAACAATGGTTCTTTGAATCCTCCTATCTGCAAACCTTTCCTTTGACCAACGGTATAATAATGTGCACCGTTGTGTTTGCCCACCCATTTGCCTTTCATGTCTTTCCAATTGGGCTCCTGGGCAATGTGGATGGCCTTTTCCATGGACCATTCTTTTAGAATACGATCACCAGCCACGCGGTTAAATTCCTCTGGTGGGATGTAAATAACATTGCCCTCTTTGGGCGACAATTGTTGCTGAAGAAACACGGGCAATTTCACTTTACCTACAAAACACAAACCTTGGGAATCTTTCTTCTGGGCCGTGGGCAGGCCATAGCTTTCAGCCAATGCCCTCACTTCTGACTTTTTTAAATGTCCAATGGGGAATAACGCTTTGGCCAGTTGATCCTGTGAAATCTGACACAAAAAATAACTTTGATCCTTGTTCTCGTCTGCCCCTTCAATCAACTCAAAGCATTGGGCATTTTCATCCCATCCTTTTTGACAATAGTGGCCCGTAGCGACATAATCAGCGCCCAATTGTTCAGCAGCTTTGAGGAAAACATCAAATTTGATTTCGCGATTACATAAAATATCTGGATTGGGAGTGAAACCATTTTTGTATTCGTCAAACATGTATTCGACGATTCGTTTTTTGTACTCTCCGCTTAAATCAAGGACTTGAAAGGGAATACCCAAGTGTTCAGCCACGAGCATGGCATCATTGGAGTCATCAATCCACGGACATTCCTGATTAATTACCACCGATTCATCGTGCCAATTGCGCATGAATACCCCAATCACTTCATAACCTTGATCCAATAGCAGTGCAGCTGACACACTGGAATCAACGCCACCTGACAAGCCAACGACCACCCTTTTTCGAGACATGAGACAAAAGTAAATCTTTTTTTCAGGGCCCAAGGCAACCAAAAGCAACAAAATCGTCAGTACTTTAGTTGAGTGCCTGAATCGATCATTATAAACGAGTTGGTAATGGGCTGCATCCATGGTGATTTGCGGTCTCAAGAACTCGTCTATAAAATGTTTTCTGGTCGAATGATGGTGGTTTGCGTACGTTATTTGAAATCGAGGGAGGACGCTGAAGATCTTTTACAAGAGGGCTTTATCAAAGCATTTCAGCAAATACATCAATTCAAAGGCAATGGTGCCTTTGAAGGATGGCTACGAAGGATGTTTGTCAACTTGTGCCTGGATTCTTTGAGAAAGAACAAAGGTGTAAGATGGATTTCAACCGAAGATCATGAAATTGCAGATGATCAAGATGATAATCCCACCGATGACAGCGACCATTTAGATTTCACGCCAGATGATGTACTTGCAGCAATGGAACAATTGACACCGGTATACAGAACGGTTTTCAATTTGATTGCATTTGAGGAATTTACGCACCAAGATGTCGCTGAAAAATTGGGAATATCCACCGGCACATCCAAAAGCAATTATTTTAAAGCCAAAAAGAATTTACAACGAATTTTACTCGATACAACGACTGGAAGAAATGAGCGAAAATAAATTTGAAAAAAAATTACGTGGGGTATTTCATGAGCATGAAATCCCTGCTGGACCAGCGGTTTGGAGCGGAATTGCAGATGGGCTTGCCACCTCGGCAGGAACCGCTGCTTTGACTTCCTCCAAATTATTCAAGTCCATCGGGGCCGCAGTGGTCATGGTGGGAATTGGCATTGGTTCTACCGCCATTTATTTCACCCAAAAACAAGAATCCGCAGTCATTGAGTCTTCTCAAGAGATTGCCCAAGATGGTTCTTCAGAAGATGCTGCTCAAGCTTCTTCTGCACATTCATCTAGCCCAGCTACTGAGACGATGTCTTCATCTGAATCGCTCTCAAATGTTCCAACGGGTACTCTTGGTGGTGGAATAAACGGTACAGTCCCTGTGCAAGGTTCCGACTTGGCTAATGGAAGCAATAGCAAATTGGACCTGAACAAAAAGGCCAACAATCTGCCGGCTTCTCCCGCAACGACCAACGTGTTTCAACCCGGTGGTACCAGAACCAATTGTGTGGGAGCTGAAATTTCATTTAATCCCCCCTCTGCTCCAGACGATGTGAGTTTCTTGTGGAATTTTGGAGATGGAAGTTTCTCTAACGAAAGAGAGCCCAAACACCACTACTTGAAACCTGGAACCTATGTCGTGTCATTGTCATTGTCTGGTCACAAAAGCGCTCAAATCAATACCATGAACATGAGTGAGACGATTACCATCTTGACAACGCCCGATGCAGATTTTGATTGGACTTTTGTCAATGGCCCCAACGAAGCTCCAACGGTTCAAATTGAAAACCTGAGCCAACGTAGTCACAGCACTACATGGTCATTTGATGATGGTAAACAATTGGAATCAGATGCCCCATTGAAGTCTTTCTCTGAGGCCGGTAAACATGCGGTGAAGATTACTGCCGTTAATGAAAATGGTTGTAAGGACACCAAAATAAAATATTTGGATATCAATTCAGATTACAACCTCAATGCCCCAGGTTCCATTTATGTAGGTCAAGAATTCATGCCTCAAGGATTAATTGCCATGAAAGGCAATTTCGTCTTGAGCATTTATGACAATGGAAAGAAAATCTTCGAAACCAAATCGCCCAAGCGCGCCTGGACCGGTCAGGACTCTCGCGGAAGGTCATTGGAAACCGAAAAACAATATCCTTGGATCGCCATCGTGCACAACGAAAAAACGGGTGAAGACAAGTACTACAGTGGTTCTATTTTATTGCGACCTTAACCAAAACCTAGATAAAAAGAAAGTGGAGCTTCGGCTCCCTTTTTTTTTGATTAAAATCCTAGGGAAATGCAACTCTTGGTTTCGTATATTTGTCTTGAATTAAGTATTGATTTTACTTGAAAACCATGAATTTAAAATTACCCCTATTGGCATTGATTGGATTTGCGCCTGCATTTGCTTTTTCGCAGGTGAATATGTCCAATACACCGCTCAACACTTGTGCAGAAATTTTGACTGATGATGGGGGCGGCTCGCAATACACGGCCACGGATTATACCATGGTCATTTGTCCAGACACCCCAGGAGACGTAATCCAATTGGACTTCTCGGCCTTTGCACTGCAAACCAATGCCAATGCATCCAACTCCGACTATCTGACCATTTACGATGGCAATACCATCGGTGCCACTTCTTTGGGATCTTACACTGGAACACAGTTGCAAGGTTATCAGGTAACCGGTTCTGTAAATAATACCTCTGGTTGTCTTACTCTTCAATTCAACGACAATGGACCAGCCAACGTAAGTTCTCCCGGATTTGAAGCGGCAGTTAGCTGTACTACTCCTTGTGCCAATCCTACTTCTGTATCTTCATTTGTTGGAGCAACTATTCTTGACCCAGCGGATAATCCTCACATCAATGTATGTATCGGTGAATCGGTCACTTTCAATGGATCTGGTTCTTTTGCAGCTCCAGGTTTCAACTTGGTTGAATACCAATGGGATTTTGATGATGGAACAATCGACAATACTTCAGGTGCAACTGTCACCTATGATTTTACTGAACCAGGAGAGCATTTGGTGACGTTGATTGTTACAGATAACAACGGTTGTCAAAACTTAAATATCGAACCATTGAGTGTGTGGGTTTCTACCGTTCCTGTCTTTACGCAGTTGACTGAAAATGCCCCTGCCATGACTTGTATCGGTGATGATTTACAAGTAGAAGGCGCTTTTGAAAGTATCCAATGGACTTCATTGCCGCCCCAAGTGGTCTCAGGACAATCTTACTTGGCCGATGGTGCCGGATTCTCTTATTCCAACTCCATCACTTATGATTTCTTTGACCCTTTGGCAACCTTAACCGATTGCAATGATTTGTACGGCATTTTTGTGAACATGGAACACTCCTACTCTGGGGACGTTTCCTTGACCATCACTTGCCCCAACGGAACGGTTGTAGATTTGGTTACCTACCCCAGCGGTGGCGGTGGAACCTATTTGGGTGAAGCCGTTGATGATGGTGTGTCTGCAACCAATCCTGGTGTGGGCTATACTTACACTTGGGCGCCCAATACCACCAACCCCACTTGGAATGGTGCATTTACTGCAGGAGTAGCCGGTGGAAATATTGTACAGGGTGTCGGAAATCCAAGCGCCAATGCCTTGGCACCTGGTACCTATGCCGCCACGGGTAACCTTTGCGACCTCGTTGGTTGTCCTTTAAATGGTTCTTGGACCATCAGCGTTCTGGATAACCTCGCAGCGGACAATGGATACATCTTCCAATGGGGATTAAACTTGAATCCCGCATTGTTCCCCGGAATCACGACGTTCACGCCCAGTATCGGTATCGATTCAGATAGCTCATATTGGACTGTGGATCCCGCGCTTTCTCTATTGATTGATGGAACTACCAACAGTGATGTTTTGGAAATCAATCCACCAGCAGCTGGAACATACGGATTTACTTATCACGTAATCAATTCTTTTGGTTGCGAAAATGACACAACCATTTTCATCGAATTCTACGATCCTATCCCTGTAATCGCGGTTCCCGATGTCATTCAATATGATTGTGCACCCGTTCAATTGCAGGCTTGGTTTGACGGTATTCCCATTTGCCCCGTATGCTCAGATGGAATACTGGGTGACAATGACGGCAATGGAACTTATGACAACAACGTTTTATATTCAGAAGTACTCTGCCCTCCTGCTGGATCGGGTTACCAAGTATCTGTTCAAGTTTCAGGACAAATAGAAATGGGATTTGATGCCGTGGGAATTTACAATGGGTCTGTCAATTTGGGAACGCCATTGCCAACGGGACTTCCTGCAGGGCCAAACAATATTTTCAACTGGGGTCAAGGATCCACATCAGGCCTTCCCTTCCAAATCACGACACCCGTGACCGTTACGTCAACAGACCCTTCAGGATGTTTGACGGTGTACATGGAGAGTGATGGTTCTGTTGGATATGCATTGCCGTTTGTAGTGAACATGTTTGACCCTGCCACAGGAACTACCTTGTCTTCTCAAGGACCTGACTACGATTGGGAATGGACACCCGCAGCCAATTTAGACGATGCCTTCATCATTGATCCCACAGTTAACTCCATCAATCAAACCACTACTTTCACTGTATCTGGATATCCTGCAGGTCATCCTGGCTGTGCCACATCGGCAACAGTAACCGTTCAAGTAAATCCTTTGGGGGATCCTGGAATTAGCACCACTCCTCCGGTTTATTGTTACAACGACAACACCACCTATAACGTATTTGATTTATTGGATGGCAATCCCGTTCAGAATGTAGGTGTATGGACATTGCCCGATGGTTCTCAATTTGGTGACAATGCCGGTGAGTTAACTACTGACCTAACTTTTAATCCGTCTACTAGCGCACCTGGTGTTTACACCCACACAGTGGTCTCAGGAGGTTGTTCGCTTTCCGCTACAGTAACCATTCAAGAAAGTACTCCGGTTGCTATTACAACAACGGGAGACTCTGAAATTTGTTGGTATGATTTGATTGACGCAGAGGTACTCACTACCACAGGGGGCCTAACACCTGTAAGTTACGCATGGAGTTTTGAAGGAAATCCAATTGGCTTCTCTGAGGATGTTCTCAATTATGATCCGGCTTCAAGTGGTCAATTCTGTGTTGATGCTACCGATGCCTGTAATGATGTCGCTTCTAATTGTTTTCAATTGACAGTTCGCCCCAAGGTTCCTGTTGAAATTTCAGCTACACCTCAACAAGCTTGCTGGCCCGACCCATTGGCTTTGGAACTTGAAACTGATCCAACCCTATACGATTTAAACCATTGGGAAATTAGCAATGGTGATGGGTATGATAATTTGGTGAACATCAACCAAACCTTTGACAATCCCGGAACCTATCATGTCGAAGTTTTATTGATAGATGATTTGGGATGTCAGTACGATTCAACATTCACCAACTACCTCACTTCCTTTGCGCCACCCACAGCCGGTTGGATGACCCAAGAAGATGAAGTAGATTCATTTGACCCCACTTTCCATTTCAACAACATGAGTGAAGGAAATATTGCGGATTACAATTGGACTTTTGACCTCAATGGCAATGAAGAGTACTCCATCGAATTTGAACCCGTTCATACTTTCCCATTGGGCGTGGGTGGCGATTACACCGTGCAATTGCAGGTGGTAGATGTCAATGGCTGTATCGATGTAGCAACTGGTGAGGTGCATGTGATTGAACCATTTTTATTCTACATTCCCACTGGATTTACACCTAACGGTGACAACATCAACGATGCCATTCAATTTGTATCCAATGATTTGGATGAAAAGAATTTCAACCTGACCATCTTCGATCGTTGGGGATCCATAGTATTCCAAACCACTGACCCAACGGAAGCTTGGCGAGGAAATGTCCAAGAAGGACAATACTTTGTTCCCAATGGAGTATACAACTGGAACGCTACGATTCGTTCCAAGTCTACTGGCGAAAGAAAAGAAATTGTGGGAACAATAACCATTGCGAGATAGAAAACCCCGGATATAAGAAGGGCGACCCAACGGGTCGCCCTTTTTGTTTGTGTTCATTGTGATTGAAACATTTACATCCTTGAAGGCATTGAAACACCCAAAAGGCGCATACTGGAAGCAATGCACATTCCAGACAATTCGGTCAGATGCAAACGCAAAGATTTTAAAGACGCATTCTCCTCTTTCAAGATGCTGCATTGCTGATAAAATGAATTAAAGGTCTTGGTTAATTCATACGCAAAAGATGCGATGACCGAAGGGTCAAACTTTTCACCGGCTTGCTGAATCACTTGTGGATAGCTGTACAACAATTGAATGAGATTTCTTTCGTACTCATTCAGTGTTACCCCGGCATCCACTACCCGATTCCAGTTTTCAGCTTTTCTCAAAAGGGCTTGGGTTCGCACATAACCATATTGAATGAACGGTCCTGTGTTGCCATTGAAGTCAATGCTCTCTTGGGGGTTGAACATCATGTTCTTTTTGGGATCTACTCGCAGCAAGAAATACTTCAATGCGGCCATTCCGATGACATTATAAACGGCTGTCTTTTCTGCATCATTTAAATCGGACAACTTGCCTTGTTCATCGGCAACCAGTTTAGACTCTGCAGCCATGGTTTCCATCAAGTCATCTGCATCCACCACCGTTCCTTCTCGGCTTTTCATCTTTCCTTCTGGCAATTCAACCATGCCATAGCTCAGATGATAGCAAGCATCCGATTGGGTCCAACCCAATTTTTTAAGAATTTTAAATAGAACCTTGAAGTGGTATTCTTGTTCGTTCCCTACTGTATAAATTTGCGAGACGGTATCTGGATAATCTTCAAAACGGAGAATCGCTGTACCGATATCTTGGGTAACATACATGGCGGTTCCATCCCTGCGCAGCACTGCCTTTTCATCCAATCCTTCGTCGGTCAAATCTATCCAAACACTGCCATCCTCTTTCTTGAAGAAAACACCTTTCTCCAACCCCTTGATCACCTCATCGCGTCCTTTCAAATAGGTCTGGCTTTCAAAATACAATCGATCAAAGTCCACACCCATCCTTTTGTAGGTGGTATCAAATCCCGCATACACCCATTCATTCATGGTCTTCCAAAGTTGAACAACAGCCTCGTCACCATTTTCCCATGCGCGAAGCATCTCCTGGGCTGCCAGCATGGACGGAGCCTGTTGCTTGGCCTCTTCCTCTGGCATTCCTTGTTCTACTAGCGATTTGATTTCTTTCTTGTACTGGATATCAAATTCGACATAATATTTTCCTACCAACTTATCTCCTTTGAGTCCACTGCTTTCTGGCGTTTCATTTTTACCAGAAACTTGCCAAGCATACATACTCTTGCAAATGTGAATACCACGATCATTGATAATCTGCACTTTCGTTACTTGATGACCATTGGCCTTTAGGATTTCCGCTACGGCATATCCCAAAAAGTTATTTCGCAAATGGCCCAAATGCAGCGGCTTGTTTGTGTTGGGAGAAGAATATTCTACCATCATCCGAGGTTTGGAATTTTGAGGAGCCATGCCCCATTGCGATGCAGAAACCATCAAATCCAAATTCTGTAACCAATAAGCATCGCTAAAAACCAAATTCAAAAAACCTTTGACCACATTGAATCCTACAACATGGGTAACCTCATTTTGAATGTACTCCCCCAACTTCAAACCCAAATCCTCTGGCTTTGCCTGTGCGGGCTTGGTCAATGGGAAAACTACGAGTGTGATATCGCCTTCGAATTCCTTGCGGGTGGATTGGAACTGAATGGCACTTTCTGGGAACTCCACTTGGAATAGATTCTTCCCTGCTGCCACTACAGCATCTTTGATTTGATTGATGATTGTATTCATAATGATTTCGTGGCGTAAAGGTAATAAAGGCTGTAACTTTGTGCCATGAGTAATTCAACGAAGGAATCAATTTTACATTCCATAGAAGAAGCCATTGCGGATATCAAAGCCGGGAAAGTGGTCATTGTTGTTGACAATGAAGACAGAGAGAATGAGGGTGACTTTATCACCGCAGCTCAGAATGTAACCCCAGAGGTCATCAATTTCATGTCCAAAGAAGGAAGGGGCTTGATTTGTGCCGCGCTCACTCCGGAGCGTTGCAAAGAATTGGATTTACCCTTGATGGTGACGCACAACACTGACCCCAATAAAACGGCATTCACTGTTTCCGTAGATCTATTGGGGCATGGATGCACCACGGGGATCAGTGCACATGATAGAGCCAAAACGGTTCAGGCGCTTATCTCCAAGGACACACAACCCCGAGATTTGGCTCGACCCGGACATATTTTCCCATTGATAGCAAAACCCGAAGGCGTTTTAAGAAGACCCGGACATACTGAAGCCACCATCGATTTGGCTCGATTGGCGGGGATGGAATCTGCGGGTGTTTTGGTGGAAATCATGAATGAAGATGGCACCATGGCCCGTTTGCCTCAACTTTTGGAAATTGCAGAAAAACACAACCTGAAAATTATCTCAATTGAGGATTTGATTGCCTATCGCATGCAATCCGAGCGCTTGGTGGTTGAAAGCCATCGCAATGCTTTTACCAATCCTTATGGTCATTTTGTTCATGTCACTTTTACCCAATCCATCACCCAAGAAAAACACTTTGCATTTGTTCTGGGCAGTTGGTCTGAAAACGAAGAAATCCCCGTTCGCGTTCACAGTGGAAAATCCGAAAGCGATTTATTGGAATGGATTCAAAAAGGAGATCAATCCTTATTGGGACAGGGATTGAAAAAAATCAGCACATTGGGCAAAGGCGTTTTGGTCTATATGCACGCACACAATTCCAATCCAGATTCAATTCCGATGGATGACCGTGACTATGGAACAGGCGCTCAAATCATTCGCACATTGGGCATCCGAAAAATGAATTTAATAACCAACCATCCCATCAAGCGATCTGCGTTGAGTGGTTATGGAATTGAAATTACGAATTACACGAATCTTTAATATGACAAAGCAAGAGATTATCGATCAATTTGACCCCAACAGTGCGGGTTTGAAAGATGCCAATATTTACGGTCTTCCTTTCAAAAATGAAGATTGCGAGATTGTATTGATTCCAGTGCCTTGGGAAGTAACCGTCAGTTACGGCAGCGGCGCTGCAGAAGGACCTGCTCACATATTTGAAGCCAGCTTTCAGGTTGATTTGCATCACCCTCAATTCCCGCATTTATGGAAAGATGGCATTGGAATGGACGGCATTCCTGAAGAATTGCAAACATTGAGCTCAGCCATGCGTCCCAAAGCTGAACGCATCATATCCCTACATGAAGAAGGCGTTGACATAGACAATCACCAAGAAGCACAGGCCCTCTTGATAGAAGTAAATGCTGCATGTGAGCAAATGAATCAGTGGGTAGAAGGACGTGTGTTGCATTGGAAGTCAATGGGGAAAAAAGTGGCTTTGGTTGGTGGCGACCACTCCACTCCGTTGGGCTACTACCGCGCCTTGGCCAAAGAACATTCGCATTTTGGAATTCTGCATATTGATGCCCACATGGATTTGCGTATTGCCTATGAAGGCTTTGAATACAGCCACGCTTCAATCATGTACAATACCTTGAAGATTGACAATATCAATAAATTGGTGCAAGTGGGAATCCGCGACTTTTGTGCACAAGAACAAAGTGTGGTTGATTCGCAAGGAGAGCGTGTACAAGTTTATACCGATTTCGCTCTTCAAAGCAAAGCGTTTGAAGGAGAGAATTGGAAAGGAATCTGCGATCAAATTGTCGCGCAATTGCCTGAGAAAATTGTGATCAGCTTTGATATAGACGGATTGGATGCAACACTTTGTCCCAATACTGGCACACCCGTTCCAGGAGGATTGAGTTTTGCCCAAGCCTTATACCTATTGAATCGCGCAGCAGAGACCAAGCAACTCATCGGATTTGACCTGGTAGAAGTAGCGCCTGGAGAGGATGATTGGAATGGCAATGTAGGCGCTCGCCTACTCTTCCACTTATGCGGACTGCTGAATGAATCGAAATCCTAATCATAAAATAAAAAAGAGGGCTAATGCCCTCTTTTTTTTTATATCCTTTGCAGCTTAAGCCACCGCTTGTGAAACCACTTTGAATTTGTCATTGAAACTTTCCCAATTGAATAAAAAGTTGGACATGATCTCATCCATTTTTTTCAAGAACAATGGATTGGGGGTTTGCATCATTTTAAAGTAATCCTGTTGGTACTCATTCAAGTTGTACTTGTGAAATACCCCTTTGGACATGGCGTACAAGGTGTTTTTAGATGGCGCATTTACACGAGACATCATGTCCTTGTATTCATTGACAACAGCAATAAATTGGCCTTCTGAAAGATCGAAAACCGGAGCCAATTTTTTGATTGCCTCGGCCATGATCTCTTGGTCTTGACCATTGGTGAAAAAACGAGGCAACACACTGAAATTACCCGCAATCACAATCATCAAGAATTTACCACTGTCCGATTTGCTGATCGGAGGTGTGGTAACAAACTCAGGGCAATATGCGATATACTCAGCAATGCTATCAAATCCTTCATCAACACTATTCAATATTGCGTTCACCAAGTGATGAGCAACACGCTCTGTATTTAATTTTTTCTTTCCAAAAAGTTGTAACATCGGCTTTACTTTTTTGTTACCATTAGGTTTTCTCAAAAATAGATACTTGAATAAAGGTTACCCTACAAGCCCCGCAGCGACATTTCAACAGAGTTATTCACCGACTTATTGAAAACTTACGGTTCATTATTGTTACTTTTGCAACAGAAAAATAAAACATGGACACAAGAATTATTAAAATTATTATCGCAGCGCTTTCGCTGGTTTATACGGTAACCACCTTCATTGATGGCAGCATTATCACTGGGATTTTCATGACCTTGGTTACCGCTGTTTTGGTTTTGGTTTGTTTTAGAAGTACGCGATTGATTGTTGTTTTTTATTACATACAAAGACAAAATCTTGAAAAAGCCAAATCGTGGTTAAGCAAAATCAATCCGGACAAACTTTGGAAAAATCAAAGAGGTTATTATCACTTTTTGCTGGCCACTACCGATATGCAGAATCAAAGCATGGCACAAAGCGAAAAGCATTTGAGAGCCGCTTTACAGTATGGATTAAGAATGGACCATGACAAGGCCGCAGTTTATTTAAACCTTTCTGTATTGGCTGCCAACAAGAGAAAGAAAAGAGAAGCCATGATGCATTTGGCAGAAGCCAAGAAGTTTGACACCAAAGGCTATTTGAAAAAGGACATCAAAGAAGTTCAGCGCATGTTGAACAGCATCTAAACCTTTTTGCTCATATAGATTTTATGCACGGCACAGCCCGTGCATTTTTTTTTGCTCATTTGATAATGTCGGTACTGGGACACCACCAAATAAATCACGGCGACAAATACGGATATGGCGGTCAATACATTTTGCATCATATCAAAGAGATATATGTTACCCAAGCGCCCAAGTATGCCAGCGCTGCCATGTACAGTACCTGAATCACCGGCCATTTCCAAGAAGCCGTTTCGCGCTGAACCACTGCAAATGTGGCCAAGCACTGCATTGCAAAAACATAAAACACCATCAAGGACATTCCTGAAGCCAAGGTAAAAGTAGGTTTACCCGTTTGGGGATTGACATCGCGTTTCATTTTATCCAACAAACGCGCGTTATCTTCAAAGTCATCACCCACGCTGTATATGGTGGCCATGGAGCCGACGAATACTTCTCTGGCGGCAAAAGAAGTTATGATTGAAATACCAATTTTCCAATCAAATCCCATGGGAGCAATGGCGGGCTCGATGGCCTTGCCCAAAATACCGATGTAGGAATTCTCCAGCGCCACGGCATTCACCTGGGCTTGGTATGCCTGCATAGTAGAATCTGTTTGCACCACGGGAAGCGTAACGGCCGCCATGGCTTGTTCTCTTCTTTCACTGGGTCCATAACTGGCCATGGCCCACAAAATGATACTCAACGCAACAATCACCTTACCCGCATCCCAAACAAATACCCTGACTTTTTCCCACACAGTCAATCTCACTTGTCTGAACATGGGGGCTTTTAGACTGGGAATCTCCATGACCATGAATCCCTGTTCCTTGGTTTTCAAAATCCATTTGAACACCAACGACATGAACAAAGCCGCGAATAAGCCCAAAGCATACATCCCAAAAAGAACCAAGCCTTTTAAATCCAACCAGCCGCCCACCAATTGATCCGGAACCACCAATGAAATCAACAAAGTGTAAACAGGAATCCGCGCACTGCAACTCATCAATGGTGCTACCAATATTGTAATCAAGCGATCACGTCCATTGGAAATGGTTCGGGCGGACATGATTCCGGGAATCGCGCAAGCCACACTGGACATCAATGGAACCACAGACTTCCCATTGAGACCAAAGGGACGCACCAGGCGATCCATGATGAACACCACCCGGGACATGTAGCCGGTTTCCTCTAAAATGGAAAGAAAGAAAAAGAGAAAAGCAATTTGCGGAACAAAGGTGACGACACCACCTATCCCAGCAATCACCCCTTCGGCAATCAAATTGGTAAATGCTCCCGCGGGCAATAGCTCTTTCACCCATTGGCTGAGCTGAACAAACGCCCCATCAATGGCATCCATTGGCACAGAAGCCAATCGGAAAATAAATTGAAAGATGATGAATAGAACCGTTGCAAAAATGGCATAGCCCCAAAAGGGATGAACCAAAACAGCATCCCATTTGGAAATCTCCGATTCGCTCTTCTTTTTCTTTTGAATCAATGGGAAATTTTCTTTGATCCAATAGTATCTCTTTTTGGTATTTTCTATTTGTTCCGATGGCAAATCCTGGATCGCCAATAAATCTCCCTCGACAATATTGCTGCGCAAGCCTACGGCATTTTCAAATTGCTGCAATGCATTTTTTAACTCCTCGATCCCATGGCCATTTCTGCCATTGACTTTGATCACCGGTATGTGGCGATCTTTCCAAATGGGATGTTGATCCATTTCCCACTTGGCTTCCATGTCTACCATGGTTTGGACCAAAATCATGGGAATGCGCAAATCATACAATTGGGTGAACAACATCAAGTTCCTTTCCCATTGCGTTTGATCCGCCACATAAATGACAACATCAGGAAAATCGGGGTCGTTGGGATTGAGCAGTAAATCTCGAACCACACGTTCCTCCTCCGATCTTGGAAAAATGGAATAAGTACCGGGTAAATCAATCACCTCCATGGACTCCTTTCCCAAATGCAAAGTGCCCGATTTACGATCGACGGTTACCCCTGGAAAATTTCCAACTTTTTGATTGAGACCTGTCAACCAATTGAAAACCGTGGATTTTCCCGTATTGGGATTTCCAACGATTGCGATTTTAGAAATCTTATTCTTCATGACTCCAGTGTAATCCATGCTGCCTCTTCCAAGCGCAAAGATACAACAGTACCTCCCACGGATACCGCCAAAGGATCACCCAAAGGAGCCCTGAATAATACAGAAACCGTATTGCCCTGGTACAAACCCAAGTCGGCCATTTTAGCAGCCAAAAAGCCATCAGCCACCTTGGTTATGGTGCCTGATTTGCCCAACGCAATATCTGATAGTTTGGTTTCCGCCATAATGCAAAGATCACTGAAAGCACAAAGACGGACAATACCATAAAAATGGTATTATTTCTGTCTAAAGTACAAGCGAATAGGAACCCCGGTGAAATTGAAATGCTCACGAATCTTGTTCTCCAAGAAGCGCTGGTAAGCCAACTTGACGTTTTGCGGCGTATTGCAAAAGAAAGCAATGGCCGGCGACTTGGTGGGCAACTGCGTAACAAACTTAATCTTCACCTCCTTGCCCTTGTAAATGGGGGGCGGATATGCCTGAATCAATGGCAATAAAATATCATTCAATTTGGATGTGGATACCCGTTGGAATCGATTCTCAAATACCTCGAGCGCCATTTCCAGGGCTTTCAACAAACGTTGTTTGGTCACGTTGGACGTAAAGAAAATGGGAACATCCGTAAATGGAGACAACCGTTTTTTAATCTCGTCCGTCATCACTTGAACACTCTTGTGGTCTTTCTCAACCAAGTCCCATTTATTGACCAAAATAACAACGCCTTTATTGGCTTCATCTATCTCATGAAAAATAGCCAAATCCTGAACCGTGATTCCCTCTTGGGCATCAATCAATAGCATACAAACGTCAGCACTTCTAATTGCTTTTAAGGTTCTGATCGAAGAATAATATTCAATGTCCCCTTCTATTTGCTTTCTCTTGCGAAGTCCCGCCGTATCCACCAAAACCATCTCTTTGCCAAAGGCATTGAAATAAGTATCAACAGAATCCCTTGTGGTTCCCGCGACATCGGAAACAATCGAGCGGTTTTGGCCCATCAAAGTATTGATGAAAGTAGACTTGCCCACATTGGGACGTCCAACAATGGCAATGCGCGGCAACGTCGTTTCTTCCTTCTCCTCTACTTTCGGCATGATTTCATACAAATCATCCAATAGCTCTCCTGTACCGTAACCATTATTGGCGCTCAAAGAATACAACTTTTCAGCCATACCCAATGCCCAAAACTCATGAGCCAACATCTCTTTGTCTCCTGTATCCACTTTGTTACAAACCACAAAAACAGGCTTGTCAATTCGGCGCAACATATCCCCTACTGCCTCATCCCATTCTGATAAGCCATCGCGCACATCCACCATGAAGAAAACACAATCGGCCTCTTCAACGGCCATGCGCACTTGGTTGTTGATGTCCTTTTCAAACTCATCGGTAGAGTCTGACACCATACCACCGGTATCAATAATGATAAATTCTTTCCCTCTCCAAGAGGCTGTTCCGTACTTGCGATCACGTGTCACCCCTGACGTAGGGTCAACGATAGCCTCCTGGGTTTCAGTCAATCGATTGAATAATGTTGACTTTCCTACATTGGGTCGTCCTATAATGGCTACTGTATAACTCATGGCGCAAAGATAGGGCTTACAAAACGTATATTTGCCGTAAGAATTAAAAGGACATCCATGGATAAGAAAATAATTTTCTCAATGGTTGGCGTGAACAAGCACACGCCGCAAGGAAAACACATCATCAAAGACATCTATTTAAGCTTCTATTATGGAGCCAAAATTGGAATAATCGGATTGAACGGTGCGGGTAAATCCACCGTTATGAAAATCATCGCGGGGTTGGACAAAAGTTACCAAGGCGATGTCGTTTGGTCTCCCGGATATTCCGTGGGATACTTGCCACAGGAACCCCAATTGGACGATTCCAAAACGGTACGTGAAATTGTAGAAGAAGGGGTAAAGCCCATTACCGATGCTTTGAAAGAATACGAAGAGATCAATGCCCAATTCATGGACGAAGCGGTTTTAAATGATCCTGATAAAATGGAGTCATTGATGAACCGACAAGCCGCTGTGCAGGATAAAATTGAAGCCTTGGGCGGTTGGGACTTGGATACCAAATTGGCCATTGCCATGGACGCATTGCGATGCCCTCCTGAAGATTCTAAAATTGAAAAGCTTTCCGGTGGAGAAAGAAGACGCGTCGCTTTGTGCCGCCTTTTATTGCAACAACCCGATGTCTTGTTGTTGGATGAGCCCACCAACCACTTGGATGCTGAATCTGTGCTTTGGTTAGAGCAACATTTGCAGCAATACCCAGGAACGGTATTGGCCGTAACCCACGACCGTTACTTCTTAGACAATGTTGCAGGATGGATATTGGAATTGGATCGTGGCGAGGGCATTCCATGGGAAGGCAATTACACCGGTTGGTTGGATCAGAAAACCAAACGATTGGCACAAGAAGAAAAACAAGAAAGCAAACGCAGAAAAATATTGGAGCGTGAGTTGGAATGGGTACGCATGAATCCCAAGGGAAGACATGCCAAGAACAAAGCCCGTTTGCAGAATTACGACAAGATGATGTCCGCAGGCGAATCTGAGAAAGAAGCCAAGTTGGAAATTCCCATTCCAAACGGTCCACGTTTGGGTAATGAGGTAATTGAATTTACGGGTGTTTCCAAAGCCTTTGAGGATAAAATTTTAATTGAGAATTTATCTTTCAAACTCCCGCCAGCCGGAATCGTTGGAATCATTGGTCCCAACGGAGCGGGTAAGACCACCCTATTCCGCATGATCATGAATGAGGAGCAATCGGATGCCGGAACCATCAAGATTGGAGACACCGTGCAGATTGGATATGTCGACCAACGTCACAAAGAAATTGACCCAGAAAAATCGGTTTACGAAGTAATCTCTGGTGGCAATGAAGTCATTCAAATAGGAGGAACAACCATTAACTCCAGGGCATACTGCAGTAAGTTTAACTTCGCTGGATCTGACCAACAAAAGAAATGTGGGGTATTGTCCGGTGGTGAACGCAACCGTTTGCATTTGGCCATGACTTTGAAAACAGAAGCCAACGTTTTGTTGCTCGATGAGCCCACGAATGATATCGACGTCAACACCCTCCGTGCATTGGAGGAAGGGATCGAAAGTTTTGCTGGATGCGCGGTTGTTATTTCCCATGACCGTTGGTTCTTGGATAGAATTTGTACCCACATCTTGGCCTTTGAAGGAGATTCAGAGGTTTACTTCTTTGAAGGAACCTTCTCTGAATATGAAGAAAACAAGAAAATGAGAAAAGGAGATGTAGGTCCTACCCGCATCAAATACAAAAAATTGGTGCGATAAAATGTTGTACAAGAATATCATCAAGCCCCTTTTTTTTACTTGGAATCCAGAAGACGCCCATTACAAAGCCATGGGGTTGTGGTCCTTCGCAGCTCAGATTCCCGGTGTTGGCTTTTTTCTCAATAGAAAAGCCCGCAGTCTCCAACAACCTGTCACTGTAGCGGGAATTACATTTCCCAACCGCGTGGGATTGGCCGCAGGTTTTGATAAAAATGGACGATGGATCGATGAACTTTCTTTGTTGGGATTTGGTCATGTTGAAGTAGGCACCATCACGCCCAAAGCACAGCCAGGGAACGACAAACCTCGCCTGTTTCGCTTGCCCCAAGATCATGCGCTAATCAATCGCATGGGCTTTAACAACGATGGGGTTCAATCTTTGGCCAATCGACTTAGAAAAAGAAAATCCAAAGTTGTCGTTGGTGGCAATATCGGAAAAAACAAATGGACCGAGAACGAAGACGCCTATCAAGATTATCTCATTTGTTTTGAAGCGCTTCATGATTGCGTAGATTATTTTGTCGTGAACGTGAGTTCGCCCAATACCCCCAATTTACGTGCACTCCAAGAAAAGGGACCTCTGCTGCAAATTCTAACTTCACTTCAGAATCACGACCTTCAAATTCATAATCCAAAGCCCATCTTCTTAAAGATTGCGCCTGATTTGACCAATGAGTCGCTGGCTGATGTCATTGATGTAGTTACCCAAAGTCGTGTAGCAGGAATCATCGCTTGCAATACAACCATCGACCGAAGTCGTTTGTCTACCTCTAAGGACGAAGTAGAAAAGATAGGCGCAGGAGGAGTCAGTGGAAAACCCGCTCAAGACAGGGCGCTGGAGGTAATTTCAATTATCCGAAAAAGCAATCCCCAATTGGCGATCATTGGTGTGGGTGGAATCTTCAATGGAGCGGATGCCCAGAGAGCCATTGAAGCCGGAGCTGACTTGGTTCAGGTGTATACAGGCTTTATTTATGAAGGCCCTTCTATTGCCTTTTCTATTTCTAAAGCCCTAAAGAAAATTTAAAAATTAGTTAAGCTATTTCAACGAAAAACCCCATTCAATAAATTAGAGTCAATGAAAAAGATTTTTGCGCTATTGTTTCTTTGCTTGGGATTCGCAGGTGCGTTTGCCCAAAAACAAAATTCCCCTTCACCTAAGACCAAGGTAAAACACAAGATCTACGGTCACATCGAAGGATTGAAAGACACCACCATCTACCTGGCCAATTACTATGGGAAGCAGTTGTATTACAATGATACCGCACGGGTGGATGCCAAGGGAAGATTTGAATTCAAAGGCAAACCTTATGAAGAATGCGGCAAATATGCTTTGGTGATGCCTGGCCCACGTTACTTTGAATTTATGGCTGTTGAAGAGGATATAGAATTCACTTGCACGGCGGATGCTGATCCAACCAAAATTGTGGTTGTGAAATCAGAAACCAATAAAAAGTTTTTTGAATTTATTCGCGTCATCAATCAAAAGTTAAAGGTTCGCACACCATTGGATCAATGCATCGCAGACAGTTTAAAAAGCGAAGAGGAGAAAAAAGCTTGCCGCACCGAATTGGAAAAACTAAATGAAGAGGTTACCGCCTATCAATGGGAATTGATCAATGCCGATCCCAATAACCTATTCTGCAAGTATCTAAAAATGGCCATCGATGTTAAACCCATAGATGCCCCAGATTCTTTAAGTGCAGATAAAAAACAATTGTGGCAGTACCTGTATTTCAGAAAACACTATTGGGACAACACCGACCTAACGGATTCGCGCATGGTACGTGACCAACAGTTTCATCGTATTCTGGAGACCTACCTTACCAAAGTACTCCCCCAAATTCCTGACACCATGATTACAGAAGTAAACGCTTTAATCAAACGTGTTGAGAACAATCCGGACCTTTTCAAATACATCACCCACCAAGCCACCTATTTGTCTGAGACCTCTAAAATCATGTGCATGGACAAACTGTTTGTGAACTTGGTTGACACCTATTACACCAGTGGCAGAGCCACATGGAGCAGTGAGAAAAGTTTAAAGGACATGAAAGATGCGGCAGACAAGAAAAGAAATTGCCTTTGTGGGTCGATCGCACCTGACATCATTCTTCCTGATACTTCTGAAACCAAATGGATTTCGATGCACAAAAACAGAGGCAAGTATACCCTTCTGGTAATATGGGAAAGTACGTGTGGGCATTGTAAAAAAGAAATTCCGCTGATTTTGGATGTATATCACAAATGGAAAGACAAAGGATTTGTTGTTTACGCAGTGGGCAATGAATTGGAAAACGAAGGTTGGGTTAAGTTTGTCAAAGAAAAAAATCTGGATTGGATCAATGTCAGTGACACCAAGGAAATCATGACGAATGAGATGGCGTCCAAATTGATCATGGAAGGTAAAACATCGCTTTTGAGTTTGAATTACAGGACTACCTGGGACGTCACCTCTACTCCCAAAGTATACTTAATGGACCAAGACATGAAGATCATCGCCAAGAGTATCGGCGCAGAACAAATCGACAAGTTTTTGGAGCACTTGATTGATGGTAAAGATTTGAACACCGAAGGAATCAAGAGCACGGATTACGAGGATCACGGCAGTCCCCAGCCCAACAAGAATAAAAAGAATGGCAAATACGTTTTCACCGGAAATACTTCAAAAGGGAATGGGCGTCAGAGACGCCCTTTCTTTTGGGCAAATTGCTGCAATAGACCGAGAATTCTTTGAGGATACTTTTCAGTATTGCATTCAATCCGCAGATAAAAGTGGAGATAAAGCGGCTTGGATTATTTACAAAGCGGCTTTGGAGTGCGAATGTGCTTTTATTCAGGACTACCAAGATTCGCTCATGCAGGCCCTCATTCAACGTGCCTTGTCCCCTGCTGTTCGCAGAGAGCTACTCAAAGTTTTACTCAAACTAAAGCCAGAAGAACACGAGCAATTTGGGTTGCTGTTTGATGCAGCCAAAGAATGGATGTTTGAGCCAAACGTCGAGGCCGCTGTTCGCTATGCTGCTTTAAATGTCATCGAATTGGGCGGAAAGAAATTTCCTGAGATGATCCCTGAATGCTGGGAGATCATCCAAGACGCCAAAGAATTGGCGGAAGGTCCCTGGCGCCGACGTTGTAAAAAAGTGCAAGAAGATCTCAATCGTCGTTATTTAAAATGGACCAATAAAAAAGGGTAGCTTGCACTACCCTTTTTTTTATTCTGGTTTGGTTTTGATTTAGTACTTACCCAAATCTTTACCGAAACGTTTTCTTTCATTTTCATTCAAGTATACCTTTCTCAAACGAATCGATTTTGGCGTAACCTCCACGTATTCATCGGGACCGATATATTCCAACGCTTCTTCCAAAGTAAACTTAATGGGAGGCGCCATCACCGTTTTGGCATCCGTACCTGAAGCACGCATGTTGGTCAACTGTTTGGTTTTGGTCACATTCACCACCAAGTCGTTATCACGAGAATGTTCTCCAATTACTTGTCCTTCATACACCTCTTCCATCGCTTCTACAAAGAATTTACCGCGGTCTTGAAGGTTACTGATTGAGTATGCCACAGCGTTACCTGTTTCCATACAAATCAAAGAGCCATTCAAACGACCTGGAATTTCATCCTTCATGGGTTGATATTCCTTGTAACGGTGGTTCATGATGGCTTCCCCTTGGGTAGCCGTCAACAAATAACTTCTCAAACCGATGATACCACGAGAAGGGATTTCAAATTCGATCACCGTGCGATCACCCTTGGGTTCCATGTTTTTCATTTCACCTTTGCGCTTAGAAACCGCTTCAATGGCCGTACCTGCCATTTCTGATGGCAAATCGATGGTCAATTCTTCAATGGGTTCCATCTTCACACCATCTACCGTTTTCAAAATAACCCGAGGCTGACCAATTTGCAATTCATATCCCTCACGACGCATGGTCTCAATCAATACAGACAAGTGAAGTACACCGCGACCAAATACATTGAAACGATCCGCTTTGTCTGTGTCTTGAACACGCAAAGCCAAGTTCTTTTCCAATTCTTTTTCCAAACGCTCTTTGATGTGACGGCTGGTAACAAACTTACCCTCTTTACCAAAGAAAGGAGAATCGTTGATGGTAAACAACATACTCATCGTTGGCTCATCCACAGAGATACTTGGCAAAGCCTCTGGATTTTCAAAATCCGTGAAAGTATCACCAATCTCAAAATTCTCGATACCATTGATTGCGCAGATATCGCCTGAAACAACCGAATCTACTTTGCGCTTTCCTAAACCTTCAAAAACGTACAATTCCTTGATACGTCCCTTGGTAATAGCGCCATCGCGTTTCACCAAAGAAACGTTCATGCCCGCTTTCAATTCACCGCGGTGCAATTTACCAATCGCCATTCGGCCCGTGTAAGTAGAATAATCCAAAGACGTCACCAACATTTGGGGAATACCTTCACGAGAAATCGGAGCAGGAATCTTTTCGATAACCATATCCAACAAAGGCTCGATGCTCGTTGTAGGTGTTTTCCAATCCAAGCTCATCCAGTTGTTTTTAGCCGAACCGTATACCACAGGGAAATCCAATTGATCTTCGTTGGCACCCAAGTTAAACATCAAGTCAAAAACTTGCTCATGAACCTCTTCTGGTGTACAGTTTTCTTTGTCCACTTTATTGACAACCACGATTGGTTTCAAACCCATTTGCAAAGCCTTTTGCAAAACGAAACGCGTTTGCGGCATAGCACCTTCAAAAGCATCCACCAGCAACAAAGCCCCTTCGGCCATATTCAATACACGCTCTACTTCACCACCAAAGTCACTGTGACCGGGAGTATCGATAATATTGATTTTGTATCCTTTGTAGGGGATAGAAACGTTTTTGGCCAAAATAGTAATACCACGCTCGCGCTCGATATCGTTGTTATCTAGAACCAATTCCTCTGATGTTTCGTGCTCTTTGAAAAGCTTTCCAGCCAATAGCATTTTGTCCACCAAAGTGGTTTTACCATGGTCAACGTGTGCGATAATCGCGATGTTTCTGATTTTTTGCATAATTCGAAATTCGGCGCGAAAGTACGCCGTTATTCTCATTTATCGCGGGTTAAGACGAAAATTCTTTATATTTGTGCTATATAAATCAGCGACTTGGCCCTATCAAAGCAATATTACCTCGTGTTTTTCCTAATGGCAGGCTTGTCATGGAACAGCGCGGTTTATGGGCAAAACAATTTTTTAGAGTTTCTGACACGCCCCACCACCATCAAGTTGCAATCACATGCCATCGACGATGACCGCAATTCATTTTCGGGATTATTGTCCTTGAGCAATTGGTCGACCTCCTTTGTCCCTACGCGCATCGTATTGGGCAAAACCATCCAAGACAAAGTAAAGATCGACTTGGGCTTGGGGTATTTAAAAATGAATCCATCGATATACAAGGAGCGTTATTTATCGCCGGGCAGTTTCATCAGTACCGATTTAAACATCCGTTATCAGATCAATTTGGCCAGTTCGTTTTTTGACAAATTGTATGTACCGCGTGGAAATGCATTTTTAAATTCCATCAGCAACATGGGATTCAACGTATACCCCATCGTCGGATTGGGCTATACCCATCGCACACAGACAGTATTCAGAAATTCCATCAACTTAAATGTAGGGGGCGGATTCACCTTGTGGTTTGTAAGGAACAGATTGGGATTGAACATGGAGTCTCAGGCCAAGGTAGGATTGGACGCCTTGATGCCCATATCTGGCAGCAATTATTTTCATCATTCGGCAGGCTTGGTCATTGTCACCAAGAGTTCCAATTACATTGGCCGTAGTCGCCGAAATATTCAGCGATCGCGAATAAAATTTTGAGGAATATTTTTTTTTTACTTATTACATTATTATGTTTGCACCCGCTTTGGCGAGGTAGCTCAGCTGGTTAGAGCGCATGATTCATAATCATGAGGTCGAGGGATCGTGCCCCTCTCTCGCTACAACATTTAAAGCACAAGCCCCTTCATTTTGAGAGAGTGAAGGGGTTTTTTGTTTTTCGACGTTGCGGATAGACTTTTCGGTGTAAATAATCCGTTTTTTTTATTAGTTACATCACGAACCTCCCCCCAGGGTGGCCCGACGCAGTCGGGACGGGCCCAGACGAGCTTCGCTGTCTGGGCAGGGTGGTCGCATACTATGTTATATGCACCTTATATGATTCTTGCAACATGTTGACTTTGATTCAATTTTTACAAAATGAATAGACTAGAAAAAACAGATTCACTTGATATCGTGATGGAGATTTCTGCACTCATTGAAGAAAGTAAACAACAGGTTGTAAGAACAGCCAATAGCACTTTAACCCTTTTGTTTTGGCATGTGGGAAAACGAATCAACGAAGAAGTTTTAAAAAATGAACGCGCTCAGTATGGAAAGCAAATAGTTGCAAACGTTTCAACACAAATAGAGATGAAATATGGTCGGAATTTCAATGAAAAGAATGTGAGGAGAATGACGAAATTCGCCAGCGAATTCTCTGATTTTGAAATTTTGCCACCACTGGCGGCAAAATTGAGTTGGTCTCATTTCATTGAACTATTTCCACTAAAATCCATGGAATCCAAAATATACTATGCGCAAAATACCATTGAAAACAATTGGGGCAAACGAGAATTGAGAAATCAAACTGAATCGCTTGGTGGCCATTGAATTGAAACTAGGAAAATTCGAATCCACTCACAAAGGACAAATGGAATTGTATCTAAAATGGCTCAATAAACATGAAAAACAAGAAGGGGAAAAAGAGCCCATTGGATTGATATTATGCGCAGATTGCAAATCCCATTGACAAATGTCGATGATTTTATAAATCGAGTATGTGAACATATCAATGAGCAACTTTTGGAACTGACTTTGGCAACCAAAAAGCATGAGCTCATCAGCATCAAGCCGCTAGCAGAAAGTATTCTAAATGGTATGAACATCGCAGATTTTCATGACGCCGATATCGATTTAAAAAAGATTCAAGAAAAAGTATCCAAGCTACAAGACGATGGAGAATTGACTCTGCTCATCGCGGCCGTACATAACGCTTGGAAAAATCGAATTCAAAAGTAAAGGGATTTCCGAATTAAGGCAACGTGAGGGTTGTGCTCAAACCCCCAAATCCATTGGTACAATTGCTATAGCCCATTTCTTTCACTTCCTCATAAATAACCGCGCCCTCAAAAAACACCCTTATTGTCAAGGAATCACAATCACTGGTTGTGACATTCGATGCATCGACACTATAATCAGAATAGGTGACGTTGAATGTCAATTCGTCATTGGACTCTCCTTGCCCAGTCACTTGGAACGTCTTTATTCCTACATGGCTCGGATTGGATCCAAATATTTGGGCGTCACCAATTGAACTTGTTAGGCTTAAAAAATGATTAACAAATGTTGCCCCTGACGGCTGAGCATGTATGGGTTCATCCAAAGTTATTCGAACAATCAATTGTCCTTCTAAGTTAGATTGTGTCGGCTTTTCCGGAAAACATCCCACAAAAAAAATAGTCATTGACGAAAAAGAAAGGAATAGTATTATTCTATTTTTCATCCATCTAATATAAGTACAATATTGAAATAATTCTTTTTTCTATTTCAATCCAACCCTCGGATCCAAGCGGGCGTATACCTTGTCCATGCCGGCTGATATGAAGACAAAGAAAATGGATATCACGATTACTCCTCCCATGACAACGGGTAAATCTTGCTTCTCTATCGCCTGAAACATCAACTGACCCAATCCTTTCCACCCAAACACAAATTCGACAAATACGGCACCGGCCAATAAGGACGCAAACCATCCCGAAATGGCAGTGAGTACGGGATTCAATGAATTGGGTAAGGCGTGACGCCAAATGACGCTTTGCTCGGACAATCCCTTGGCACGTGCGGTGCGTATAAAGTCCATACTCATGGTTTCCAATATTGCATTTCGTGTCAACTGAACGATGACTCCCAAAGGGCGAATCATCAAGGTTAACACGGGCAATACCATGTTCTCCCATGCGATAACTTTGCCCTGCCAAGGATCCACTTTAAATAAACTTCCATTCATGGGCAAATGGGTATATGGACCGAGTTTGATGGCGAAAAACCAAGAGACCAATACGGCTACAAAAAAAGAGGGCGCCGACATTCCCAATGAAGACAAGGTGAGTATCCACTTGTCTCGCTTTGTTCCAATGTGTTGGGCTGTATAAACGCCCAATACAATGCCCACAATCATGGCCAAGACGATACTGACCAAAGCCAATATCAATGTTCCAGGTAAGGTTTCAGCCAACAACAAATTGACGGTCTTGTCTGAGATATACGATCTCCCCAAGAAAGGGATTTTTAAAGCCACTGCCATTCCTCCCATTGGGATACAAACTCCCGTTAAATCCTGTGTTCTGAATTGCCATCGACTGCTGGTATCTTGGATGTGAAAAGAAAGTGGACTCAGGTCATTGAGATACAACATCAACTGCTCTCCAGTGGATAGATCCAAATTCCATCGGGCCCGCGTTGCGGACATCATCTCCTCTGAAACATTCTCACCCAAGACGTTGCGAACGGGATCCGAACCTGACATGCGAAATAGAAAAAAAACCAAAATGCAAACACCCAATATGATTGAAATGGAGTATGCGAGTTTCTTCATTTTTTAATTCTGCTCCGACATTTGAATCAATGCAAATACTGCATAATTCAAGATGTCTTGATAACCACTGTCAATGCCTTCACTCACAATTGTCTTTCCTGCGTTGTCTTCGATTTGCTTGATGCGCAATAGCTTCATCAATATCAAATCCGTGAAAGATGAAACCCGCATGTCTCTCCATGCTTCTCCATAATCGTGATTTTTTTTCATCATCAAGGCCAAGGTGTTCTCTGCCTGATGCTGATATGCTTGCAAGGCCTGATCCACTGACCAATCGGTGTTGGCATCTGCCTGTGACTCCAATTGAATCAAGGCCATGATGGAATAGTTTACAATACCCACAAACTCATCGTGAATCCCCTCTCCTACTTTACTCTCCTTGATTTGCTCCAAGGTTCTGATGCGTTGGGCCTTGATAAAAATCTGGTCTGTCAAGCTTGAGGTTCGAAGAATTCTCCAAGCGGTTCCATAGTCTTGGGTTTTCTTTGCAAATAAATCTCGGCACTGAGAGATGATTTGATTGTATTGTAAAATTGTCTTGTCCACTGTCGATATTTGAATACAATTTCAAAAGTAACGGAGAAATGCAGAAGCGCAATAAAAATTTAATCCTCCAACAAGGCAATCCTTCCCTTTGTTTTGAATCGCCAGCCATCATGGGGGTGATCAATTGCACGCCAGATTCTTTTCACGACAAAAGCCGTTGGGAGAATCACACTTTTGAAACGCTTTCACAATGGATTGAAGCCGGGGTGGACATCATCGACATTGGTGGACAAAGCACCCGACCCGGTTCTATTCGTATCGATCCCAATGAAGAATGGGAGAGGATAAAGCCTGTTCTCCAATGGTTGCATCAAAATGCACCCCACATTGCCCTTTCGATTGACACTTATTATTTGTCTGTGGCACAAAAAGCCGTTCAGCATGGAGCGCATATCGTCAACGATGTCACCGCAGGAAGCCTCGATCAGGGTCTCCTCCCATGGGTGATCCAAGAAAAAATACCCTATGTATTGATGCACATGCAAGGAACATTAGAAACCATGCAAGACCAACCCCATTATGGGAATGTTACACAAGAGGTCATTCATTTTTTTAAAGAAAAAATAAAGGAATTTCCCGACGACCACCCCTTGATCATCGACCCCGGATTTGGGTTTGGAAAAACCATGGATCACAACTTTACTTTACTTCGTGAACTGGAAGCACTGCAGGTTCTAAACAAACCCATTTTGGCCGGTATGTCCCGCAAGAAAATGATTCAATTGGCTACCCAACTTACTGCAGAAGATTGCGGCCCAGGATCCTTGGTGGCGCATACATTGGCTTATACCCATGGCGCATCCATCATTCGAACACACGATGTGATGGAAAGTCTACAAATGAAAAAAATCATTCGCCATACTTTTCCCGCCAAATAGGTCAATTCAGCCTTATTTTTACCCCTTATGAAAAAGATTTTTGTCATCGGGGTTTTGAGCCTCATTCAACTATTCGGTTTTTCGCAAAAGAACTTGACGCTGGAAGAAGCGGTTAGACAACAGTTTGGAAAATTCTATCCCGATCACTTGCAAGATTTGCAGTGGCTGCCACAAACCACGCAATACGTTTATCAGCGTGGAGACACCTTATACAAAGGTGCAGTCGATGCCGCGATTCAACCTTGGCTAACGACAGCACAATTGAAATCAGCAGGATTGGAAAATGTAAAATCTTTGCCTTCCTTTCATTGGACTTCAGCTACCCAGGCTTGGTTTGAAGATAGCGAAGCCTATTACAATTTCGATGTTTCAGCCAACAAGGTAAGCAAGGTGCAAGATGTCACCTTGGGCGTATTGAAATCCAAATCATCCCCCGCCAATATAAACTACCATCCTGCCACAGGCCACTTGGCATTTACCTTGGACAACAATGTCTGCGTAAAGACCGCCAATAACACCGTGAAAGTCATCACGCAAAACCCCGCTGGCGTGGTCAGTGGACAAAGCATTTCACGAAACGAATATGGCATAGCCGGAGGATTGTTTTGGTCCGACAACGGTCAGCACATCGCGTATTATGAAAAAGATGAACGATTGGTTGCGGAATATCCATTGACCAATTACAACACCGTTCCTGCATCCGTGAATATGATTCGATATCCCATGGCTGGCGGCATCAGTGAAAAGGTGAGCCTCTGGGTGTACCATGTCGGAATCAAGGGCAAGAAAGCCAAAGTGAAAATGCAAATCACCGATATCAATGGTGAATACAACGATCAATTTTACATCACCAACGTGGCTTGGGTTCCAGACAACCAGCATGTACTGGTTGCTTGGTTAAACAGAAAAACCGATTGGATGCGTTTGCAGATGTACGACACACAAACCGGAAAATTGGTCAAGACCTTGATTGAAGAAAAAGACAACAAATGGTTAGAGCCCGATCAGGCTCCCGTATTTGTTTCAGGGAAGCCCAATGAATTTATCTGGCGCAGCTACCAAACCCAATCTGGATTTCACAACTACCAGCACATCAACTTAGAAGGGAAAATTTTGGGCGAATGGAGCACGCCGTATGAGCAACTGAGCATTTTGGGATTCAATGAAAACGCGACCCAAATTTACATCGCCACCACCACCGCAGATGCCATGCACACCGGTGCCATCATCGGGGATATGAAAAATTACAGCGTTCAAAATATCATCGCGGGCAAGGGCTTACATGAAATGCATTTTTCAAGCAATGGAGCGTATATCTTGGATCAATTTAATGCTTCCGGAATTCCCAACCAAGCAGTAGTTAGAACCTCCACAGGAAAATTGGCGCAGCAGCTATTGGTTGCTGAAGACAAATTGAAAGGATACAATATTGGACAAACCGAACTGGGTGTCATTCAAGGACATGATGGAACCTTGCTTAATTATCGCCTTATCAAACCTTCACAGTTCGATGCTACCAAAAAATATCCTGTATTGGTATATGTGTACAACGGTCCACACGTGCAATTGGTGAATGGAGGGTACTTGGAAGGTGCTTCCTTGTGGATGAATTATTTTGCAGAAAAAGGATATCTTGTTTTCACTTTGGATGGAAGAGGCAGCGCCAATCGCGGCAAAGCCTTTGAGCAGGCCATACACCGCCAATTGGGATCTGCCGAAATGGAAGATCAAATGGCCGGTGTTGAGTGGTTAAGAAAACAATCCTATGTAGACGATGCCCGCATGGCGATACACGGTTGGAGCTTTGGTGGATTTATGACTACCTCCCTCATGATGAGACAACCGGGAGTATTCAAATGCGGTGTTGCTGGAGGACCCGTTTTGGATTGGACCTTGTATGAAATCATGTATACCGAGCGTTACATGGACACACCCAATGAAAATCCAGCGGGGTATGAAAAGAACAACCTCAATGGCTATGTTAAGAATCTAGCAGGTCCATTGTTGATGATCCACGGAACAGATGATGACGTCGTGGTCATGCAACACAATATGCGTTTGTTAAAGACTTGCATAACCAACCATGTTCCCATCGACTTTTTTGCATATCCAGGACATGCGCACAACGTAAGAGGAAAAGACCGCGTGCATTTGATGCATAAAATCTTGGATTATGTAGAACATGAAGTGAATCACTAAACACATTATATCTTTGCCATTATGTCAGAAATGAATTTAAAGAATACTGCATTGAGCTCAGTGCATATTGGATTGGGAGCCAAAATGGTTCCTTTTGCTGGATACAACATGCCAGTGCAATACAAAGGTTTGATTGAGGAGCACCATTGTGTTCGCAACGCTGTGGGTGTATTTGATGTCAGTCACATGGGCGAATTCTGGGTAAAAGGACCACAATCTTTGGCTTTGATTCAACAAGTAACCTCTAACGATGCCAGTAAATTGTTTGATGGTAAAGTTCAATACAGCTGTCTTCCCAATCTTGAGGGAGGCATCGTGGATGACTTGTTGGTATACCGTTTTGGTCCTGAAGAATATTTTTTGGTGGTTAACGCGTCCAACATCGACAAGGATTGGAATTGGATTCAAAAATTCAACGCATCCATTGGAGCAGAGATGACCAACGTATCGGAAGACATGAGTCTTTTGGCGGTCCAAGGACCATTGGCATTAAAGGCCATGCAAAAGTTAACCGACATGAATGTCGTTGACATGGAATACTACACGGTTCAACGCGGAACCTTTGCCGGTATAGACAACGTGATTGTTTCAACCACTGGATACACCGGGGCAGGTGGATGCGAGATCTACTTTCAAAATGCGGATGCGGAGAAGATGTGGCATGCCGTGATGGAAGCAGGTGCTGAATTTGGCATCCAACCCATTGGATTGGGAGCCAGAGACACCTTGCGTTTGGAAATGGGATTCTGTTTGTACGGAAATGACATAGATGACACCACCTCTCCCATCGAAGCGGGATTGGGTTGGATCACCAAATTTGCCAAACCTTTCAACAACAGTGAAAATTTAAAAGCCCAAAAGGACGCCGGTGTTACCCGCAAATTGGTGGGATTT
This sequence comes from uncultured Flavobacteriales bacterium, assembly GCA_937974555.1. Classification (GTDB taxonomy): domain Bacteria; phylum Bacteroidota; class Bacteroidia; order Flavobacteriales_D; family Sanyastnellaceae; genus CAMCTV01. Next base: position 54,741 of record CALJKR010000061.1, on the reverse strand, counting down.
GAAATGATTGACAAAGGAATTCCTCGTCACGGTTATGAAATTGCAGATGCCAACGGACAAGTCATCGGTGTAGTAACCAGTGGAACCCAATCTCCATCTTTGAGCAAAGCCATTGGAATGGGATATGTTCCTACCGCCATGGCGCAAATGGGATCTGAAATATATGTTGTCATTCGCGGCAAACAAATCAAAGCTTCCGTAGTGGGATTGCCCTTTTATAAAAACGCATAATCATTCCATTTTGGAAGAAAAGAAAATAGTAGAAGTTTGTTATACCCCCGCCCAGTACAATTTGTACCGCGGGGGATATGACATCATCGTTGTCATTGATGTATTGCGTGCGACCAGCGCAATGACCACTGCCCTGCATCATGGCGTGGAAAAAATCATTCCCGTAGCCACCCTGGATGAAGCATTGGAATACAAGTCCAAAGGCTTTATAGTAGGTGCTGAGCGCGATGGTCAAGTGGTAGAAGGATTTGATTTTGGCAATTCGCCTTATGTCTATATCAACCAAGACATGAAAGGTCAAACGGTTGTTCTTACCACCACCAACGGTACCAAAGCGATTGAGATGGCCAAGAACGACGGCTTGGTTGTGATTGGATGCCTCAACAATTTGGATCATTTGTGTCAATGGCTCATCGAGCAAAACAAAAACACTTTGATTTTGGCCAGTGGTTGGAAAGACAAAGTCAACCTTGAGGATACGATATGTGCTGGCGCGATCGCCGACCAATTGATTCAATCTAAAAAATTTCAAGCCCTCGAAGACAGCACCGTAGCTGCTAAATTTTTATTTCAAAGTGCCAAAGAGAATTTGTGGAGTTTCCTTCGCGCGTCGTCACATCGACGCCGATTGATCCATTTAAAAATTCAAAAAGATGTCAAGTATTGCCTTACGCTGAATACCGTTCCTTGTATCCCCATTCTGAAGGACGGAGCCCTCGTAAAGCTCGATGTCTAGATATTTCATTCTCTTTTTCAGTTGTATTGCATTTGCGATTCTATCCTCGGGGCATCAATGCCATTCCGATGACTGGGGATTTTTTGGACATAAAAAACTAAATGAGCTCGCGGTGTTCACGCTACCCGCTCCACTGTTTTCATTTTACAAAAAAAATCTCTCGTACCTCATTGAGCACAGCGTTGATCCCGACAAAAGGAGATACAGCATCAAAGGCGAAGCGGAATGTCATTACATTGATTTGGACCATTACTACCCACATGCAAAAGCGCCTGGCGTCATGCCATTGACGTGGTCTCAGGCCATTTGCCAATTTGAAATTGACAGCCTTCATGCACATGGTATTGTGCCGTGGCAAGTGCAAAAAAAGTTGGCGCAACTCACCGATGCCTTTGTTTCTAAAGACAAAAAGTCAATCTTACAAATCAGTGCAGAATTGGGGCATTACATTGGCGATGCGCATGTACCATTGCATACCACCTCCAATTACAACGGACAATTGACCAATCAAAAAGGTCTGCATGGGTTTTGGGAATCCCGATTACCTGAACTCTTTTATGAAGACTATACCATTCCCTTTCACCATGCACAACGTATTGATCGACCAGACCAATTCATCTGGGCGCGCATTTGGGAAAGCCATTTGGCCTTGGACAGTGTTTTTCAATTTGAAATACAAGCCAAGTCCATGATGGCCGATCAATTTTGGTACGACTTCCAAATTCGGGGTGAAGATGCCGCCTACCAATACTCAGAAAAACTCAGTCAGCATTATCACCAGCTGCTACAAGGTCAAGTGGAGCGCAGAATGAAAAGTGCCGTAGCCAGCATCGGCGATTTCTGGTATACGGCATGGGTGAACGCCGGACAACCTTCCTTGCCTTAATCCAAGATCGATTTAAATACCGTCGACTCCCCCTGCGCTGTGCCCGTCGCAATCAGATACATTCCCTTGGGGAGGTGCCCAAAGTCCAAAGATGAAATTCGCCCATGATGCTCTTCGAGCAATTGTCCTTGCAAATTGAATAATTTCAAGGAAGACAATTCAGTAGAAAAAAACCAAGTTTGGTCGTTTTGCGTCATGACAATCTGCTGTGATGATTGGATTTCTGGCATACCCAACGATGCAGAAAGACAAGTCATGTTTTGCAATTCAATGGGCAAATCAGAAGTCGTAATGTAGTCATCATTGAATTTTAAAATCCATCCTTGCGCATCCAGCCCCCCCTCTTGGCTGGCGTTTTCACCGACCATCATGAGGGTATTTCTGCTGAACGCCTGAACATCATAGATCTTATCTACTTGCGCGCCACCGATGGCACCGCCACCCAACCAAGTCATATTAAAATCGAGACCATGGATGTAGGCATCGGCATAACCCGAACCAAAATAATACGTCCATCCTGCGACGACATAGCCATCGCCCTCGCCCTTAAGTGCTATGCTGTGTAAAATACTCTCGGTAGGTGTTGCAGGGAAAGCAGCTGCGTTAGACAGCGTGCCATTGAAATCCCAATACATCAAATGGCCTCGGAAAACACCATTTTCCAGATAACCACCTGCGCCGGTCCAAACCCCGTTGTGGTTTACCGCATCCCACATTTCAATGCCTTTACACAAGGGATGATTGGTGATGCTTTGTTGAACATTGCCTTGGGTATCCACCCAAAAAAAAGCCGTGTTGGGCAAGCTGTCCACATCCGTCCAATAGTGATAAGCCAACATCCATGAGGAAGCGACAGTATCCCATTCCAAAATCGCGGCCTCCATGTCACGTCCCGCAATGGGTAGTTCAATCCATTGATAATTGTTGGAACCCACTTGCCCTAGGACAAAACCCGCTTGTTGCATTAAATCACCATTCCAATTCACCCCAGCCACCAACCAATCTTGCTCATGCAATCCCAATTGCGACACCTCTTGCCATCCCGGAATTTGCAACTCCAACGTGGAAATCACCTCCGCGTTGGCATTGAACTTCACAATTGTGGGATCGTATCCCAAGGAGGTGTTTGAGGTACCTGAAGCCAAAATCCAAATATTGTTTTCGTCGTCGCACAAAATATCTTTTCCATATTGCGCACCCTCATCCCCCCAATCCAATCCATGCAAACAATTCAACATAGAATCCGATTGAAGAATCAGCACCTGACTTCCCTTTTCCCAATCACTCCAAGTAGTTCCTACGGACCAAACATTACCGACATTGTCCCTGGTCATCCGAACCAAATCCTCATGTCCAAATGAACCCACAGTTGCCGACCAAACAGAATCTGCCTGTGCCCAAAAAACAGCGGGCAGGAACAAAACAATGTAAAGCAGGAGATTACGCACGAACCGCATCATAGATTTTACACAAGTCAGTCAACAAAGCTTCCAAATGGTCCAGACGCAACATATTGGCTCCATCGCTTTTGGCAACTGCTGGATTGGGATGGGTTTCGATAAACAAACCATTGGCACCTGTGGCAATGGCCGCCTTGGCTATGGTGGCAATCAACTCTGGTTTACCACCGGTAACACCCGATGATTGGTTGGGTTGTTGCAAGCTGTGCGTGCAGTCCATAATGACAGGAGCATAATTTTGCATGGCTGGGATATTGCGATAATCGACAACCAAATCCTGATAGCCAAACATGGAACCCCTTTCCGTCAACCAAACTTTTTCGTTGCCTGCTTCTACTACTTTCTTGACCGCGTGTCCCATGGATTCACCAGACAAGAACTGTCCTTTTTTGATATTGACCACCTTTCCGGTTTGTGCAGCCGCTTGTAACAAATCGGTTTGACGACACAAGAAAGCGGGGATCTGAAGGATATCCACATACTCCGCAGCCATCGCTGCTTCATCTGCTGCGTGAATATCGGTGGTGGTTGGGACACCCAACGACTTCCCTACTTCACTGATCCACTTTAAACCTTGCTCATCCCCAACACCCGTGAATGAATCCGATCTGGAGCGATTGGCTTTTCTGTAAGATGCTTTAAAAATATAAGGAATACGCAAGCGCTCACAAATGGCTTTGACTTCTGTGCCAATTTCATACAACATCTCTTCGCCTTCCACCACACAGGGTCCCGCGATTAAAAAAAAGCGATCGCCTTTCAATTGAGGAAGTGCATTCAATACTTGGTTATCCAATTCTGTTCTCATATTTTTTATTTAAAAAGTCATATTTATAAATACTTGCCCTGCAAAAAAAGGCGCATCACCCCATGTGGTTCTCAACCAATTGTTACCGGAAACGCCCGCGCTCCATCCATTGTAATGCACCCATTGGGCTGTTGCCCTGAAACCCCATTGATTTTGTAAGGAGTGAATCACATCAGATTTGAACGTCCAAAAATAATTTTTCTCCGGCTTCTCCAATTTCCATGATCTACCCAAAGATTGGTATCCCCAAGGCCCTCCGAAATAATAGACCCAACCGTAATGCCACTTGTGGAAGAATTCAAAATTGGCTGTGAACGAGGTCGGCAAAGCCACCACTCGGCTGTCCGAGCGGCTGATATGAGAGGAATATGGACTTAAAAAAGAGTCCAATGAATCTGCGTTTTGAATGGTTTGGGTGTTGAATCCCATGAAGACTCCATCCCCTTTCCATACATCTGTCTTTAATTGGTTGTATTTGATGAATCCGACATCGCGAACCGCGAAATTCCAGTACAATGGACCACTCGTTTGTTCCCAATGCAAATAACCTGACATTCCTATCCCTTTGGTTCCGGGTACCAAAGCTTGACGTTTGATACGATAATTGGCGGTAACGCTTTCCATGCTCGAAGCAAAAGACACGTTGTACTCTGGAACAAACCATCTTGAATAAGAAGAGGACTCCACCCAATCGATTCCCAATTGCCAAAAAGAAAACTTTTTCACATTTCCATGGGTCCAATTGACCCCAATCGAACGGTATTGAAAACGTTCCATTTCGAGATTCTTGCCTTGCAATGTACTTCCGCCCAATCCCTTGTTCCCTAGAAAAATCAATTGGAATAAACCTGGATCATAAACCCCGCGAAAAACTTGAAACTGACCAACCTGCAATCCAATCTCATTGATGCGATCCTCATTTTGAAGGGAGTCAGAAAACAAAGGAGCTTGAATTTGAAGTTGCGTATTGGCCAGGGCCAGGGTGCTTGATCGGTGCGAAAGGTTTGACCATTGCTTGGTATTCTCTTCTCGTGTTATTTCCCCTCCCCTTGCCCATTCACGAATCCACTGCGAAGTAATGCCGTTGCTAAAAAAAACAATCTGACTACTCGCCGATAGCGAGAATTCTTTGGCATCCATTATTGAATCAATGGGTGGTTCAATGGGGTGTTGCAAAAGCGTGTCTTGTCCTTGCGCAAACAAGGTCAAGCCCATCAATCCCAAAATGATTATCGTGTTTTTCATTTCAATCCCAATTCAAATTCGGCTTCTCCAATACACTTCGCAACAGCATAATACCCGGGGCGCAAACCCACCATTCGGGGATAGTCAGGGGTACTCAATACCCACGTTAGTGTCAATCCTCCTTCTTGCTGTATCTTTTTCAATTGGCCTTCTGTGCAAGTCAACGTCCACAATGAAAAGGTTGGGGAGATGCCCATGCCATCGGCTTCCAAAACCCCTGGAAGAATTTCTCCTTCTCCCAAAACCTCGGAACCACATTTAGCCGTCAACTGCATGCGCAATGGATAGGCGTTTTCCAACTTCAAATGAATCTTTCCAGAGGCTACCATTTCGTCGGAAACAGCCACTTTTATTTTTTGATTCACTTCGACATTCCGCGCATTGAAACGCAATGGAAGATCCAAAGATGCGTGCAATACAAAGGGTTCTGGAATAAAGAAATCATGGTAAGCATTGACGTTGCCCATTGGATTCATTCGCATCTCTCCTTGTATTTTCACACCACCGCCCAAATATCCCATGGCCTGGACGATATTGGAGTTTTGACGATTCCAAGATTGCGAGAAATAGGTGGGATAAATATTATACAAGGCATCCATTTGCGCACGTGTGATGAATTGCCATTGGTTCATCGAAGGATGCGATAAATTACAAACTTGGTTTTGACCCGATGTCAATTGGACTTGATTCAAATTCAAAACGAGGTCTGCTCCCATTCGATTCTCCAACTGCCAATCCAAGCGCAAATCTTCAAAATGGAATTCACCTTGGGGCCAACCCGCACCTATCCCCATGGACTCGTTGATTGTCCATTGGCGTTGTCCCAAATAACCCAATGCCCGCTTGATGGTTACATCTTCAAAATTGAGTTCCACCTGCACCAAGTCATTCATGTGTACATCGGCGCCCAAGCCTTGATCTGCTGATCGGATAATGATTTGATTGGTCCAATCATTGGTTAAATTTCCATTGGGACCGCTCAGATCCATAACGAAATCAGAGATGTCAAAATCCCCTTCCAGTGTGGTGGGTCCCGGTGGTAAAACGACATCGATCAGCAATGGCTCACCCGCTCTCGAAGCACGGAGGACTTCAAACTTCAACTGAATATCACCATCAACAGCACTATTGATTTTGTAGTGTATTTTCCCTGTATTGATGAAAATCTTTTTGAGCTCCATACCCTCAGGAATCCAATCTGTTTGACTCTGGGTTTGATTCAATAACGTAATACCAGCAGGCACATTCACTTGGAACGGAAGTGTGTAATCCAAGGCAATGGATGTATCAGGCAACGTGAGCAAAGTATCCAACGATAGCGCGTAGGTGGTATCCCAGTTGATTTCATACCATCCTTGCTCATTGATTTTTAAATTTTTAGATGGAATCCAATCTGTAACCAACAACGAGTCGCTGAACAAAGGAAGTTCCCATTCCGTTTTCCAATAGGTATCCTCTCGCTTGCATCCCCACTGCGCGATGATCACCAACATCAAAAAGATCGCGCTATACTTTCTCATTCAATTGCTTTGTAAACCAAAAAGGTTTGACATTTTTAAGAAGTACATAAAATTGAATTCCCAAAATGGGCAGTACCGCAGGGTGGAAAGATTGAGGTAAAAATCCAAAACCCAAAAGTGCGATCGCGGAAAGAATCATTTGAATCCAAGAAATTTTTCGCTGGCCATTGGCACATTTCCTCGGAGGATAAATCATCAAGTACAACCAAATGGGATTGGCCCAAAGTAAATTCCAATTGGCGTGTGTGGTATCATGATCCGTCAGGAACCACAGAAACAACAAGAACATACCCAACAAACCAAAGAAAAACATGATGGAATTTTCCAACCAGGTTCTGAGCTTTCCTTGTTTCGAGAAATAAAAGCCTGCGGCCAAAACAATGAGTAGCAAAACCACGAACAATACAACAGGGCCATTGAAGCTAGGCAATTCCAGATCTTGATCCACAGGGATCATTTCCATTGAGCGCGTCACCAGCGGAGTACTGCCGTATTGCGCGTGCGACAACATGCCTTCCAAAGAATCCGGCAAAAACGCCAAATCTTCCATGGTCATCGCATCATCGCATGGAGCACCCAATGCCAAATCAATTCCCCAATCGCCCCAAGGCGTATAATTTAAATACGTTTGAATGGCTTGACGAAAAGTAGAATTCGGCTGTGAGCGCTGAATAACAATGGGTTTGGAAGAAGCCTTTTGGATAATCTTCCAAACGCGAACCGAACAATTGTCCTTGAAGAAATGGTATCGAAAAGTGGCATTGGCCTCTTCCGCATTCTCAAATAACAGTTGCTCCAATCGAATCAAATCAGCATCCGACATGCGCAAGTATTGCTCTCTTATGCCTCGTCCATCAAAAAGATATTGCTGTTGAAATTCGTAGAATGGCGCAACACTCAGGTAATAATCCAATCTACCTTGGGCAAACTTGTAGTAAAAATCTTCCGTGAATTGAAAAGTGCCGTAATTAAAAACCAAATCCACCGCACGGTTGTCAATGGAATCTTGAACACGCAAAGCCGTGTGTCCAAAGACGCTGTACAGTTGATGGCCTGGAGAGCAGGTCAACACCGATATTTTTGGAACCATGTCGGCCTGGGCCGAGACCATGGTTAAAACGCCCAATAAAATTAAAATGTACTTTTTCATATCATACCTCCCAAACCCCTTCAAAAACAAACTCAGCCCCACCTTTCAAATATACGTTTTCAAATTCAAACGAACCTTTTCTATCCGCTCTAACTTCCAGTTGTCCCCCACGCGTTTGGATGCTAACTGAACCACTCATTTTTTTTTGCTCCAAATAATACAAGCCCGCTGCCGTAACTCCCGTTCCACAAGACAGCGTTTCATCTTCGACACCTCGTTCATACGTTCTAACTTCCAATCCCCTCTCTCCAAACTGAACAAAATTGACATTGGTCCCATTGTGATTCGCAAAATCAGCATGGTAGCGTACACGTCTTCCTTCCAAAAGAATATCCAAAGATTCCAATTCTGAATGAGGAACAATCACATGGGGACTGCCCGTATTCAGGAAACATCCCGACTCCCAAGTAAATCCCCCCTGAACATTTTTCATCTTTACTTCAACCTCATGCCCCTCCATCTTGGCGGAATGCTCCCCATCGATGGCCATGAAATTAAAATTTCCTTGGTCCTTGAAGAACCGATTGAAGAAACTCACTGCCACCCGAGAACCGTTGCCACAGAAACTTTGTGATCCATCTGGATTAAAAAACACCATCTCAAAATCCAAAGACGCATGCGGTTTCACGACGATCAATCCGTCACTTCCGACGCCCCATTTTCTGGAGCAAATCAGCTGGACTTGCTTTTCATTCCAATCATGACTCCAATCACGTCCGTCGAGGACAACGAAATCATTTCCTGTTCCTTGGTATTTGTAGAACTTGCCTTTCACAAAACAAAAGTAAGACAATCTCATTTGCCGTGAAATAGCCCACTGTTTCGTGTTAAATTCGCGACATGAACATTGGAAGTATTCGATCCAAAGCATTAAATGCTGAGAAACTCATGCGCGGCTATGAACTGATGTGTCAGGCCCGTCAACTTTCTGATATATACGAAACCAACGCCAAAGTAACTGCCAAGTATGTTCATGCCACCTCACGTGGTCATGAGGCTTGTCAATTGGCATTGGGATTACAATTGAAACCCATCGATTTTGTCAGTGCTTATTATCGGGATGACAGTTTGTTATTGGCCATGGGCATCACACCCTACTCTTTGATGATGCAATTGATGGCCAAAAAAGACGATCCTTTCACGGGGGGGCGATCATATTATTCGCATCCCGCATTGAATGACGCGGACAAGCCCAAGATTCCTCACCAAAGTTCAGCCACGGGCATGCAAGCCATTCCCACTACCGGTGTAGCCATGGGACTTTGGTACAAAGAACAAGTGGGTCTGCACAACAACAAAGAAGTAGATTCCAATCCCCTGGTGGTTTGTTCTTTGGGCGATGCCTCCATGACCGAAGGGGAAGTTTCAGAAGCTTTGCACATGGCTTCATTGAAGCAATTGCCCATCCTTTATTTTGTGCAGGACAATGAATGGGACATCAGTGCACACGCCTCTGAAATTCGCTTTGGCGATGCCACTACTTTGGCCAAAGCCTATCCAGGCATACAAGTCAAGAGCATCGACGGAACGGACTTCGTGAATTGCTTTGATGTCATTGCTGAAATCATCGCAGACATCCGAAAAAACAGAAGACCTTGGCTATTGCATTGCAAAGTACCATTGCTCGGACACCACACCAGTGGTGTTAGAAGAGAATGGTACCGAGATGATTTGGAAGAAGCGCAAAAAAGAGATCCACTACCCAAGTTTCAAAAACAATTGAGTAAGTTGGGCTTTGCCAATGAAGCGATTCAGGAGATTTGGGACAACGCCGGAAAATATATTCAGAGTGAATACGAAAGAGCTTTGCTTGCGGAAGATCCCTCACCGGATCAGTTAACTGAACACATCTTTGCGCCAACTCCCATCACCGAAGAAAAAGGTCAACGCGAACCCCAAGGCAAAGAAGCCACGGTCATGGTCGACAGCGCATTGTTTGCGGTGCAAGAAATACTACAAGCCCATCCAGAAGCCTTGCTGTATGGACAAGACGTGGGCAAGCGTTTGGGGGGCGTTTTTCGCGAAGCGGCAACGCTGGCAGAAAAATTTGGCGACAACCGTGTATTCAACACCCCCATTCAAGAAGCTTTTATTATCGGAAGTACCGTGGGAATGAGCGCCGTTGGATTGAAGCCATTTGTCGAAGTGCAATTTGCCGATTACATCTGGCCAGGATTAAATCAATTGTTCACCGAAGTATCGCGAAGCAATTACTTATCCAATGGCAAATGGCCGGTGAGCTGCGTGATTCGCGTCCCCATTGGCGCCTACGGCAGCGGAGGTCCATACCACAGCAGCAGTGTCGAAAGCGTGCTATTGCAAATACGCGGTATCAAGGTGGTTTATCCTTCAACGGGAGCTGATTTAAAAGGTTTGATGAAGGCCGCCTATTATGATCCTAACCCGGTCGTTATCTTAGAACACAAAGGCCTTTATTGGAGTAAGGTGAAGGGGACTGAAGAAGCAAGAACCATCGAACCAGACGCAGATTATGTCGTTCCCATTGGAAAAGCGCGAACGGTGCAAACTTCATCCCATTCCAACAGCGTTACCATCATCACTTACGGCATGGGCGTGTATTGGGCCAAAGCGGCTTCAAAAGGAATTGAAGACCAGGTAGAGATTATCGATTTGCGTTCCTTAAACCCCATCGATTATGAAGCCATACAAACTTCAGTAAACAAAAACGGAAAATGTATTTTGGTTACGGAAGAACCCAGTGAAAATGGATTCATGCAAGCCATTGGCGGCTGGATTGCTGAACACTGCTTTACTGCATTGGACGCACCAGTAAAAACCGTAGGTAGTGTCTGCACTCCTGCCATTCCATTGAATTCCATCTTGGAACAAACCTACTTGCCCAATCCTGAAAAAGTGAGATCGGCCATTGACCATATTTTAGAATTCTAATGGAAGTCTTAAAAAAATATGGATTCTGGATTTTATTGATTGGAGTAGGCTTGTACTGGGCCTACCGCAAATGGCCGCATGAAATCCAAATACAGGAAATCCAAATTTTAAAAAATAACCAACCCGTTCCCTTGACCCTTCATGGAGATAGTGCGCTGATTGTACATTATTTCGCTTCATGGTGCGGACCTTGTATGAAAGAACTTCCCGAATGGAAAAATCATCTGCAAGAATTAAGAGCCGCGGGATTCCAAGTGGTTTGCATTACCGATGATTCGCCGGAGATTATCCAACGCATTCAAGACAACATTGCCATACCCATTTCGCAAACGGAATCGTTGAACGCGCTCCATGTGTTTAGCATTCCCATGACCTATATTTACAATAGAAATGGAGAGCAAGTCCAAAGACTGGAAGGTCCTTTGGATTGGAGTCATCCACAACTAATTCAAGAATTAAGTAAATTAAAATAATATGAGTGAGAGTGTAGTTAAGTTTATCATTGATAACACAGAAACAGAGGCAACGGTAGCCAAGGATGGCAAATCACTACTTGAGGTAGGTATCGATTTGGGATTGGATCCCCCCTACTCTTGTCAAGGTGGAATATGTACCTCTTGTCGCGCCAAAGTAAAAGAAGGACAAGTGGACATGAGGGTCAATCATGCTTTGACACCACGTGAAGTAGAGAAAGGATATATTTTAACTTGCCAATCGCATCCAGTTTCAGATCAAGTCACAATTTCTTGGGACGAATAAGCAACTATTTACCCATCGCTACGTTATATAGGCATGAATAAGTATTTTCTATCTGTTGCCATTGTTGGAGCCGTTTTGATTGGCGCTTGCAAGCACGATGTGTCTTACCCAGATCCATCCAACACCCCCATTCGATCCTTCAATTGCTCTTCGGATACCGTTTATTTTCAAAATGAAATCCTTCCCATCATTGTGAGCAATTGCGCGATGTCCGGCTGTCACGATTCACATTCGGCAAGAGAAGGCATTGTATTAACGGACTACATGTCCATCATCAACTCCGATGTGATTCACAGAGGCAAGCCCAACAAGAGTGATCTGGTTGATGTCCTCACAGCCTCCGGAGAAAAGCTTATGCCACCCTCTCCTTATTCTGCTTTGAGTGCTGACCTGATTGCCAAAATAGAAAAATGGATCAGCCAAGGAGCCATCAACAACCAGTGCATGGAATGTGACAGTACCTTGTCTTCGTTCTCTGCAGGCGTTTGGCCTATTGTTCAAACCAATTGTCAAGGATGTCATAGCCAAGCAACAAGTCAAAACAGTTACCACGTTTACAACAATTATCAAGATATCGTTGACGATTCGAGTGCTTTTTGGAATAGCATTTTGGGCACGAATGGGTATTCCATCATGCCACAAAATTCCACTGGACTTGACGACTGTAAAATAAAAGTTATTCGCAACTGGTTTGAAGCCGGAGCACCCAACAATTGAACACCATGAAAAAGCTATTTTACTCTTTCGCCATTATTGCTCTTGTTCTCAGTGCATCTTGCTATTATGATGTGGAAGCCGAATTATATGGCACCGCAACTTGTGATAATTCAGTTGTTTCTTACAATGGCAGGATCAAAGCCATCATGGACACACATTGCACCAGCTGTCACGGCGGAGGTTCGGCCTCAGCCAATATTTTCACGGACACATACCAGAATACCAAAACTGCGGATATCAATGGATTGCTGAATTGCACCATTGCCCAAGGTTCGGGTTGTTCTCCCATGCCCAAAGGAGGAACCAAATTATCACAATGTGACATCGATGCCTGTGCTCAGTGGGCAGCTGCAGGTTACCCCGAAAATTAACAACTTGCTTTTGTTTACATTGGCTTAACAAGTGTATATTGGGGTTGCATTATGAAAACCCCACATTTTTTCATAACGGCGATTTTAATCGCCGTTTTTTCATCGCCCTATGCCCAAGTGAATCACTGGGAATCTTTGGTTTATGATTCCTCCGATTGGCATTATGTTGTTCCCACTGCCACTACCGATAGTTTGTGGATGATCTCCACCTTTGATGATTCCAATTGGAATGTTGGCCCAGGCGGCTTCGGAATGGGAGATGGTGATGACTTAACTGCGCTGCCCAGCGGCAGTTCCGCAGTTTACCAAAGAATAAAATTTCAAATTGACAATCCTGCTGTCATTCAAAAAATGATGCTCGCTGCAGATTTTGATGATGGCTTTGTGGCTTATTTAAATGGAACCGAAATTGCGCGTTTTGGATTTTCCACAGGCGTTGTCCCAACCTACAACACATACGCTGAAGGGCAACACGAAGCCCTGCTCTATCAGGGTCTTTTACCGGAAACCTTCATTCTGTCCTTCAATGAGGTTCAATCCCTTTTGCAAGTAGGAGAAAATGTTTTGTCCATACAAACCCACAATGTAAGTGCCTCCTCCACTGACCTTTCCTCAAGATATTTTCTTCTGGCTGGACTCAATGTTGCAGACAGCTTGTACGCACCCACTCCCAATTGGTTTGTCGCTCCCTTTGAATTTTACGAATCCAATCTTCCCATCGTTGTCATCGACACCTACGGCGTAACCATCCCCGATGAACCCAAAGTAGATGCCTACATGGGCATCATTCACCATGACGATGGTCAAATGAATAACATCAATGATCCATTTGACGAATTTGACGGATTAATATCCATTGAACGTCGGGGTTCCACCTCCAACGGATTTCCTGCCAAATCCTATGGGCTTGAAACACGCGGTCCAGACAGCGTCAATTATAATGTATCTGTTTTCAACTGGCCCATTGATAACGATTGGATTTTGTATGCACCTTATACGGACAAGAGTCTTATCCGAAATGTATTGACCTATCAGCTGGGATTGGACATGGGCCGTTGGGCACCCCGAACCCAAATGTGTGAATTGATGTTGAATGGAGAATACATGGGGGTCTATGTTTTTATGGAACGAATCAAGGTTAATCCAGGCCGTGTGAACATTGATCCGCTGCTGCCAACCGACACGCTCAACAACGAATTGACAGGTGGATATATTCTCAAAGTAGACAAAACCACTGGCGGTGGTGTTGTGGCTTGGAATTCCCCTTTTCTAGCTGATGCCCCAAGTACTTCTGTTGTGCCGTTTCAATTGCACGATCCAGATATCACGGTGCTCCATCCTACCCAATTGAATTACATTCAAAATCACATTACGCAATGGGAAACCAATTTGGCTGGTACAGGATTCAATCATCCAGACACAGGGTATGTGGCATACATTGATGTGCCCTCATTTATTGATTTCTATCTCATGAATGAGATCACACGAAATGTAGACGGCTACAGAATCTCCTCCTTCCTATATAAAGAACGATACAGTGAGGGCGGTAAAATTGTGGCAGGTCCTCTTTGGGATTTCAATATTGCTTTGGGCAATGCCAATTATTGCTATGGTCAATACCCCGATGGTTGGGCAAGTCATTTCAACGAATATTGTCCCGGTGGATTAAATGTTCCTTTCTGGTGGAATCGTTTATTGGAAGATTCAGCCTACCAACAGCAAGTGCGTTGCAGATGGGAATATTTGCGCGCCAATGATTTCAGCGATGAAGCATTGATGGCCAAAATTGACACCTTATACAATCAATTGCAATTGCCCGCTGAACGTCACTTTGTCCGTTGGCCGATTTTGAGCACCTACGTTTGGCCCAACTTTTTTATCGGCGACACCTATTTAGAAGAAATCGATTATTTGAAGACCTGGTTGATGGATCGTGTTACCTGGATGGATCAAAACATGTGGGGCGACAGCTGTCAAGTTGATCTCACCGTTGCCAAAGGAAATATCCTGGTCCCAATTTCCGTATATCCCAATCCAGCTCAAAACACTTTGAACATCAAAATGTCCCAGCACAAAGCCATAGAATCCCTTTGGATCATCAATACCATGGGCCAAAAAATACTTGTGCCATTCACTCAGCAAAAAGACCAAGCACAAATCAACGTGTCCAACTTGCAGCCCGGCATTTATGTCGTTTGTGTTATGGACCAACAAAAGAAAACTTATCAAACCCCAATAATCATCGAACGATGAAAAAGAAAAACCAAATTTGTTTAGTAGCCGCAACCCTATTGTTTGCTTCTTGTGAGAAAATGGCAGGACCCGGTGGCTCTTCCATGATCCGCGGCTTTGTAGAAGGATCCAACACTTCGACCGGGAAGAATGAAAAAATTGAAATTACCGTTACCCGTGGAATCGAATTGGAACATGGCGATTATTTTGTCTTAAATCAAGCCAATGGCCAGAATTATTACTTCTGGTTCAACAATGCGGCTTGGGTCAGCAATGGAGACCCCCAACTTACGGGAAGAGCTGGCGTTGCCATAGATTACACGTACAACGATGCGGACACCACGATTGCAAGAAAAGTGGAAGAAGCCATAGACAATGTATTGAGCCAAAGTTTTTCTTCAACCAGAAATGGCGATATGGTATTTCTATCGGCCATGAACAATGAAACCATTCCAGATCCCGATGACATCACCACCGCTTTTTCGATCGATGTTGCACAGCAAGGCGCTCCTGATTTTACAGGCGCTGTATTGCCCATGTCCAATGAAAGGGTGTATTTGATCTATGGTGATGGCAAATACTACAACGAATCCGCTCGAACAGGTGCTTTGGGAGATTTCCAATTTGACAATTTACAGGTTGGTGATTACCAAGTATATGTCATGTCCAAGGATTCAATCTCCGGGGAAATGACCCACCAAATCATCCAAAAAATCAGCATCACGGCTGAGGAAAGTATCACAGAAACTCAAACGTTTAGTATAGAACATTGATGCGAATAATCATTGGATTTTTGGCTTTGATTTTTTGCTTCGCGAATGCCCATGCGCAACAGCCGTTGTTGCTGTGGACTTCTGCCAGCGCTCAATTTAAGGCTGGAAAAAATTGGGATTTTGAATGTGGCATTCAAAACAGATGGGACATGGTCAATCAGGTGGTGGCCCAACAAAGTTTTTCTGGTGACATCGCGTTTGGTGGAATCAAGAAAATTGACTTACTGGCCAACTACCGTTGGTCTAGATTTCCCAATACCCATAGTGAAATCAACCAAGCGCAATGGGCCAGCGCCCATCGAGTTGGCATTGGCGCTGAATGGAAAATTCTTAAGACCTTGATTAAAAACAGCGAGGATCAATTGAATTACCGCGTGCTGCTTCAATCGGAAACGACCCTATTTAAGCGAGATAAAAACATTCTTAGACAACGATTGCTTTTAAAGCCCGACTTAAAAGGAAAGAAATGGAGTCCCTTTGTTTCTGCAGAGTTCTTTTATCGTTTCAATGCCAACCAATACTGGATCGATGATCAATTGATTGTGCAAGGTGCCGCGAGAGAATGGCGATGGACTGGTGGTATATCGTACAAAATCAATGAACGAAACAAATTGCAATTGAGCACTTCCTACCGAGATTTTCAGAACAGCAAAACCGACTATTGGTTGGCCAACTTGGACTATCGTTTCAATATCAATCCCAAGAAAAAATTAAAATCAGCAAATCCCACTGCTCCTAACGAACACCAATAAACTTGTGCGTTTGAAGACTCAAACGCCAAGTAGGGTTTTGTGTCAAATGCGCCATGATGATGGGCATGACATCGTCTTGCCTTTCCCACTCTGGTTGCAAGAGATTTTGACATTCCGTACTCACTTTTTGTGAAAGTTCTACCGCCCATTGAATATCGGAAGGATGAAAAACCACCACCTTCAATTCATTGGCGAATTGAAATATTTCCGCTGTAGGACGTTTAAACTTCTTGGGTGAAAAAGTAATCCAATCCCAATCACCTGAAAGCGAATGAGTGCCGCTGGTTTCAATATGGGTTTTTACGCCCAAGGATTTAAGACCCGCAGTAAGTTCATCCAAATTGTGCATCAACGGTTCTCCACCGGTAACAATCACTCGATTTGCACCGCTATCTCTTACCTCTTCGACCAATTGCGCCACACTTTTTAATGGATGGTCCTTCATGTTCCAAGATTCCTTGACATCGCACCATACGCAGCCAACATCACATCCCGCTAAACGAATGAAATATGCAGGACAGCCGGAATGTACCCCTTCTCCTTGAAGGGTATAAAACTGTTCCATAACCGGCAGCATTCCTGACATGGTGGTATTATGATTTCAATTCAGCAAACAAATCATACTGCTCAGCGTCTGTAACCACAGCCTGAACAAAATCGCCAATTCGCAAGTAATTGTCAGGGGAGTGAATAATCACCTCATTGTCCACTTCTGGCGAATCAAATTCGGTTCTTCCAATAAAGTATTCTCCTTCTGCTCGGTCAATCAACACCTTCAATTCTTGTCCCACCTTTAGCTGATTTTTCTTTAATGAAATCTCAGATTGAATTTCCATAATGGCATTGGCACGCTTCTTTTTGGTGCGAGCAGGCACATCGTCCTTCATGGAATAGGCGTGGGTATTTTCTTCATGGGAGTATGTGAATACCCCCAAGCGGTCAAATTCCGTTTTCTGCACCCAATCCATCATCTCTTGAAAATCATCCTCGGTTTCGCCAGGGAATCCTGTAATCAGGGTTGTTCTCAAAGCAATGTTATTGACACGATCACGAATGGTCGCAATTAGGTCGTCAGTCTTTTCGCGTGTAATGCCTCTTCGCATGGCCTGCAACATCTTGGTTGTACCATGTTGCAATGGCATATCCAAGTATTTGCAGATGTTATCGCGTTCATTCATTACGTCGAGCACATCCAATGGAAAACCACTGGGGTATGCATATTGCAGACGAATCCAATCAATTCCTTCAACATCCGAAAGGTGTTTAAGCAGATCAGATAGTTTGCGATCCTTGTACAAATCCAACCCATAGAACGTCAGATCTTGGGCGATTAAAATCAATTCCTTTACACCGTTCTTGGCCAAGCCTTTGGCTTGATTCACCAAATCTTCCATGGGCGTTGAGGTGTGTTTGCCTCGCATCAAAGGAATAGCACAGAAGGAACAAGGGCGATCACAACCCTCAGCAATTTTAAAGTATGCATAGTGGCTGGGTGTAGTCAACAAACGTTCACCCAAAAGTTCATGCTTATAATCTGCCTTAAGGGTTTTCAAAAGGCGAGGCAATTCGCGGGTTCCAAAAATTCCGTCCACCTCAGGAATGTCCTTTTCCAATACGTCACGGTATCTCTCACCCAAACATCCCGTTACCAAAACCTTATCGACATTGCCCTTTTCTTTTTCTTTGGCCCAAGCCAAAATGGTATTGATGCTCTCTTCTTTGGCATTGTCAATGAAACCACAAGTATTGATAATCACAATAGAAGCATCTTGTTCTTCTGATTCGTGTTCTACTTGATAATCGTTGGCTTTAAGTTGCGCCATCATCACTTCCGAATCGAAAATATTTTTGGCACAACCCAAGGTTACCACGTTAACCTTGTTCTTTTTTAGTGTTTTGGTCTTCATCCTTCGTTTCCTTCAGAGAATAATGAGTCTACAAATTCAAAACGGTTAAAAATTTGAAGATGTTCTGGTTTCTCACCCACTCCAATATATTTAACAGGGATACTGAATTGGTCTGAGATACCAATAACCACGCCCCCTTTGGCGGTTCCATCTATTTTGGTAATGGCCAGCGCATTGACATCGGTTGCTGCGGTAAATTGCTTGGCTTGTTCAAAAGCATTTTGTCCTGTAGAACCATCCAAAACCAAGAGCACTTCATGCGGCGCATGGGGAACAATTTTATCCATCACCCTTTTGATTT
The DNA here is from genome assembly GCA_937974555.1 of uncultured Flavobacteriales bacterium. Classification (GTDB taxonomy): domain Bacteria; phylum Bacteroidota; class Bacteroidia; order Flavobacteriales_D; family Sanyastnellaceae; genus CAMCTV01. The sequence goes on along the minus strand of CALJKR010000061.1, from coordinate 35,983 downwards.
TAGACAACTCATTCATCAAACCCACCTTGTTGTGCAGACGCCCCGCGGTGTCAATGATCACCACATCCGCATGACTTGCCACCGCGTGTTGCAAAGTATCAAAAGCCACCGATGCTGGATCAGACCCCATGGATTGTGCAATCACCGTGGCTTGCGCACGATCACCCCAAACTTTCAATTGATCAATTGCGGCCGCTCTAAAAGTATCCGCTGCACCCAACACCACTTTCTTGCCTTGCTTTTGCAACTGATAAGCCAATTTACCAATGGTAGTGGTTTTACCCACACCATTCACCCCAACCACCATGATCACATACGGACCATCGACTTTGGGTATAAAAATATTTTCAGAATCCTCGCCTTCGTATGATTCTAATAGCAGTGAAATTTCTTCGCGCAAAATGCGATTGAGCTCAGAGGTTCCCATGTATTTGTCCTTGGAAACACGGTCTTGGATTTTTCCAATTATTTTAATGGTCGTGCTTACGCCAACATCGGAGGTAATCAAAACTTCCTCTAAGTTGTCCAACACCTCATCATCGATAGATGATTTACCCACCACAATTCTGGCAAGTTTGGAAAAAAGACCCGTTCTGGTTTTCTCTAACCCCTGATTCAGTGTCTCTTTTTTCTCTGAGGAGAAAAGGCGTTTAAAAAAATTCATAGCACTTGTATTAGAACAAAAAAAGGGCTTTTCTTTCGAAAAAGCCCTTCAAAAAATATCAATAACTGATTAGGCTTTTGTAAACCAGTCAGCAATTTTGTCATTGTGAACGATCTCTTCTTTGAAAGAGTACGCACCTGATTTGGGTGATTTCACCATTTTGATCACCTTGGTGTGGTTTTTACCACCACCTGTTTGCAACGTTGCAACTACCTTCTTTGCCATGGCTTAAAATTATTTAATCTCTTTGTGAACAGTCATACGCTTCAAGATGGGATTGTATTTCTTCATCTCCAAACGATCTGGGGTGTTCTTTCTGTTTTTGGTTGTGATGTATCTGCTTGTTCCTGGTTTGCCCGATTCCTTGTGTTCGGTACATTCCATAATCACTTGAACTCTATTTCCTTTCTTTGCCATTGTGTCTTAAAAATGGATTGCAAATATAGAATGAAAATTCTAAATCACAACACTTTTTATTCAATTCGTCAAAAATATTCATTTACGTCCACTTTGGCTTGTTGAAAACGGAAATCTTTACTCGCCAAACGCCTGTAAAAAGGCGGTTATTTTTGAGGTTTAAACGTCAAAATAGTGGCTAAGAGCAAATTTACATCCGGCAGCGATACTGAGGAAGAAATTCCATGGGCAACAGAGCAAAAACCTTTGGCCAAGAAAATCTTGGGACGAAAAACCCAATTGATTGTGGGCACAGGGCTTTTATTGGGCACGTTTTATTTGATATTGGCCTGTGTTTCCTTCTTGTTTAGCGGTGATCATGATCTTCATTTGATTTTGGGCGGTGATGCGTCTACCCGCATAGCGGATGCCCCTCAGTATGAAAACTGGATGGGGAAAATGGGCGCTTGGGCGGCCTATATTTTGATGTTCAAAGGATTTGGCGTAGGGGCTTTTTTCATTGGTTACATTTTGATGATGTTGGGCAGTCAATTGGTGGTGCAGGCCACTCCTACTCCTTTCTTCAAAAGTTTTAGGTGGATGACCTACGGGATGTTGTTTATCCCCTTGATATTGGGCTTTTTGTTCCACCATCGAGAGGATGATCCCTTTCCCCATATTGTCTTGGACATCAACGATCGATTTATTGGCGCTTACGGTCTATGGATTACACAATGGTGCACTTTTACCATGGGTAACATCGGAACCGGCGTTGTTCTAGCAGGAATTGCCATCACCTCATTCCTTTTGCATTTTGGCAGTTGGGTTGACCAAGTCATTCAGCGCATGCGGGAAAAGCGAGAATTGGATCAAGCCGCCAGGATACAAGCCGAAATTGAAAAGGCAGAAGAATTGGCCGCGCAAGAAGAGGTTTTGGCAACACCCATGGAGACACCTGAAGCAATTGCAGCACCTGTGATCCCCGTTCAGCAAGAAGTCACCACCATCACCAACACCTTTATTCAACCCGAACCCACTGATGAGGAATTATTGAGTCAGATTGAGGTACTTGACCCCATTGAATCAGAAGAATCAGAAGAATCAGAAGAATCGGAAATCGAGCAAAAACCAGAACCCTTGGAAGAAATAGAGCTTTCTCCTCTGGTTGCAGCCACCCCCAATGGAATGGATTTATCTTCTTTGGAAAACGATTTGGGAATGGAGGTGCAAGGTCCTGCCGAAGATGATATTTTAAGTTCTGAGGAGGTTGACGAAAGATTGGCTGACTTTGGCGATTACGATCCCAAGTTGGATTTGTCTCGCTATGAAGCACCTTCCATCGAACTCTTAAAAAACCACACAACGGGTGGCATTAAGATTACCAAAGAAGAGTTGGAAGCCAACAAGAATAAGATCATTGAGACCCTGAATCATTACAAAATTGAAATTGAAAAAATCAAGGCGACCATCGGGCCCACCGTTACCTTGTATGAGATCAATCCAGCCCCTGGTGTCCGAATTTCCAAAATTAAGAACTTAGAAGACGACATCGCTTTGAGTCTTGCAGCACTTGGGATTCGAATCATCGCTCCCATACCTGGAAAAGGAACCATTGGTATTGAAGTTCCCAACTCTCAACCGGAGATTGTGAGCATGCGCAGTTTGATTGCTTCTGAAAAATTTCAAAATGCCGAGATGGAACTTCCCGTTGTATTGGGGAAAACCATATCCAACGAAATCTTCTGTGTGGATTTGGCCAAGATGCCTCACTTGCTGATGGCAGGATCAACAGGGCAAGGAAAGTCCGTCGGTTTGAATGCCATCTTGGTTAGTTTGCTGTACAAAAAACATCCATCACAAATCAAGTTTGTATTGGTGGATCCCAAGAAAGTGGAGTTGACTTTATTCAATAAAATCGAGCGCCATTTCTTGGCCAAACTTCCCGATAGTGACGACCCCATCATTACCGATACCAGCAAAGTGGTGCGCACATTGAACAGCCTGTGTATTGAAATGGACCAGCGTTATGATCTATTGAAAACGGCGGGGTGTCGGAATATCAAAGAATACAACGAACGCTTTATCAAGCGTCGATTGAATCCAGAGAACGGACATCGTTACTTGCCCTATATCGTTTTGGTGGTGGATGAGTTTGCCGATTTGATTATGACCGCGGGTCGTGAAGTAGAAATGCCCATCGCGCGTTTGGCTCAGTTGGCACGTGCCATCGGAATTCACTTGATCATTGCTACACAAAGACCTTCCGTTAATATCATTACTGGAACCATCAAAGCCAATTTCCCTGCGCGAATCGCTTTCCGTGTTACTTCAAAGATTGACTCCAGAACGATTTTGGATGCGGGTGGTGCTGATCAATTGATCGGCCGTGGAGATTTGCTTTATTCAACAGGCAATGATCTTATTCGCGTTCAATGTGGATTTGTAGACACCCCTGAAGTTGAAGAAATCACAGAATTTATAGGCAATCAACAAGGCTACACCAACGCGTTCTTGCTACCCGAAGTTCCGGATGAGGCAGGAAGCAGTGAATTGAGTAATTTAGCCGACGGAGATCGTGATGAGTTGTTTAATGATGCTGCCCGAATTGTAGTGCAAACACAGCAGGGTTCAGCCTCAATGCTTCAACGAAAATTAAAACTTGGATTCAACCGTGCAGGTAGAATTGTCGATCAATTGGAAGCCGCTGGAATCATCGGCCCTTTTGAAGGCAGCAAGGCAAGAAAAGTTTTATTTCAAGATGAGGCAAGTTTGGAACAGTTCTTGAAAAACGGTCTTTAAGAAAAGAATACCATGAAAAAAATTGCATTATTTGCCCTAGCATTGAGCTGTTCGGTTTTGAGCATCGCTCAATCTTCAAAAGAAGTTTTAGATAAACTATCGGCCAAAGCCAAGACCTGGTCCACCCTATCTGCAGATTTTAGTTCTTCCTTGGTTGACAAGAAAAACAACAAGAATATCAAGCAAGAAGGCAACATCAAAATCAAAGGGAAAAAGTACACCATCTCATTGAGTGATTACCAAATTTTTACGGATGGCACCACCATTTGGACTTACGATAAAAAATCCAACACTTGTACCATTGACAATTTGAAAGACGTAAAGGATGGCGCATTTGACCCTTCTGAAATTTTCACCATTTGGGAAAAGGATTTCAAGAATGAAATGAAAAATGCCAATGCAACGGTTGATGGAATCGCGAGTTATGAAATTGCCTTGTATCCCAACAACCCCAAGGGCAAGTCCTACCACACCATTTTGATGTATGTAGACAAAGGCAAGAACGAATTGATTAAGGCGGTGGTTAAAACCAGAGATGGTGGCGAAATCAATTACCGCATCAAAAATTTAAAGCCCAATGCACCGGTTCAAGATGCGGATTTCAGCTTCCAAAAAAGCAAGTATCCCAAAGTAGAGATGGTGGATAATCGCTTGTAAGCACACGACATTTCATTTGATCCGATATATAGAAGGTGGTGAGTATTTCGCCACCTTTTTTATTAGATCCCGTTGGCCTGAATGCCTCTAAACTTCTCTAGTACTTCATGCATATCCGCAGGGAGCGGTGAATCAAAGGACATGCGTTCTCCAGTCACAGGATGGTCAAACGCCAAAGTCTTGGCATGCAAGGCCTGTCTTGGTAAAATTTTAAAACAGTTCTGTACAAACTGATTGTATTTGGGAAATGTAGTTCCCTTTAGAATTCGATCTCCACCATATTCCAAATCGCCAAAAAGCGTATGACCGATGTACTTCATGTGCACACGGATTTGATGCGTCCTTCCTGTCTCCAGTTTACACTCCACCAGTGTGACATAATGCAATCGTTCCAACACCGAATAATGGGTAACCGCATGTTTGCCATAATCCCCTTTGGGAAAAACGGTAAACACTTTTCTATCCTGCAAACTTCTACCCGTATTGCCGATTACTGTTCCATTTTCAGCCACATCGCCCCAAACAATGGCTTGGTAGCGGCGGTCCGTGGTACGATCAAAAAACTGCTTACCCAAATGATTTAGAGCATGGTCATTTTTGGCCATGACCATCACCCCTGTCGTGTGTTTGTCTAATCGATGAACCAAACCGGGGCGGTGTTTTTCACCTCCGGGATTTTTCTGCAAATGAAACAAAACCGCATTGACCAATGTCCCCGAGTAATTGCCATGTCCGGGATGCACCACCATGTTCATGGGTTTATTCAAGACCAGCACATCTTCGTCTTCATAAATAATGTCCAACGGGATATTTTCTGGAATGATTTCAAACTCTCTAACGGGATAAGGCAATTCAATGGTGATAACATCATTGGGTTTGACCTTGTAACTGGACTTTACAGAAATCCCGTTGACTTTGACATAACCGGCATCATGTGCCTCTTGAATTCTGGATCTGGAGGTCTTCTCCAATCGATCAACCAAGAACTTGTCAATTCTAACCAAGCCTTGGCCTTTATCGGCTACAATCCGATGGTGTTCAAACAAAGAATCCTCATCCTCGTCTCTTTCGACATCTATAATTTCTTCGCTCATTGTTTTACCCAACGTAAAGTTTCAACACCTGCAGGACTTTCGATGGTCAAGAAATACAATCCAGAAGACAAATTTTGAATATCCCATTGAATAGAAGCTGCATTGGAAACTCCTTGGCGAATGCAGTTTCCGGCGCTACTCCACATTTTCCATTGTAATTGACCTTGACTTTCATTGGTGAGATACAAAACGTCATTGGCTGGATTGGGATATATAATTCTGCTCGCAAATACAGCGTGTTCCACCCCTTCCCAAACTTGGTCTTCGCCTGCTTTTAGATAAGGACGTAAGAGTATACTTCCGGTAACTTCACTTTGAATCCATGCCTGTCCACTGCCTAAAGAATAGAATAATTTGGCTGGATTGTTATTGGTGTTTTTGTCATTGCCCACATCGTATGTTTCAGGATCTGATTGGACCCAGCCCACGTAAAAAGTACCCGCCGGAAGCGCCAATGGCTGATCAAGCGAATGATAATGGAATTGGGTATAACCATCCGAATCGTATGCGGGACTTTGATAATTGAAGTTTTCCGATATCACCTCACCGGGTTGGCCGCCATCGTCATTCCATACACGTAAAAAGAAGTTCTGATTGGACTGATCAACTCCATAAGGAATCCAATTTACAGCAATACCCATCAGCGTATCCGCTTCATGATTATAAAACTTCATGGCTACTGAAGCCCCTGCTCCTTGGACTGTCCAAGAACGCTCTGCCCCTCCATCATCGTATGCATAATAATTGGCAAACTGCATGGAATAACAAGCGGTATCATTTTCAAGATGCGGGTCTGCTTGATTGATAAAAGTGCAAATCGAAACATCCACAACGCTGTCTTGCGCGTTGGCATTTAAAACAGAGGAGTTGTTCCAAAGCATGGTCGCCGTAATGGCTCTGAAATCGTTATTAAACGTGTTTAAATTTTGGGTATTGAAAACCGATTTGTTCCCGTCAACTGAAATGGAGTATCCGGTAACAATATTTTCTGTAGGACCCAAATTTTGCTCAAATGCCTTGAGACTATCAGCCAAGTGAATTTCTGGATTCACCAAAAAATGCTTCCATGGCATCGTCGTATAGCCATTGTTTAAGATGTTGCTCGGGGTAAACTGCATCGCAACCTCATTGAATTGGTAGTTGGCAGTGTCCACTCCTTCCTGAACATTGACATAGTCCAAATTCCATTGGTCATAGGCGCCGCTCAATGTAGCGTCATTTCTGAAACGAAATGCGAAACCCGATTGTAAAAATTGGGCTTGTTTGATGTGAATATCATGGCGAATCCAAGAGGTCGTATTGTCCGAGGAGATAGCCAACACCTGATCCCATTCACCAGTAATGGGGGAGTAAAAATCCACGTACATCGAATCCACATCATCCGGCATATTGCCATGACCCGCAGCTTGCAAATAGAAAAACAAATACACTTGATCTGTGCTATCCAAGCCCGCTAAATTCAGCGGCATGCTGGTTAACGTATCCGCCGCTCCTTGGGCAAATGGATTCGTGAAGTCATAAGGCATTCCTTCGCTATTCAACCCATCAAAAATGGCGGCGCCCAATGTCAATGGTGCGACGGGCATCTGCGCGGAGGTATATACTCCCGCGTTCACCCAGCGACCCGCATCGGGCTCGTTGACTACTGCACGACCTGCGGCGAAGTCATCGAAAAAAGGAATTTCCAAAAGCGTTTTCAAACCCTTGGTGTGGCCGCCGATGGGCTGTATTTTAGTAAGGGGACCTTCCTTCTCTTGCGCTTGTGAATGAAGTGCAAAAGAGAAGGTACATAGAATCCAAAATAGCTGTTTCATTATGGTGTAACGGAAATTTCTGTCGAATCGCGTTCACAGGGCTTTTTTGTCAAATAAATATCGACGATTGTACCCGAAGAAATATCAACTGCTGCTGGCGAATAAGGAGGCTCTTGTGTACAAACCTTGTATTCCAATGAATCCCCACTGGTGGGCGTCTCATCAAAGAAAATCTGTGGTATCAAACCCAAGGATTTCAATAGGTTTTGAGCTTCAAAATAAGTCAAGCCATATAGGTCTGGAACGGGCATCTTTTTGCTATCGCCGGTCCCAACGACCAAATGCACCTTGCAGCCTCTGGGCAGGGTGCCATTGTACTCAACGTCGCGACCTTGGTAGCGGATGGCAATTACACTTCCCAAGAAGTTGTTATTGGGTTGATAGATGACTTCATAATCGATGCCTTTGTTCTTCAATTTCACCATCGCGACAGCCGCGAATTCTCCGGTCTTAATGTTGATGGTTTCCATTGGCGGTGTCTTGCTGAAAATGGTCAAGTACACTTGACGACCATCTTTAATCGTTGAACCGGGCGGCGGCATGATATAATTGATACTTCCCTTTGCAGCAGTATCTGACCAAATGCTATCGATCACGACAGGTTCTAGATCCAAGTCCTCTAAAATCTCAATCGCCTCTTCCACAGACTTCCCCTTCACTTCAGGAATGGAAACAAATTCGCCATGGTTGGTATACCAGCTCAGTAAGAACCAACTGACGAGCACCAGTCCCAAATATCCCAGTACAACATAGCCGACTACTCGCCATGCGCCCTTGGTTTTGAAGTATTGAAAGAAGGTCATCTTATTTTTTCTTCATTACGTTTCCAATCACATTGTTGTATATCGATGCAATTTCCTCAACGCTACCATATTCTTCTTGATCGATGGTCATTCTGCCTTTGGTAACATGCCCCAACAACATCAAAGGAACGTTGCTTTCCGCGACAAAATCCAAAAATGCGTCTTTGTCACCTTCGGGAACTGTTACCACTACCCTACTTTGACTTTCTCCGAAAAGAAACGCGTCTTTTCTGTACTCCAATGCCGTTTCAATATCAAATCCCAATTGGCTCGGCATGGCCATTTCTGCCAAAGTCACCCACAAACCACCATCACTCACGTCATGCGCGGCATTGATCAGATGCTTTCTGATTAAAGTTTGAATCGCACTCTGCAGTGCAAATTCTTTTTCGATATCAAATGCAGGCGCTGGGCTATTTTTAATACCTACAATATTGTACAAATACTCAGAAGAAGCCATGTCATTGGTGGGTTCACCCAACAAATAAATCAAATCTCCTTTGTATTTAAAGTCCAATGTCATGTGGTAACTCTTGTCCTCCATTACCCCCAACATACCAATGGTTGGTGTTGGGAAAACAGGACGTGTCGTTCCATCTTCGTTTACCGTTTGGTTGTAGAAACTCACGTTACCGCCGGTTACCGGGGTTTGGAATTTTCTACAGGCTTCTCCCATCCCTTTGATGGCCCCTACAAATTGCCAATACACTTCCGGGATGTATGGATTTCCAAAATTCAAGCAGTTGGTAATGGCAGATGGTACACCACCCGCACAGACTATATTTCTTGCTGCCTCAGAAACTGCGATCATTGTGCCCACTTCTGGATCTGCATTCACGTAACGTCCATTGCAATCAACGGTTAAAACCAAGGCTTTGTTGGTACCCTTGATATTCACCACACCCGCATCACTTGGACGATTGGTGGTCATGGTTGCAGTACCCACCATGCTATCGTATTGCTCATAGACCCATCGTTTGCTGGCAATGTTGGGCAGCGAAATCAATTGCTTCGCAATGGCCACAAAATCAGTTGGCACTGCGATTTCATCTGCGTTAAATTTCTTTGATTCCGCGAAATACGCAGGCTCTTTGTATTCTCTTTCATATTGCGGAGCTCCGCCACCCAAAACCAAACTCTCTGCAGGAATCTCGCTCACCAGTTCGTTGTTCATGAAGTAGCGAACCATAGGGCCTTCGGTAATCACACCAATTTCTGCAGCGTGCAAATCCCATTTATCAAAAATGGCCTTTACTTTTTCCTCTTGTCCTTTTTCAATCACCACCAACATGCGCTCTTGGGATTCAGAAAGAAGAATCTCAAATGGCAACATGCCTTCTTGACGTGTGGGAACTTTGTCCAAGAAAATGTCCATACCCACTTTACCGCCGGCACTCATTTCAGAGGTGGAGCAAGTAATACCAGCAGCACCCATGTCTTGCATACCGCGGATTGCATTGGTCTCCGCCAATTCCATTGTGGCTTCCAAAAGTAGTTTTTCTTGAAAGGGATCACCCACCTGAACACTGGGCAAATCCTTGGCAGATTCCTCTGTAATATCTTTTGACGCAAAAGATGCGCCCTTGATTCCATCCTTACCGGTAGCTGAGCCCACGATGAATACGGGGTTTCCAACACCGCTGGCTTTGGCTGAAATGATCTTGGTGCTATCAATCAATCCAGCAGACATGGCGTTAACCAAAGGATTTACTTGATAACTCTCATCGAACTGCACTTCGCCACCTACCGTTGGAATTCCAAATGCATTGCCATAATCCCCAATACCTTTTACCACGCCCTCCAACAACCATTGCGTTTTGGGGTTACTCAATTCGCCGAAGCGCAAAGAGTTGAGCAACGCCACGGGACGAGCTCCCATTGTAAAAATATCACGGTTGATTCCGCCTACGCCTGTCGCAGCGCCTTGGTAAGGTTCAATGGCTGAAGGGTGATTGTGTGATTCAATTTTGAAAGCGCATCCAATTCCATCTCCAATGTCAACCAAACCCGCATTTTCTTCCCCTGCCTTTACTAGCATGTGTGGTCCATCTTTGGGAAGTGTTTTCAACCATTTGATAGAATTTTTGTAAGAGCAATGCTCACTCCACATAACGGAGTACACGCACATCTCTGTGAAGTTGGGGGTTCTTCCTAAAATCTCTGAAATCTTTTGGAATTCTTCAGGCAACAACCCCATTTCTCGGGCTTGTTCCAAAGTAGCAATTTGAGTGGCTGATGACATAATATAAAAAGTTGCCCAAAGGTAGCGTTAATGAACCAAAATTTCGTCAATAAATAACCACGACTTTTCACCAACAAAGGGATGATCTTTGGGTAATCGTTGGATGGATTTGGCATTCAGTTTAAAGTGTCCCGATGCGGCGGCATTCATCATGATTTGGGACGGTAATAGGAAATGGAACGTTTTTACCCCCTCTTCTTCTGTATAGGCTTGCGGTGCAATTTTCAACGTGTCGATGGATTGATAATTGACCTCATCCGGTGACCACAACAACTCCACCTCTGTTGGCCAGTATACCCAGGCGCTTTTTTTCGAAAGACAACGCAACTCAACATGCCGTGCTTGTGTATTTTGTATTTCAAATCCCACTTCAAAATCGGTTCCTTCAAATCCTTGCCATTTCCCATCCCAAACAAATTCGCCCAGCACACCATCAGTCAAGGCACCTTTGCCTGAAGCCGGATATTTCAGGCTATTTTCAATGTGATACTCCAGCTTTGGAATGCGGTAATATTGAGTTCTAACCGGGAAAGTCAGCCCTTGTTTCTCGCCATTGGGAAGAGGATAAAAAACAGAACATGTTCCAGAGTATGGCATAACGAAATCTTTCGAACCATCGGCCAAAATTATGGTATCGGCACCCATGGGCGAGTATGCATATTGGATATTCTGTAAGGGAAATAAATCGCCAATCACCTCGACATGCATGGTTTGAACCGAATCAAAAATCTCACCTACCAAATCGATGGTTGGACTTTCTACCCACTGCACTTGATCGATCCAAACAAAACCTTTTTCAATGATTCGCAACTCCAACATATTTCTGTCTTCGCCCTCTTTTGGAGAGTATGGAATATCGTAGCGATTCCAGCCAGAAAGGACCGCGATGGTATCTTGCCAAATGAATTTGCCCCAAGGCTTTTCAATGCGCAATGCCATTTTATTCTCTACCTTCTTTTTGTTGGTAGTCTGCTCTGCGTAAGCCCAGAAACTGAGCACATAGGCATGATTGGCAATGGTTGGAAATTGATAAAAGCTAATTTCTTGTGATTGATCTTCCGCATTTTTTCCACCCAGGTTATTGAGTCGCAAACTGACTTCACCGTGATGGGCAATGTTTCGATCTAAAAAGGCTGTAGCGCCATGCTCTTTGCTCATGTGCAAATAACAAGCCGTGGGAATTCCCACTGCAGTCCAATTTTCAAAACTAAAATCTTTGATATGATTGCCTTTCCATTCTTTTTCCTTCAATAACTGCAAATTCATCGTCGGCTGCTCATATTGAATCACCTTCACCTCAAAAGGATTCATCACCACTTCAAAAACTTCACCCGCTTTTTTCTTTCTGTTTTCAAACACAAAATTCCAAATCCCATTTTCTGCAAATTCGCCGTCTACCGGGAGATTCAAAATCTTATGTTCGTTTTCGTAGTTCACCAAAATAAAAGTCTTGCGATTGGGGTTTTCTCCGCGAAAGCAAGCCGCATCTACTTTCATTTTGGCCCACCAGTCTTGACTTGGGAAATTTTTTATTTCATTTTGGTATTGAATATCCTTGGTGAGGTATTGCAACTCTCTTGCGGCTTCATGATAAGCGGCCCACATGGCGGGATTCTTGGGAAAACTCTCACCCACATGTCGTATAAAAGCCTGAGAAGCACGCGCTCCATGAATCACCCCCAAATACACCATGGCCTTGAGTTCATCACCCGTTGGCTCTCTACACCAATACTCTTGGCCACCAAATGCCTGTGGCACTATCCAAATATGCTTTTTGAATTGATAAAACTCCTTCAACTTTTGTAGATACTCCCCTGCATTGATCACTGAATTTCCGGGAATCGGATAAGGATCAGTCATCACTATATCCAACAAATCTTGGTATGGCAAGCTGGGCTTGGGATCTACGAAAACCATAGATATGGGATGATGAGGGTCCAATTTTCGAATTAGCGCCACGGATTCTGACAACTCTTCGGGAGCAATGAACTGTCCATCGGGTTCATCGCTGACATACCAACTAAGCAACGCCGGGTGATCTCTAAAGGTTCTTACTTCTTGCTCAATTCTTCTCAGCTTGCTTTTCCTTACTTCAGGCGTATCACTTTTCTTCAATGGGCACACCTGCTGCAAATTGTAATTGACCCGCATACCCAATTCTGCGCAGAGATCCATGTAAGCCTTGCGTCTTCCCAAAGTAGAATCTTCTATCGCCTGATAAGGAGAATAAAGATTGAAACCATTCATCGCTTCTGTCCTTAGTATCCATTCAAAATCATCTCGTTCTCTTGCGTAAAAGCCAAATGGAAAGAAAAAGGTACGTTGATTGGCTTGTGGAAAATTACTTTGGGTAGAGAGAGCCGTTTCCAGATTTCCAGAAGGAAAATGGATGCGCACCGCATTTTCCTTTCGGGTTAGAATTTTTATCTCAACCGTGTCCTTTCTAATTCGGCCTTGCCAAAGCACATTCACCACCACTTGAATCTGCCCATCTCTTTCCAAGTACATTTCATGCTTTTCCAGAGGCAGCAAATCCCAGGTATATTGCTTACTCGGTTGAACCATTTGTTTAAAGACCACACGCCCTCCATTGAGAAAAATGGAGAGTTCGCCTGGCTCACCTTCATGTTGAATGAAAACTTTGGGACGTTCATCTGAGAAAAAATAATTGTACTCAGGAAAAACAGATCCCTTCCAATTTTCTTGAGAATATCCATGGAAGGCACAATGGAGTAAGACGAAGGTGAAAAGTAAAAATTTTGACATGAGACAAAAATAGGTGGATAAAGGGCTGGAACAAAACTGCCTGAAATGACGTAAATTGCGACAACAAATCACGGTGAAATGAAAAGCATTTTTTTCAAAATCAATATAACCATCCTGGTGTTCTTGTTTTGTATTTCAGGCGGTTGGTCGCAAATACAAATCTTGAGCGGTGGGAGCACGTTTGAAATGGGCAATTCATTGGCCGGAAATGGGGTAACCATCGTTGGGAGTCCGGTGATCAATTGCAGTCCCAATGCATATGGATCATTTGCCAATGGTCAAACCACCAACTTGGGCATTACCAATGGTGTATTGCTCACCACCGGAAATGCCACAGGAGCTGCTGGTCCCAATAATTCCCCAGGGCTATCCACCAACAATGGCGTTTCACTCAACGATCCCCAATTGACCGGAATTGAACCCACGGCTACACATGATGTTTGCGTTTTTGAATTGGATGTTATCCCACAATGTGACACCCTAACCATTCGATTTGTTTTTGGTTCCGAAGAATATCCTGAATATGTGAACGAAGGATTCAATGACGCATTTGGTTTTTTTGTCAGCGGTCCCATGGCCAATGGCGGCACGTACAACAACTACAACATTGCTCGATTGCCCAATAACGTTCCTGTGAGCATCAACAATGTAAACGCCGTAGACAACAACGCTTATTTCGTAAACAACATGGGGGGAACCTATTTGCAATACGATGGACATACGGTTGTTTTATCACCCAAAATCAGAGTGGTACCCTGTCAGACTTATCATTTTAAATTAATCATTGGAGATGGTGGTGATGGAACATACGACTCTGGGGTATTAATCGATTTCATTTCCTGCACCAATGCTTTTGAAGCCAACTTGAACACAACACCTTCTGGTTGTAATTTAAACAATGGAACCGCCAGCGTCACCGTGGAAGGGGGAATCGGTCCATTTGATTACAATTGGTCTCAAAATGCAGGATTAAATGGTCCAGTTGCCACCAACCTCAGCCCAGGCAACTATACCGTGACGGTGCAAGACATGGGCATCCCTTGCTCTGAGCCACAAAGTTTCAATTTTGATATGATTGAAGATGGTCCTCTGCCGGTATTGAATCTTTTTACAAGCAATGCACAAGTTTGTCCTGGGGATACTGTTGCCGTTTGGGGCATTGCAGACACCGCTTTTGCTTGGTCAACACCCGCGCCAATTGCTGTTGTTGGAGACACCGCTTATTTTGTAGTGAACAACAATTTGACCATCAGCGCCATTGCAGAAAACGAATGTGGGTCCACACAAACCGACTTGGCAATTACAACCAACCCCAGTCCTCTGGTCGATATTCAAACGCCAGCTTATTTGTGCTTGAATACCCCATTTGTTCTGTCCGCAAACACCTCAGGAACCGGGAATTTTCAGTGGACAACACCCAATGGTGGAACATTGAACGGCAGTACTTTCGACTTAGGAGCCGCTCAATTCAGCATGTCGGGATTGTATATTTTGACTGGATATAATGGCTTGTGCCCTCCCAATGTAGATTCCATTATAGTGAACGTGGTAGCCAATCCCACCAGCAGCATTTCCAATATCAATGTTTGTCCCGGACAGAGTACACCCGTTCAAATTTTTCCAGGCAATGTGAATTATACTTGGAATACACTAAACGGTGTTGTTTTAACCAACAACAATGGCAGCCAAGCCAATCTTGCTCCAATTATAAATTCCCTTTATGTAGTAAGCAATTCATATGGCTGCAATACCACCATACAGGTGAATATGAATCCGGTTCCAACGCCACAAATCAATATTTCCACATTACAAGGATGTGGACCATTGAACGTTCAGTTTACAGATAACAATCCTGAAATTTTAAATTTTGCATGGAACTTTGGAGACGGTGGCACTTCCATTTTTGAATCTCCCTCACACACTTTTGCCGCAGCTATTTCAGGTGACACCACATATCAAGTGGTATTGAACATAACCAACGGCTCAGGTTGTACCACTACTTCTTACTTTGCCATACAGGTGATGCAACCCATTGTTGCTGCATTCACAGCTTCGCCATTGGTTCAACTTTTCCCTAACGTCACAGTGGATGTAAACAACCAAAGTACAGGGAGTGGAACACTCACTGCGGATTGGCTGTTTGAAAATGTGCATTACAATGCTTGGGACAACGTATCCCATGATTTTTCTATGTGGGGTGAATTTCCCATTTTACTTACCGTGAGCAACGAATGGTGCTCCGACACCGCCATTCAGGTTATTCAAATAACCCCTCCACCACCCGTTGCTGCATTTGAGCAAGAGGCCGATGGCTGTCCTGGTTTACAAGTATCATTTACCAGCACAAGTCAATATGCTGAAAGTGTATCTTGGATTTTTGGAGATGGCAATACAGGAGAAGGAGAGAATGTCCAACACACTTACAACGAAAGTGGATTGTACAGTGTCAGTTGTATTGCGCATGGTTTTGATGGAACGGATGACACCTTAACCTTATCGAACATCATCACCATCTATTCCAACCCCAATGTATCGTTTGTTATTATTGACAACCCTATTTCAGCAGTCATCGATTCAGCCGTTTTCAATAACCTATCACAGGGAGCCGCTACTTATCACTGGAACTTTGGTAATGGCGAAACGAGCAGTTTGTTTGAACCTATGCCCTATTTCGATTTGGTTGGCACCTATACCATCACATTGACAGGAACCAGCAATCAGGGCTGTGTAAGCACTTATACATTGGCTGATGGGTTAACCGTAACCACAGATGGGTTTGTAGAAATGCCCACCGCTTTTACCCCCCAAACCGATGGTGCAACGGATGGCAGCTACAATAAATACTCATTTGACAACAACGTATTTCACCCACATTATCGATCCGTGAGTGAATACAATTTGGAGATTTACAACAAATGGGGAGAGTTAATCTTCAAGAGTGAAGATCCCAAGATAGGATGGGACGGTTATTACCAAGGCGAAATGTGCAGAGAGGATGTTTACGTTTGGAAAGTAGAAGGAAAGTTGTTTGGCGGAGTTCCCTTTGAAGAGCAAGGAACACTGACTTTATTAATCAAATAAACCTTCGCGTTCTTGGGTTTCGAAAAAAGTGTCTGCCGGAAGACCGCCTTTGAGGCGCGCTTGGACGGCCAGCTGATCACATCTTTCGTTTTCCGCATGGCCGGCATGGCCCTTGATCCACTTCCAAGAAACCTTGTGCTGTCCGACAACGGCAATTAATCTTTTCCAGAGGTCCGGATTTTTGACATTCTTCCATTGTCTTTTTTGCCAACCACCAATCCAATTTTTTTCAAACGCATCTACCACATATCTGGAATCTGAAACCACGGTAACCTGACAAGGTTTGGTTGTCAATGCTTCAAGACCGGTGATAACGGCCAGTAATTCCATTCGGTTGTTGGTGGTTCGTCTAAAGCCACCAGACATTTCCTTTTCATGCTTGCCGCTTCTGAGCAAAGTTCCAAATCCACCAGGGCCTGGATTCCCGCTTGCAGCGCCATCTGCGAATAAAAAAACAATGGGCGAACTCATTGAATCAAAACCCCCAAATTCTTAGAAAACAATTTAATTGCGATAGCCAAAAGAATAATTCCAAAAGCCTTTTCAATCACCGCAATCCCTCCTGGACCCAAGGCCTTTTGTAATCGGCCTGACAATCGCAAGACGATGTAAATAATGGGGATATTGAGTAGAATGGCTACAATAATGTTGATCATTTGATATTCCGCACGCAATGAAATCAACGTAGAGATGGTACCAGCCCCTGCAATGGTAGGGAAAGCCAAAGGAACGATACTCGCCACGTGAGTGAGCCCTTCTTTTTGCTTGAATAGTTGAATTCCCAAAATCATTTCCAATGCAATAAAAAACAAGATAAATGCCCCTGCCACCGCAAAGCTGTATACATCCACCCCAAACAAACTCAATACAGTCTCACCACCGATCAAGAACACGATCATCAACACCATGGACACCAAGGTGGTTGTTACCGGTTGAATATTTCCCGTTTTATTTTTAATATCGATGATAATCGGGATACTACCGATGATGTCAATCACGGCGAACAAAACCATGAAGCACGATCCAATTTCAGCTAAACTAATCATGATGCAAAGCTAGTTTAAAAGCTCGGAGTCCCCACAGTTCGGTACGTCTTAACTGTGGCATTGGCTTTGAGAAATTTTGCAAATTTCTTGGGACGTTCCAAGGACATGACATGCCCCGTCTTGGGATAGACAAACAATTCCATCTCCTTGCCATAATAATCGGAGTAGGCCTTTTGAATGGCCTTGGCTGTTCTCAAGGGAACAATTTGGTCATTCTCACCCCAAAGCAAAAGCACCTTGCATTTCCAATTGTATTTGTGGTTGAAGAGGTACTCCTCTTTGCTCCGCAAATAATTGATCATGCCCATCTGCTCCTTTCTCCGAGGCTCAAAATATCTTTCAATGGCCTTATTGGCCACCGACAATTTGGGCACCCATTTCAATCGGTATTGTCCAACTTTCATTCGCACACAATAGTCTTTGTAATTGCGGGGCGAAAGAATGGCTTCCCCATTGGGCAGACCATTGGCCACAGCCAAGCTATCCAATGTTCTGCTGGTATATTGCCCTACCGGAGAATCATAAATAATCAGTTTCTGGACCATATCTGGATGTTTCTCAGCCAATGAGGCTGCCACCACCCCACCATAGGAATGCCCCACAACGATTACCTCCTCAAAACTGGGGTCGCTGAATTGTCGCGACAGTTCATAGAGCGCATCAGCCACAAATTCTACTTGGGCATCAATAGAAAAATCCACTGTATCATTCACAGTCTGTCCATGTCCCCGCAGATCAATGGCCACCACGTCAAAATCTTTGCGCAGGTAATCCATGGTGTAGTAATAATGCATCAAGGCCGTGCCTGTGATCCCATGGATCAATAAAAGTTTGGGCTTTCCGGTGCGAGAGCAAAAGCCATGAGTCACGTAATTGGAATTGGGTTTGGATAAATCCTGGATGGTATCTGAAGATTTCAAATAAAATTCTTGCACCCCACGCTTGGACAAATAGGCCGCCTCTGATGCTTCCCATAATTTCATTTGCGAAAATCCTTGGATTCCCAAAACCAACAACATCGTCATCCAAACATATCTCATACACTACGATTTTTTCAATTCATAAATTTTCTTCGCCAATTGCCATTTCCCTTGCCCTTCAAATCCAGGAATGGCTTGTTGGTATTTCCACATCAACGTTTCCCATTCTTGCGTGGGTGCATGAAGCGCGTCAGAAGCGGACTTGGCTGACCAATCCATTTCCTCCAACGATTCCACCATCAAAACCAAACGATTGGAAAGTCGATGTATGCTACAATACACAACGCCACTTTTCAATATTTGTTGTTCCACCTCCGGCCAAACGGCAGCATGATGGCGTTCATACTCGCTGATCAATTGGTCATCATTTACCAAATCCAGAAAAAAAACATACCGCATCATGACTTCAACTTATTGTAGTAAAAACCATACAATGCAACCACCCAAAACGAAATCAACGGGATCAAATATGCCGCATTCAATGCCCAAGCATCACTGACCTTACCCATTATAAAAGGAAAAAGCGCCCCTCCAGAAATGGTCATCACAATCCAACCAGAACCCTTGGCCTTTAGTCCTCCCAAATTTTCCACTCCCAAAGAAAAAATGGTGGGAAACATGATGGACATAAAAAATTGAACCAACAGCAAAAAATACATGGACCACGCATTTACCGCAATAACCCCAACCGTTGCGACAATGGCACCCAAGGCAAAGTAGCTAAGAAGCTGATGGGATTTGAACTTGCGCATTAACCCTGTTCCAATAAATCTTCCTGTCATAAAAAGAATCAATCCCATGGATAGCCAATAAGCTGAATCTTGTTGCGAGTGTCCCAGGTACGATTGGGCGTATCGAATAAAGAAACTGGCGACACCTATTTGGGCACCCACGTAAAAAAATTGAGCAATGACCGCCCCCACAAATTTTTTGGATTTCCAAGGAGAACCACCAACCATTTCATGGTCATGCGCATTCACCGTAACATTCAGCGGAAGAACTGCAAACACACCCGCGATACACAAAATAAAAACGCCCAACACCGCAAATGGAATCACCACTGCAGAGGTACCATCGTTTCCATCACCCAGCAATAAATATCCACCCAAAGCTGCAGCCACTCCAGCACCGAGTCCATTGAAACTCTGGGCCAAATTCAATCTAAATGAACGTTCCTTCTCCGCTGATATTTCAGTGACCAATGGATTGGCAGCGGCCTCCAGCATGGTGATGCCCAAACCAATCATCATCAGAGCCAACAAGAAAAAAGCATACTGATTGAGCCAAGCGGCAGGAACAAACGACAACGTACCCAAAGCAAAAAGCAACAGCCCCAAAACAATCACCCGCTTGTAACCCCATCGTTGAATCAACCATCCAGAAGGAATCGACATCACAAAATAGGCAATATAAAATGCGCTGTCCACCAAAGTAGACTGCGCATCACTGAGTGAAAAAGAGCCTTTCAATTTGGCGATTAAAACCGGATTCAAATTGTGAGCAAAGGCCCACAAGAAGAACAAACTGACGACTGCGGGAAATACTATGGGATTGGTCTTCATCGTGTGAATCTAATTTTGATTTGAGTTGCATTTTCAATAGGCTTATCGGACACGGCCACGATATAACCACCACCGCCTGCTCCAGAAATTTTGTATCCCATGACTTCTGTAGGAAATTGATTCACCACCGATTGCGCTTCATCATTCCACATCAGAGGAAACATCTCCAATTGTGCATCCAATGAGGCTTTCATCGCCGATCCCAATGCAGCAGTATCCATGTCCATAATGGCCTTCCAGGTATTTTCTGCTGCCAAAGACAATCGAGCAACAGCCTCTGATTTTATTTCGAATTGCGACAATACTTCAAAGCCACCGGCCCGAGGTGAAAGTGGCACCAAGTACAACTTGGACTCCAACCATCGCAATATTTCTTCATTCAAGCATTGTGTGATTTTACAAGGCCAATATTCTCCTTTATAATCCAATTTGTTGACACCCCGATAAACCAGACCAATGGCATCTTGGCTGCCTGAAATTTGTTCAGTCCCAGGAGGATTGTCAAAAGAGAAAAGTATTTTGGCAATCAATTCCTCTTCAAGCGGAGGGAATTGATTCCCCCAAATATGGGTGGCTGACTTGCGTGTGGACGTTGCCATGCCGCTTCGATCGTTAAAAGATTGTGTTGGCCAAATATTCAGTGTGATCACCGGCCCCGGATTGTACTTGGATACAAATGGCTGGTCCAACCATCCTCCAGCCAAATCGATACGGTAAGGCAATGATTGTTTTTCTCTTATTGCAGTGGTAGAACGAGCGGGCAATCCTTGATGCGGGGTCCGTTTTAAAACTTTGTATTCAATGTTCCGCTGTTGACATAAATGTTGCTTGGCCTCATCATGCCCATCTTCATTCACCACAAAAACATCTGGATTGATAAGGTCCATCTCCTCTAAAAAATCCAACTTCCCCATTCCCTTGTCAATGTACACGGCGTGCACACAAGACAAGGCGCCTACGATATAGGCACGCTCTTCTTGCGTTTGAGCGACCGGTCTGTTTTTTAATTGAAGAATATTTTCATCGTTTCCCAAACACACATGCAACTCACCAAACGAAGCTGCGGTTTCCAAAAATGCAACATGACCGCTGTGAAGCAAATCAAAGCACCCCGAAACCATTACCTTCTGTCTTTTCATGACAACAAGATAATCATTAATCCATTGGGAGCTGTTGTGCCAGTTCCGCTATTTCAATGCCGTCAAAATTGCCACTGGTCATCCACAACAAATGAGTGCGTTCCCAGTCACTTTCCATCAAAATCATTTCTACCAAAGACGCATCAGTCAAAACAATCAAATCCTCTCTTTGAAAGGCATTTTTCACATCTTCAATGGTAATGGGCGACAATCTTTTGTGCGCGATGGTGTGCGGATTGAAATACACAATTGCCACATCTGGTTCATCCATACAATGGGCATATTGTTGCAAAAATTCAGCATTCAAGCTACTGAAAGTATGCAACTCCATACAAGCGACAATGCGGTGATTGGGGAATTGTTTTTTTACAGCTGAGCTCGTGGCTTTCAATTTTGATGGCGAATGCGCAAAATCTTTGAATACAATGCCTTGATTTCTTCTGGCCACAATTTCCAATCTTTTGGACGCCCCTTCGAAAGTAGAGATTGCCGGATAAAAAACATCATCGGAAATACCCAAGATGCGGCAAATTCCCAAAGCACCATTTAGATTTTGGAGGTTGTGGTTTCCAAATACTTTCAATGGAATCCATCCCATTTGGGTCTCCAAATAGGTCACCCCATTTTCTACTTTGTGCGGATGAACGCCGTATCCGGCGGTATTTAATTTACGATGTCGGGGTTTGGTGGCCAATTGCAATACTTCTTTGTCTTCCGACGCGTATATCAAATGACCATCCGGCTCAATGCAATCGATAAAAATATCAAACTGCTCCACATATTTTTCAAATGTGGGAAACACATTGATGTGATCCCAAGCAATTCCTGAAATCAACGCCACGTGCGGATGATACAAATGGAATTTGGGACGAAGGTCGATGGGGCTCGAAAGATATTCATCGCCTTCCAACACCACTACCTTGGCATCATGTGACAGTTTTACCATGCAGTCAAAACCCGCCAACTGCGCACCCACCATATAATCGGTATCCACATTGGCGGCTTTCAACACATGCAAGAGCATCGAAGTAATGGTGGTTTTGCCATGACTGCCGCCAATCACCACACGAATTTTATCCTTGGTTTGCTCGTACAAATACTCAGGGTAGGAATAGATTTTCAATCCCAAGGCTTGCGCCTTCATCAATTCCGGATTATCGGCGCGGGCATGCATGCCCACAATCACCGCATCCAAATCTGAGGTAATTCTGGCATCATCCCATCCCATGGATTGCGGAAGAATCCCCCTTTTATCCAGTCGAGACTTGCTGGGTTCAAAAATTTCATCATCACTTCCAGATACTGTCAAACCCTTTTCGTGCAACGCAATCGCTAAATTGTGCATGGCACTTCCGCCGATGGCAATCAAATGAACCTTCATGTTTCGAAACTAGGACGAACCTTGAAAAGATTTAAAGCCATTGCAAAGACTTATTAAAATCCAGAAGTGGATTCAAAAAAAAATGGGACCGAAGTCCCATTTTTATATCCCATGGTCGTTATTATTATTGAACAACCACCGTTTTGTTCCAAGTCTTGTTGGTAGAAACCACATGGAAAATATAAGATCCGCTGGCCATTCCATCCAAAGTCACTTGATTCATGCCCTCTTGGATTTTCACTTGCTTCACTTGGTTTCCATTCATATCTAAGATCGTTACGGTAGCATTGCCTTCACCGCGTGGCAATCCAATCCATGCCGTTTGAGGGGCCGGGTTGGGGAAAACATTCAATGCATCCTGATTGTTTTCTTCCACACCGGTTACTCCCCAACGAGCCATAAACTCTTGAAGGTACAAATTGGCTACACGTGCATCATGGACAACAACGGTGTTTTCGTCATTGGTCGTTTGCGCGGCGCTACTCCAGTTGTGAGAACCCGTCAATACTGTAGGATCTGAGTCCAACGTGCTGTGATCGACGATACAATATTTGTGGTGTAGATCATAAGTCACCCCTTCGTGAGAGTGAACATCCTGACCCGCCGTTTGCAAGTAAGTGTACTCAGAAGCGGGATCTGAAGTTTGCTCGATGATACCACGAACCAATACCAAGAACAAATCATCTTCTCCGATAATGGCATCGGCAATATCTTGACGAGTAAAGGCCAAAACAGCATAATCCAAGTTGGCATCGGTAGTTTGAATGGTCTTGATGATCGCACCATTGGCGTTGTCCGTTGGAGAGAAATAAGATTCAACCTTGGTATCATTGGGACCCAATACATATTGCGTGGGTGTATTGCTTGTTTTTTGGCTACCAAAATTTCCAGTAGAACTTCCAGGGAAAGCACCACTGCCGTCCCACATCTCTTCAAACTCCAAACGGTATCCACGAGCCATGGATTGATCTTGGAAAATGATGATGTTGTTGAAGTCGTTATACATATTGCCATCGGTCCAGTTCATAGAACCCGTCCATACCCATGCGTTATCTGCATTGTCCGCATCGATAACCATAAACTTATTGTGCATGATACCGGTTCCCGTGGTATTGATACGCTCCAATACAGGGATATTGGGATTCAACAAAGTCAAACCGGCCTGTGCAGTTGAACCATCCGCCACGATTCTGATTTGAACACCAGCATCATAACGTGCGTTGATCGCGTTGGCAATAATGGGATCATCTGTGAAATTGTACAACGCCAATTCCAAAGTCTCATTGGCTCTATTGATGTAGGCTGCGATGCTATCGTTTGAATTGGCACCGATGCTTACCGCTTGCTCTGTTGTAGCATAAGACACGTCCACTGAGCGGTTGAAATAAACACGGATATCACCTGAGCTCAAAGACTTTGTAGCATAAGGGCGAACCGTTGAAGTGCTCGATCCATCTGCATTGCTGGATGTAACTGAACAATAGTAAATGGTACCAGGCTCAAGACCGCTTACCGTTACCGTATGACCCGTTACACTCTCTACCACCTCGACAGAATCTCCCAAAGCAGTGGTTAAGCCAAAATTCACTTGGCTATCGCCAGGATTGTTGGTTGTCCAAGTCAAATCAAAAGAAGTTGTCGTGATATTGGATTGAACCACTTGGCCAATGATGGCAACACCTGGAGGAAGAATAAAGTCATTTTCATCACGAGGTAAAACTTGGTAACCTGCATCATAAGGAGCCGCAGGATCATATTGAGACAAAATACCCACCAAAGTGATGGGGCTTGCTGGAAGGTTTTGGCCGACCAAAACACTACCCGTGCGAACATAAATAATACCCGTTTGACCATTGGCATTGAATCCATAGGTTGAGTTTCCTGAAATAGCAGAACCTGCCAAATCAAACACCACGTTTTCAATCGTTACCAATTCACCTTCATAAGACTCACCCAATTGAGAAGGAGTCACCAACTGCGGTGTAGGAAGGGGTTGGTTGGTTGCATTTACCGTAACGCTTGTGATGGTTGGACCCATTTCAAGTAAACCGCTGAAAGACGTCAAAGTACCGGTAATGGTCACTTGATCACCGCGATTGGGCGCTGGGAAAGTAGTCCAAGCAGTACCTGGATAAACCGCGATACCACCGCCGAAATCTTGGATGTAACGAACCACGTTACCCATTTCCGTTCCGTTGGTTACGATACCGGTGATGGTCACATTGGCTCCAGCACCTGCTTGTTGCGCCAACAAAATGGTGCTTGCGCCAGAAGGTTCGCCGACACAAGTACATGTTGCATCTACCACATCATTGATGGTTCCTGCATTGTTATCATTACACACATCACCCACGAAGAAGCAAGTACCATTGTCCACAGAAACAGTAGCATCGTAGTTACAAGCCGCGGCGTCTGTACATCCAGCTGCAACACCAGAACAAACACAACCTGCATCGTAAGTGTCATCGGCAGTATTGATATTGCCATCGTCGCAAGCGTCTCCAGGCATCAAGCATGAGCCATTGTCAGTAGTAGCATTGGCATCATAATTACAAGCCGTAGCATCCATACATCCCAAGATATCTCCTGAGTTTGAAGCGCCGGGAGTTGGAGCTTGGGCTACGTAAGTTGAACTTGCAAAAGGAGCACCACCATCTGGGATACGCGCAGAAGCATTATTCAAAGTAGCTGAAGCCGCTCCTTCATTCACCTGTGGTTGACCCGGAGTCAAAGTGCTCAACAATGTCGTTGCATCCGCATCGTCCGTACCATAAACCAAAGCATCAACTAGACCGGTAGCCGAAACAGCAGTGCCATTGGGCCAAGCTGAAATTGCTGCCTGATAAATGGCCACGGCATCTGCACCATTTTGTAATGAGTTACCATTGATAATGATGTTTACATTGGGAACAGCAGCGTTACCTACCACAAAATAACCCGAAGCAGGAATAGAACTACCAGTCAAGTCAATGGCGTTGTAGGAAGTATTTCCTGAACCGTTGAACATCACCAGAACATACCCATTCAAAGAGGCACCGGGTGCACCTTTCAACTCGATGAACTCTGTTGCATCCGTACCGGTTTGGTCGGCATCAATTTCATTGATGACCACCTGAGCTGATGCCGCCATGGACACCAACATCGAAAACATTAAAATTATTTTTTTCATTGGACTAATTTTCAAATTTTAAAAAGTTGCGGTTACAGACAAACTGAACCAACGGGGTTGACCCACGTACACACCCGCAGAACGAGATGTAAAATCTCCTGGCTTTTGTGTATACAAAGCATAATCATCATTGGTTTTTGCGTCCGTAATGTATAAATCATTAAATAGATTAAATACACTTGCTCTGAAATCCCAACGGGTTTTCCAAGCATCGGTGATACTGTAACCAGCATGCAATTCCATTGTGCCGTAAGCAGGGATTCTCCATGAATCTCTTCCTGCGTTATCTCCATTCAAATAAAATGGGTTAAAATCAGCATAGTAGCGATCAAAATAGGTATATCGTGCTTTCACATAGGATCCATTTTTCCACTCATAGCGCAACATGGCTCCAAACTGGGTTTGTGCCGCATCACTGACGTGGACATTCCTTGCATCGTAAACTATGTAGTACTGCTCAGTTGAATTCTCAAAATATACTGGATTATTTGAATCATCAAACAAATACACAGTATCTCCACTTGTCCATTTCCAGTTCGCAAATGACGCTAACATTTCCAAAGTCAATCGATCCGTTAATTTCAAAGCTGCATCCCACTCCAAACCGGCATGACGGGCATTCATCCCCTGAATATTTACATTCAAAAAAGATGTCGGGTCTTTGGGATCTCTGACAGAAATACCTTTTGAGTATGGTTTATTTTTCCATATCGTATTATAGGCATTCACATTCATTGCCAACTTAGAAAACTTCCAATTCATTCCAAATTCAAAACTTGTAATTTTTTCATTTTCAATATTTGCAAATCGCCTGTTGCCATTATTATAGACTTGATTGAACTGCGGTGCTTTATCCAAATATCCCCCATTTCCAAATATGGAAAGATTTTCATCAACTGTATACTTCACTCCTGCTTTGGTGGTGAATGTCGGACGATAGTACCAACCTGTAGTTTGGTATTCAGCACCCGGCATTCCGCTGTAAATCGCCTGCCCATTAACATACATCGTATCCATTGGATTTAACCCCCCGGAATCATTCGGCGAGTCATATCCAACATTATATTTTTCGCCAGCAATTTCTATTTGTTTTGGCAAGAAATAATCAGTTCTTTTATAGCCTGTAGTGGCTACCGATCCGCTAAAGAAAGCCACCCACCTTTTTTGGGTATATTCCACTTGTCCAAACAATCCGCCCCAACGTAGAAAAGCGTCATTGTTGTAATCAATTTTGTCTCCAACACGTTTTACGACACTTGGATCATTCCTGTCATAATATGGGCTGCCCGAAGAACTGATTCCTCTATTCCAAAAATAATCTGCCCCCATCAAATCAACGACTTGTGCATAATGACTTCCTTTGTACATTCTCAAATCCAATCCGCCAGAAGCAGTCCAATTCTCATTGATCTCATTGCTGTAGGTACTAATGGCACCATACCAACGGTGGTTGTTCATACTGGCTTTTACATAATTACTGACTACATATCTTTCCGTGGTGGAAATTTGATTATTGATATTATAATCAGGCCCTGTAAATAAAGGTGGTGTCGCGCCGGAGTTGGCATCATAAAATTGCTGAATATTAAGTGACCCATCGGCATTATAGTCTAAAGCTGTAGGATTGTTTGCCCATCTAGCACCTCCACCATTACCGATGGAAACATAAGCCACCGTGGAAAGGAAACTATGGGAATTGATGCTCCAAATGTCTTTCAACGACATTTGGGGTTTAAAGTAAAAATTTTGACGTGCATTGAAAGGGCGTGCAATGTCGACGTTGGATTTTTCACCATTGGTGAAGTCATATCGCGATAGATAACCCAAATCAGGGTTGTAGTTTACCCCTCCTTCAAAAATGGGCGCATTGGGATTGGCCGAGTTCAAGTTGTACGTGGTAGGCGCACCCAAATCGTTGGCCAATTGATGAGAATACATCGCAATCGCATCTGTTCTTGTGCGCTGTCCGTGTCTTTGGGGAGCACCCAGGGCATAGAAGCTCAACAAATGATTGCCTTGCTTTTTCTCCACTTTGAAGAATCCAAAAAATCCGCGCGTGTCGGTTCCATCCACCCAGCCTTTTCCATCTTTTAAAGAGGCTGCAAATGAGAAGGCCCAGCCGTTCTTCAGTTTTCCTGTATTCATTCCGATGGACGTTCTTCCAAAGGCTCCAAAGGCATATTCCTGTCTCACTTGGATTCTTCTTTTGGATTCGATACCGCGAGTGATGATGTTCATCGTACCACCGACAGCGGGAATCACCAATTTGGAAGCACCCAACCCTCGCTGTATTTGGGTGGTTTGGGTAACCAAATCCAATCCAAACCAATTGCTCCAATATACGGTTCCGTTTTCCATGTCATTGACCGGAACCCCATCTAGCATTACTGCGACATTGGGTCCAGAGAAACCACGGATAGTTACGCGCGCGTCTCCATCTCCTCCTCCTGCTCTTGTTGCATAAGCTCCTGGCGTTGTGTTGGCCAAAGTGGCCATCTCTCTACCCGACAACTCCTCATCGATTCTTTTCATGTCGATGTTGGAATACGCCACAGGCACCTTTCTGCCTACAGCCAAATCCGTAACAATGACCAACTCCTTTTGATTCTGCAAAACCAATTGGATTTCTACATTGGCTCCGTTCCTTCCTACAATCACATCCACTGTCTGCTCTACGTAACCCACTGCAGAAAAGTACAATTTTTGATTGCCATAAGGCATCTCCAATTTGAAAGTACCATCAATTTCGGTCACCAATCCCTGATCTTTTTTATCACCCCAAACCACCACCGCGGATGGAATGGTTTCATTGGTCAAAGCATCTTTAACAACCCCAGTCACTATCCCCAAATATTGAGACCATGCTGGAGCAGAGAACAATACCAAAACAAAAAGTAAGATTCTTTTCATCTTATGCTATGGAAAAAAAAGGGGCTTGCGCCCCTTTTGGTTATTTGATCAAATTCTTTCTTATTCGCGTTCCGTCTTGCATACGGGCTTCGATCCAATACATACCGGCATTTACACCTTCCGCGTTGAATCGGGTCATTCTGTCATTTACATTGTATTGAGCAGCAACCAAACGACCATTGATATCATACATCATCACAGATTCAATCCCGGTTTGAGCCACGATGCTGATCATACCGTTTTGGATGGGGTTTGGATACACAGACAATTGTACCGCTTCCTTCTCGCTCACGCCTGCAGCGCAATCACAAGTATGGAAACCCAAGTTGTCAAAAGTATTGGCAGACAAGGTATCGTACTGTGCAAACACATCGAAAGTAGATGGGTTGGTTGTAATACCTGAAGTCACATTGCCCTTACGTAACAAAGTGTGGTCTTGAGAAGCATACAAAGGAGCTCCCGTTGTGTCAGTAGCGTAAGCGCTCCATCCACCAAAACCGGTTCCTTCACCAATTCTTCCAAACAAATCAACCAAGGTTTGACCTTGATCTTTTACAATTGCCAAGGCATCGTTACCATTGAAGTACATCGCCCATACACCATTGTCATACGTTGGATTAGCAAAGAAATCTCCAGCAGCCTGCAATTCGTCCCACACAGGAGCTTCCAATCCTGTTCCCAAAGAATCACGTTTGTCCAATACAACCACCAATACATCATTGGGTTGAATGGTCAATCCGTCGAAATAGGTAATGTTTCCATAAGAGGCACTACCATTAGAGAAACGTACAATACCGTAACCTGTCATGTCTTTGGCAGTGGCCGTTGGATTGTAAATTTCAACAGCTTTGTTGTTACTCCATCCCTCAACTATTTCAGAGATGATCACTTCGTTGCATTGTGCACTGGCCATAAGAGCCGATGCCATTGCAAATACACTTAGTAAATGTTTTTTCATATTTTTTGGGTTAGCGTGCAAATGTAAGAATGAAAATGCTATGAACGGGTGGTTTTTCATGTTAAACGTAACGCATTTTTTCGTTAACCCAAGCAACTTTTTTGTAGGATTGTACCTCCTAATATTGAGAATGACGGATTTAGAATTGGCTGAACAGTGTTTGTCTGGAAACCGAAAAGCAGAAAAGCTTTTGTATGAGCGGTTTTCAGGTCAGATGTTTGCCGTTTGCAAACGGTATCTGCCCAACCAACAAGAAGCAGAGGATGTATTTCATGAAGCCATGATCATCACCTTTACGAAGCTGAAATCTTGGCGAAAAGAGGGGCCCTTGGGTGGGTGGATAAGACGAATCACGGTCAATCAATGCATCAATCACTTGAAAAAGAACAAAAAGATGTGGACATTGGAAACCGCAGAATTGGCTCAAGTGCGTGACGCCTCGGTTGATGAAATCCTGAATCCCATGAATACCGCTGACATTCTCAAGTGCATCGCCGAACTACCCTTGGGTTACAGAACGGTATTTAATTTATTTGCCATTGAAGGTTTCTCTCACCAAGAAATTGCTCAGCAATTGGGGATTTCCGAGAGTACCTCCAAAACACAGTTTTTAAAATCCAAACTTCGCCTTCAAGAAAAGTTGGCTGCATTGGAAAAAAAGGTATCGACATGAAAAAAGAAAATTGGATCTCACGTGTTCAACAAGCGGAAGAACTTCCTCCAACCGGTAGTTGGAATTCCATCCAAAGCAAAAGAAGATGGAAATCTTTTCAAAAATGGGGGATAGCCTCTTGCTCAGCGCTTATTATCGCGGGACTTACATGGGGAGTGGCCACTCATTCCGAGGTTTCAACATCGGTGCCGGTTGGTCCTACTTCCATGGCTTCTGCCCCAACAGCACCGAAACCGGTGCCAGTTTCTGTCCCAACAAAAAACGATATTCCATCGACTCCAAATGCCCCGGAAGAAGCGCCATCCATTATTGTGTTGGATGAAGAACAAGAGACACCCCGCGAGGCTAGTTATTCTATGTTTCCCTACAATGGTTCTGTAAACTCCAGGAACGAGAATCAGAACGAGAATCAGAACGAGAATCAGAACGAGAAACAGAGCGCGCCTGAAGAAACACCCATCGAAGAGACCCAACAAAGCATAACCGAATTTGAATTCGTTGCCAATGAAATTCCGACGATGAACTTCTTTGATTGGTCTCAAATCCCCAATGTCTTTACGCCAAACCAAGATGGACTCAACGATGTCTTTTCACCCATGGAGAGCCTTCCAACCTGGGCTCGTAGCCATTGGGCGGTATACAAAGATGGTCAGTTGATTAAAGCTTTGGGTACAGAGGAATTTTGGGATGGCAATCACGCCAGTGGAATGGAAATGCCCAGCGGCATGTATTTGGTCGAATTGCAATACCTCAATTCTCAGAAAGATTCTCAATTCTCCAAGAAAACCTTCATGGTGAAATTAATGCGCTAATTGATTTACAAATGCAGCGGTGAAAACCTGGGCGCCGCGGCTATTCAAATGACTGGCATCGTAAAACAATGTCGTGTCATGTATATCAAACAAGATGTCATGGTATTCATCTACGGGCAACTTTTGAGTTGAACAAAATTCCACCATCTTGCGATATCCATCGGCTCGCTCAAATTCTGGAGACTGAAAAACATGGACTTCAATTCCCAATTGTTGCATTCGTTCACAAAAAGATAGCAGCGCATTCCAATTCTCTATATCGGGTTGAAATGCTGTCGACTGTTCTACTTTATCCGGACTCTCAAACTTAGCACTTCGCCCTTTCATTTCTCTATAATTGCCCCATTTTAAAAGGTCACGATCCGCTGTCCATTGGGGCCGAAGTATTGCGCCAAGGTACCTTCGGGCCTGCACCAATTTGGTCTGCATCGAAGCCGAGGGAGCCTGATACCAAGCCCCCCATTCCCAATTGATCTCCATGAGGAAAGGAAACGACAATAAAGTTCTTTGTTCATAATCCACATCATGAATCCATTGATTCATATGGGGCATCAATTGATTGGCCGCGATTTCAATCCAAACCTCCTTGATTTGTGGATTGTTGGAAATGATCCAATCGGCTTTGCGCACCGAATAATAAAAACACTCTCCTGATTTTCCAAGATTTACAAAAGTGCATGTATCCGTTTCGATGAGTGAACACTCAGGATGCGAATTACCAATGATCAATTGCCTTTTATGCTTGGGCAATTTCGGTTGGTATAGATTCCAATTGGAACTGGTCAGCATATAGAGAGTTACTGCGACACCACACAAAGGAATCAGGAAATAAAGTGCTATTTTCAATAACCTTTTCATGCCTTTGCTTTTATCGCTTGAATGACACTCTCATTGGGATTGAAACCCATTTTTTGATTGTCTTTTTTAGATTGCCATTCCTCTACTTGAAAACCCATGGCTTGCAATTTCAATAAATAATCCAAGCCATACAGGCGGCGGTGATCATATTGTCCAGTCACCTTTTCCAAATCCTTTTCATCACGCGCTTCAATGGTTTCAGCTAAATCCAATGCCATTGGAACCTGCAACACTGCTCGTCCGCCTGGCTTTAGCACCCGGAAAATTTCTTGCATCGCCCTGTGATCATCTGCCACATGCTCCAGCACGTGATTGGCAATTACCCAATCCAAAGTGCAATCTTCAAATCGCAATTGTTGAATATCCATGGCCTCAGTCTTACTTGTATCGTAGGCATAACCCGGTGCAAAAGCATCGCCTCGAAAATAATCTTTAACTCCCTCATCTAAAAGGGAAATCAGATAAGATTCCGGAGCGATGTGCAACAAAGAAAAATCCTTGGATTGCGGATGAGATTTAAAATAATCTTGAACAAAATCCAACATCAAACGATCACGGTCTGTGCTGTGACAAACGGGACAACCCCGTTTCCTGCGTCCCGCTCCTACCATGATATGGTTGTTGAAAACTTCGTTGTCCAAACCCACCTTTATCCACTCACGAACATGCGCGCAACACACATTGCAGTAGTGTTTGCGGCCATAATGCAGGATACGTAAAAGGGCGCGTTTCATAAATTTTTTCGAATATAAGAAAGCCCCCTTGAATATCGCCTTTTATCTTTACCACATGGCGAAAACCAAAACAGCATTTTTCTGCAGAAACTGCGGACACCAATCACCGCAATGGGCCGGCAAATGTCCCTCCTGTAGTGAATGGAACACCTTTGAGGAAGAAGTAGTTCAGCGTGATAAATCCTCGGCTGCTGTTGCACCTAAACTCAGTATCCATGCCCATCCAGCCAAAAAGGTTGAAGAGTTAGAGGCTCAAATTTTTGAGCGTTATCCTGTTGTTGATCAAGAGTTGCATCGCGTGTTGGGCCATGGCATTGTACCTGGAAGCTTGATCCTATTTGGCGGAGAGCCCGGCATCGGTAAATCAACCTTATTGCTTCAATTGGCTCTTCAGCAAAGCCACATTGAAGTATTGTATGTTTCTGGCGAGGAAAGTGAAGAGCAGATAAAAATGCGCATTGATCGCGTGGGACTCAACAATCCCAATTGTTGGTTATTGATGGAAACCAATGTGGAAAATATTGAAGCCCACATAGCCCAGATCAAACCCAAGTTGGTGATCATCGATTCCATACAAACCTTGTACAGTCCAAATATTGAGAGTGCGCAAGGAAGTGTTTCTCAAATCCGTGAGTGTGCCACCCGACTATTAAAAATTGCCAAGCAGGACAACGTTGCCATTTTTATGATTGGCCACATCACCAAAGAAGGATCCATCGCAGGTCCCAAATTATTGGAGCACATGGTGGATACGGTATTGCTCTTTGAGGGAGATAGACAACACATCTATCGTTTGTTACGAACGACAAAAAATCGCTTTGGTTCGACCAATGAAATGGGCATCTATGAAATGCAAGGCTCGGGATTGAGAGAGGTCTCTAACCCCAGTGAATTGCTTATACAACAACACACCAATGAGCTCAGCGGTTCTGCCATCTCCGCCGCTCTGGAAGGCATGCGTCCTATGCTTATTGAAATACAGGCGTTGGCGAGTACAGCAGTTTATGGTACTCCGCAAAGAAGTACCACAGGATTTGATTTGAGAAGATTGAATATGCTTTTGGCCGTTCTTGAAAAAAGGTGCGGATTCCGATTGGGAATGAAAGATGTTTTCTTGAATATCGCTGGAGGAATGCGTTTGGAAGATCCTGGAATGGATTTGGCGGTCATTGCCGCGGTTATGAGCAGCAATGAGGACATTTCATTGCCCGCACAAACCTGTTATGCTGGCGAAGTTGGACTCAATGGAGAAATACGACCCGTTTCCCGAATCGATCAACGCATTGCCGAAGCTGCCAAATTGGGAATGAAGAAGATTATCATTTCCAAGTTCAACAAAGAGGCCGATAACAAAGAGATTGAAATCATCAAAGTAGGCCGCGTGGATGAATTGGTGAGTGTCTTATTTGGATAGGAAGTTGAGTTTTTTTCTAAGAAAATGAAAGGGCTTGAAGACGAAAGCGATAATTCGATTTTTTTCACCAAGTGCTATGGAATTATATTTTTAATAAATTCAACACCTCCGTTCTAATCCGATAATCACATATTATTCTATTAGTCATACAGCTCATTGCCAAGCATTTAAACCAAACAGTCCAGTCCAACTTATTCCCCTCTTAAAAATAAACGGGGCTATGTATTTTTTGTTAAATTCGTGTTTTTTTTACCTTTATTATATTTATTTTGCAATAAATTTATAACATGAAAACATTTATACCGAAAATTTTAATTCTTATAAGTTTTTCTTTTGGTTGCTCCAAAGAAAAAACCAATGATTTAAACAAAAAAGAAAATCTGAATGTTAAAACTCAGTCAGTCGTGTATTCTATACAGACTTGCGATTGCCCCGATGGTACATGCGGTGCAAAATGTGATATTGATCCTCTAAATGAAGATTGTTGCTTGATCACTGAATGCAAATGCGGATCTCAAATCGAACATTTCTCCATTGCTTTAACTTCAAATTACAGCCAATCAGAGATCGAAAAAATGAGAATAAACAACACAAGGATTACCGATCCTACTTTAATCGAGGCGCTCAGAAAGGATGGGTTCTGCTTTAAATAAATTGATGCTAAAACTAAATTTATATATATCGCTTTTGCTTGTAATGCAATCTTGCCTCAATGAAAAATCATGTGATAACGGATTGTATTTTTTAGACACTTACGCACTACCCAACGCTAAAATGAGCATGGGATTGCCTCATGATATTATTGTAAGTAAAATCAATGACCCTGAATTTGCACTATACAAATCAGGAAAAATTGAAATTTATAATTTAATGTTAGATTCAGTTATTGCAAACTATCTCATCCCATTCCCACTCAAAAATGTAAAACACATAAATTTTATTGACTCTGCAAACTATTGCATTTGTAATGATCAATATTTCTCTTTTTGCATAGAAAAAAAACATGGGCTTATTCGATTAGACAGTATTGTTGATGGAGTCTATTTCTTAGCGAATCAGCCAGTGATATTTATACCTGAAGAAAAGAAAATTATAGTTCAAGTTGTGGATAATCGCGAGATGCAAAATCGAAAATATCCAATGCAATTCAATTTTCTGTGGGAATTTGATATTGAGAAAAAAAAATGGCGCGATTTGCAGTTAAACTATCCAGAAATTTATCAGGATGGCAGTATGCTAAGTCACATGACCAATTTATCTTATTCGCAGGGATTATTGGTAGTCAGTATGGATATAAACGAATTGGTTTGGCTTTATGATTTTAAGAAAGAAAAGTGGAGTTCGGTTTTGGTTAAGGCCAAATCAGAAAAACTAAGCAATTCATCAGGTCAGAAATTAGACAAGTTAAAAAGAATAGAATACAAAGCGTTTAATGACCAACATGCGGAAATTTATGGAAAGGCGTTTTTAGAGGAAAATTTGCAAGGGATCTACAGATGCTATTTAGAAAGACTTCCTATACAATACAGCGATTCTACATTTTCTGCAAGGAAAGACAAACAACTAAAAATTTTATATACACCCTTCGACAATTCCAAAAAAACTTTAGAATATACCTTAGCCGGCGGCCGGTATTTCATGCGAAAAAACTTTTGGTACAGTAAAAATCAAATATATCATGCCAAATATCAAAAAGAGAAATCAGGTGATTGTTATTATCTTGATGTTATCACTTTTAAGCGCTAGCGCAACTTATTTCTTAAATAATCCAGATTCTCAACGTCCGCTGGGTAGTTATTCCGAGATAAATAAAAGAGTGATTGATTTTTTGCATGACTTGAATATTGACACTAAAACCAAACGAATAGTGATCCTTGTCCCTCCAAACCATTGCTTAGACTGCGAAAGAAAAATGATCAACTTTATTGAAAATTCGAATATAAAAGTTACTATTCTAATTGAATCAAAAACCTCTATTCCCCGACATTCGAACATAACAGAATGCATACCATACCAATATGGACTGTGCAG
>CALJKR010000060.1 GCA_937974555.1 uncultured Flavobacteriales bacterium | reverse complement strand
AAACAAGAAAGAAGAGATTGAAAAATTTCTTGCTTTAACTTTCCCCAAATCATATAATCTACCCCTTCCACGGGATATACATCATTTAGAGTCTTGATAGAATAATCATCCAGTTGATGACCATATAGCAAAGTTCTCAGAGGGAAAGACTTGCCACATTCCGTGATCGGAAAATTTGGTTGTATCACGTAACAATGAAAATTGATATCAGGAAGCTCAAGACATCCTTGTTCAAACTCGTACTTTTCAGGAATCGCATCTACACTCGTCGGTAAAGAGGCAATGACTAGGTTGCTGTCAACAATCTTTAAAAGGACAAAATATTTGGACTTAGAAAGATTGCCATTTTTAAAATAGAAAGGATCGAAATAAAGAATATTACCCTCTGTTAGCATATCCGTTCTGAGCGACATAATCATTATATAAAGCCAAACGAATACTATCATGAGCAATCAATTGTTTCATATCAATGACAAAATCAGTATAGCTCAAAGTTTCATTTTCTAAGGGCTCCAGCACGTTATTAGCCAATGCTGTTGTGTGCCATGGAGAATGTTCATGATGCGTTAAATTCACTAACTCAGAGGCACTTTTGTTACCATACTTTTCAATAACAAAATCCATAAATTCAATCTCGTTTTCAGAGAATTCGTCATCACAGAAACTCGTTATAGGTTGAAACACCTTTGATTCAGAATCCAATTGAATATAGTTTTTCATCAAATGAAGATCCTCAGAAAGGTCAATGTACAACTCTGCTGAAACGGGGCCAAACTTCCATACCTTGTAGGTTAAATTGAAAATAGGAATACCGCTCCTACGAATGGAAATCTCATCCAACAAGTAAACTAGCTTGAGGAGCTTGGTTTTAGACAAATCCTTGACACGAGAAGAAAGGTAAACAATAGCATTTCCAATCTTCTGCACCTGAAGATTTCTTTGCAAAGCGATAGAATCGTTGATCATAAAGGTGATGCAAATTTAGGGAACTTCACCCAAATATAACTCTACATGTTGATTTTACAATGAAGCAACGAAAAAACAAATCAACTCTATTCTTTGCCCTCGGATGATGATCTATCATCGAACATAATTTCTTCTTCAATTTCAAATTGATTATAACCTGGTATTTTAAAAGTCACTATTACATTGAACCTCTTGAACAAGTTAAAAAACTCTGTTTTATCAAAATCGCCTTCAAAACTAATGTTAACCAAAAAAGGGATATCTCCACTTGATCTATTTCGATCAATGCAAATAATTGACGCATGAAAACTATGTGCGTATCCCGAGTAAAAACTCACTCCGACCGGATCATACCGCACTATGTCTACTCCTCGTGAAACCAAGAATTTCGATAAATCACTGTGATCAGTAATATCAGCAGCCGCACTGCCGACAAAATCATTGTATTGAACTTGTGCTCTCATATTATGGCATTTTATTGCTTTTTATTGTTTTTTCATTACTATATCAAAAATCTTGTCAAGAAGCTCAGGCGTTCGTTTATCCATTAATTCGTTTCTATTCCTTAGAGGATCTTTATGAATCTCCGCCAAAACAGTTGTCAAGTAATCTACTACTTTTGCATCATCTCTTTTTCTTATCTCTTCCTTAAATGCAATTATTGATTTTGAAAGTACTGACTTGTAGGCATAATCTTCCTGAATATTCTTCTGCCCAACGTATTGTCTAGCACAGAAAGTCGCACCAGTTATTGAAATGGAAACTGCAACAATTCGACCCACAATTGAACTAACAGAATCTGGCTTTTCAATATACCATCCACCTACAATCCAAATTGTTACACCAAGAGCCATCAACAAAAAAAAGAAGGCTCCAACAATCCACCAATTAAATTTGAACTTATAAATTTTAAAAGTTGCATTCTCCTTTGCCGCTTCGTAATAGGAAGAGAAAGCTGCACTTATACCCACAGCCGATTGAAGATTAAGTGCTCGTTCTGCCTGAAATACCAATTCATCAATTTTATCACCTTTTGAAACAATAGCTGTAGTCTCAGATTCCAATTCTTTTAACCTAAGAGTATAACCGTTAGTAGCTTCTTGAAATGCCACAATTTTAACTTTTCTGTTCTCTATTTCTTGATCTGCCCTTGAAGCTTTTCTGTTATAATCCTCTATCTCATTGCGCAATTTTTGAATACTTGCTAATTCAACTTGAATTTGCTTCTTTTCTTGATTCAATTTTTTCAAGTCAATATCTAATGCCGCAATTTGAGATTTCCCTTGATTGTATAGCTCATTAGCTCTCATGAAATCAAACGAAAGCTTCGAAAGTTCTCGTTTCTGTTTTGATAACTCCTTAATCTCTTGAGAATAATTGAAAACTGGATTAAACCGTTATTCCAGCCTTGAGCTGCCAACAATTTCCGCTAAATTGGACACCCCATTATATAAAGCTTGCGCCATAGGTACAGCGCGCAAATTAGAAGCATTAAATTTATAGGGAGCTAGTTGTTGAAGTTGGACCATGATTGACTTTAGTAAATTTTCAATTTGTGATCTCTTATTGAATGTCAATCGTTCCTCAAAGTAATTTTTATCTATTGCCTGTAAAATAATCTCTTTTGCATTATCAAATTGCACTAACAAATCTTCAATTGACAATTCATTGTACAAGAAATTGGGGTTTACTTCCTTGAACTCGGATAAATCAGCGAGTAACTTATTATTATTTAACAAATTGAAAACATTGATCGTAGTCTGTTTCATTTACTTATGTGATTTCTTAGTACTATAATGCTATACATTAAGGTGCAACTTTTACAATTGAACTAATTAATAATTTATTCAAAGAAATATTCTTGGCATCAGCAATAATTTCATACGCTAATCATTATCAAAATCAAACTGTGCTTGTTTGGATTGATGCTGTATTTCGTGAATTTTTCTAACAATATATTTTTTGTTTTCAAATGTATTTGCAACTTGATTAAAAACCTGTACAATATCCAAATCCACAACAAGAATATCACCATTCATGAATTGAATTTGACGAGATAAAAGTTTCTCATAAAAATCAGAATCTTCAATAGTCGCACTAATCTTTACACCTTCATGATAAAAATCCCATTTATACTTCTTTTTGAATACAATTTTAAATACGCTCAGTGAAACATAATACTTTGAAATTGTCTTCGGAGAATCAATATTCACTTCTATAATTTCAGTAGCGCTATATAAATTCTCAAATTGATCACGATCAGCTCTGAATTTATGATTACCTTGATTGTCCTTTATAGCCAAACCTTTTATATGCCCTATATCTTTAAGAATCCTAAAAGTCTTATTTATTGTAATATTAACTGTTGAATTATTGAAAATTATGTCACCCGCCTTCTGACTCGTCAATTTAACTTGCCCATCTTGATTCGTAATAATAATACTATCACCACCTGTAACATCAACACTTTTAGGTTTCTTACCTCCAAGAAATTGCTTTATAGCAAGTATATCTGCCAATGTCTGAATAATTTGTACTGCTGTTTCGAAATTATCGCCTTTTAAAATATTGAAAAGCGTACTCAGTGCATTCTCATCTCCCAATAAACAACAAAAAATATCAAAACTACCAGAACGAAAAGTTTGGATTTGAAACGAAACTCCTACCTCCGGGTTGACTTCCCTGTTAATTTCTTGAATAAGTATATTAAAATTTTGTAGTGTCGTGGTCAAAATATTGACATCAATCGAATTAATCTCACCTTCGAGGGTAATATTAAAATCATTCAACTCTTCTCTCAACATAAAAGAAAACATTTTTATTAATTTTCTAGGCTAATTCTTTATTTCTTTTTCTCATTGATTATAACACTTTGAATGAATAATTTTTAGATTAAATAGTTCTGAATTCGATATAATTACAAATTCATGTTTGCTCAATAAAATATCAAACTTTAAACTTCAACCACATTATACTTGGATTTAAATAAATGAAAAATTGATCAACATTTTTTTAATATTCTAGTTTTTCAAATAATAAATCTATCTAACTAAAATTATATATTCAGTTAAGCAAAGGTCTCACTTAAGCAATTTCTTGTCAATACGCCAGAAGGCGTAATTATTGGTAGTTATACAAATCCGAAATACCCAATTATTAAAACATACAAATACGAAAAAAAATAGAATAAAATCAACACATTCAACTTACTCTAAGGCCTGCGCGCGATGATTGGAATCAAAACCCCTACAAATAAAAAGCTTCTACCCACTTCAAATATTCCGTGGACTTTACGCCTCTACTTTGCTCTAATATCAATTCGGTTTCTTCACACGCCGTTTCTTGAAATGTCCACTCCAGCAGATATCGGGATATTGCGGCCTCCGAATGTCCTTTGATGGCACATTGCCGATTCAAGAAAAATTGCAACCGCTCGGCCTCGGCCTTCCAATGGTGGATGCGCTCTACGGGGATGACAACGGCCAATCTGCCGCTGGTGGTGAGGTGGTTGCGGCATCGCTCCAAAAACAATTCGGGCGGCAAATACTTCTCCTGCCTGGCCCAATTTCTTTGCTCAATGGAGGACGATATCGCATCCTGATAAAAGGGGGGATTGCACACAATGGCATTAAATCGTTGGTCGGTGCTCCACTCCAAAAAATTGGTCTGTAAGGCAACGAGTCGTTCTGTAAAAGGGGAACGACTGAAATTTTCGGTTGCCTCTTCAAAGGCCGCTGGGTCCATCTCGACGCCAATCAATTGGGCCTCGCCAAATCGCTGGGCCAGCATCAAGGCGATCAATCCGGTTCCGGTGCCTACATCCAAAATGCTTTGGAGATGCTGCCCCGCCAAGGCCCAAGCGCCGAGCAGCACGCCGTCGGTGCCGACTTTCATGGCGGCGCGTTCATGGGCAACTTGAAATTGTTTGAACTGAAAGGGCTTAGACATCGCGGTCCGCTTTGCGCTCCTGCCATGTGGCGTATCCGCCTGCTTGTGGCTTTCTGTCTTCGGGGATTTCTCGAAGGGGCTCACAGGGCTTCAAGGTCTCGTGCAATTCTGCCGGAAGACGCTGATACCAGCCTGTCCCCTCTTGCTTCCACTTCAACATTTCATCACTCACGGGCTTCACGACTTTGCCGGGGTTGCCCACCATCACGGATCGAGGAGGGACAATGGTATCGGCCGGAACAAAAGTCAATGCGCCAATGATGCACTCATCGCCTACCTCTACTCGGTCCATCACCACGGCATTCATGCCGACCAAAGTATCTCTGCCAATGTTGGCACCGTGAATGATGGCGCCGTGCCCAATGTGGGCGCCTGATTTCAGGGTCAAGGTAACGCCTGGAAATTGATGGATGGTACAATTCTCTTGCACATTGCAACCATCTTCGATCACGATCATTCCCCAATCGCCGCGAATCGCGGCACCTGGGCCGATGTACACGTTTTTGCCAATGACGACATTGCCGGTGACCACCGCCTGGGGATGCACGTAACTCGACTCGTGCACTACCGGTATATATCCGTTGAAGGAGTAAATCATACGCGCTCCAAAACAACGGCAAATCCTTGTCCAACACCGATACACATGGTGCACAAGGCATATTTCTTTTGACGCAAATTCAATTCAATCGCAGCGGTATTCACAATGCGTGCACCACTCATTCCGAGGGGATGCCCCAATGCGATGGCACCGCCATTCACATTCAATCGGGGATCATTGTCCGCCATGCCCAACGCGCGGGTGCAGCTCAATACTTGCGCAGCAAAAGCCTCGTTGACTTCGATAATGTCCATTTGATCCAAGGTCAATCCGGCGCGTTGCAAGGCCAACTTGGACGCTTCAACGGGACCGATGCCCATGATGCGGGGCTCAACGCCGCTGACACCAGTCGAAACGATGCGCGCCAAGGGTTGGCAACCGGTCTTCTTCAATCCCGCTTCGCTCATGATCAACACCGCGGCTGCGCCATCATTCAAGCCCGAAGCATTTCCAGCGGTAACACTACCGCCCTTTCTAAATGCGGGTTTCAATGCGGACAAACCTTCGATGCTACTGGAAGCCTTGATGAATTCGTCGTTTTGGAAAACCTTGGGATCCCCTTTCTTTTGTGGAATTTCCACGGGTACAATCTCCCGCGACCAGCGCCCCTCGGCTTGCGCACGAGCGGCTTTCAATTGCGAGTTCAATGCAAATGCATCTTGGTCTTCGCGACTGATGTTGTGTTCTTCGGCTAGGTTTTCTGCAGTTTCTCCCATCGCTTCGACCCCATACACCTCTTTCATTTTGGGATGCACAAAACGCCATCCGAAACTCGAATCAAACATTTGGGCATCGCGACCAAAAGCAGACGACGTTTTGGAAATCACCCAAGGACCACGCGTCATGTTTTCAACCCCACCTGCCACAAAAATATCGCCCTCTCCGCAATGGACAGCCCGCGCGGCATGCGCGATCGCATTCATACCCGAAGCACACAAACGGTTGACCGTTTCACCGGGAACCGACACGGGATAATCCGCCAAAAGCAAAGCCATACGCGCAACATTGCGATTGTCCTCCCCCGCTTGGTTGGCGCAACCCATGATCACATCGTTGATTTCTGATGGGTTCAACGACGGGTGTTTTTGAAGGATTCCCTTTAAAACAACAGCAGCCAAATCATCCGTTCTCACGGGAGCCAAAGACCCTGCGAAATTTCCTATTGCGGTGCGCACACCCTCCACGATAAAAGCGTTCATAATGCGATATTATTTCCTGCAAAGATGATAGAAATCCGTATTAGTTTTGACACATGGAGAAAAAAGAAAGACCCTTGATTTTGGTCACCAATGACGACAGTTACCAAGCCAAAGGCATTCAATCTTTGGTTAAGGCCATGTCCACCATTGGGAAAGTAGTGGTTGTTGCACCAGACAAGCCCCAGAGTGGGATGGGGCATGCTGTTACGATACATGACCCCATACGCATCCATCCCGTAGAAATGCCATATGCCGACGTCGCCTTTGCCTGTTCAGGCACACCCGTGGATTGCGTCAAGATCGCCTTGTACACCGTATTGGATAGAAAGCCAGACATCGTAGTCAGCGGAATCAATCATGGTTCGAATGCCTCCATCAATGTGATTTATTCCGGAACAATGTCAGCAGCAGTCGAAGCGGCTGTCGAAGGCATTCCTTCCGTTGGCTTTTCACTTTTGGATTACAATGCCGACGCTGATTTCGAAGTGTCGATGCAAGTGGCTCAAACCATCGTCAATCAGGTATTGCATGACGCACAATTCCCTGAAAATGTCTGTCTCAATGTTAACATACCCAAAGGCCATTCGATTGCAGGAATTAAGGTCTGTCGACAGGCCAATGGCATGTGGATGGAGCAATTTGAAAAAAGAACAGACCCATTCCACAGAGACTATTATTGGATGACGGGAGAATTTGTCATCAAAGACAAAGGAGAAGATACCGATCAACATGCCTTGGACAACAACTATGTTTCCGTGGTTCCAGTGCAATTTGATTTAACCGCACATCATGCCGTTGCTCACCTTCAAAAATGGGATTTTTAATGGGTAATATTTCAAAACATAAGTTGGACACCGTGCCCATGGGGATAGCCGTTGGTGTGGTAGGCGCCGCCTTGGGTTTCATCCTTTTTGGATTGGTATTCACCTTTGGGACTTCTACCAATTTGGCCACTTTTTTTCACGACCTCTTGTATGGCATTACAGCGATGTACCAAGATAAGATTGTCACCATTTCCATTTTGGGAGATGTGGCCTTGTTTTATTGGTTCATCAAAAAAGAATGGTACAAAATGAGTCGCGGCATCTTGTACGTGGTGATATGCAGTGTACCTGTGGCCCTCTATTTTTATTGATATGAAAATATTTCTAATCGCAGGCGAAGCCTCGGGTGACTTGCATGGGAGCCATTTGGCCAAAGAATTGAAAATGCAACATCCGGGCGTTGCGCTTCAGGGATGGGGCGGCGATAAAATGGCGGAACAAGGCGTCACCCTCTTGAAGCATTACCGCGAATTGGCCTTCATGGGATTTGTCGAAGTGTTGATGAACATTTCCACGATTCGAAAAAACTTTGCCCTGATCAAAGAGCAAATTGCCGCATTTGCACCCGATAAAATTGTCTTTATTGACTACCCCGGATTTAACTTGCGATTGACCCATTGGGCAAAATCACAAGGAATCGAAACCCATTATTACATCTCCCCCACCATTTGGGCATGGAAAGAAGGCAGAGTGGAAAACATCAAAAAGTATGTCGACCACATGTACTGCATATTGCCCTTTGAGCCCGCTGTTTATGCCAAGCACCACTATCAGGCAGAATTTGTAGGACATCCTTTGCTAGACGATTGGGCCGCCCAGCCTGCTAACCAAGCGCCTACCAAAGATTTTATCGTCTTGGCTCCCGGAAGTCGAAAGCAAGAATTAAAGCGAATCCTTCCCGCGTTTTTAACGGTTGTTGCGCGATTCCCGAACGAAAAATTCATCATCGCCGGCGCACCCGGTTTGGAAGCCGTGCATTATGCCCCTTATTTGAAAGGGTATGAAAATCAAGTGCAATTGGTTTTTGGTCAGACACCGGAACTTATGCGCAACGCCAAAGCCGGGATGATTGCGAGTGGTACAGCTACACTGGAAGCCGCATTGCGCGGACTGCCCATTTTGGTGGGCTACAGCGCACAACCATTGTCCATGTGGATTGCCAAGCGATTGGTGAAGTTGACTT
The DNA here is from genome assembly GCA_937974555.1 of uncultured Flavobacteriales bacterium. Lineage (GTDB taxonomy): Bacteria > Bacteroidota > Bacteroidia > Flavobacteriales_D > Sanyastnellaceae > CAMCTV01. The sequence continues at coordinate 4,198 of CALJKR010000060.1, read as the reverse complement.
GGATATCCCTGGTGAATTTGATACTCAATGAAGAAAGAGTAAAAGAGTTTATTCAAGAAAAAATGACCGTAACTGCCTTGGAAAAAGAGTTGCGGCTTTTACTGAGTGAAGGCGGGCAACGTCAAGCAGAAAATACCCGTCTTGAATTAATAGAAAAACTCGGCGGTCCAGGAGCATCAGCGCGAGTGGCGCAATTGATTTTGAAAAAATGAACGGATACAGAATTTTGCTGATTGAAGATGAGATTCATTTGAACGAGATGCTCAAAATGAATTTGGAACTCGATGGGTATACCGTAGTCAGTTCAGGCAATGGACTTCAAGCTTTGCACATTGCCCAAGAACAAGCGTTTGATCTCATCATTTCAGACATCATGTTGCCCGGCATGGATGGGTTGACTTTGTGTTCCACATTGCGCATACAAGGCAACAAAACACCCATGATGATCATCTCAGCCAAAGGCAGCAGCAAGGAACGCATTGAAGGACTGAAAGCCGGAGCCAATGATTACCTGCCCAAGCCCTTTGATTTGGAAGAGTTGTTATTGCGAACCAAAAACCTCATCGCACAAAAAGAATCCGGCATCAAGCCATTGGCAGAAAACACCGCCTATACATTTGAATCAGGGACAGTGAAGTTTGATGCTTTTGAAATCATCGATCAGCATGGTCAATTGCAAAGCATTTCCAAAAAAGAAATGATGCTCTTGAAATTATTGATCACCCGAGAAGGCGAAGCCATCAGTCGTGAAGAAATCATGGACAAAGTATGGGGGTATGATATTTTTACGTCATCGCGTACCATCGACAACTTCATCACCAACTTCAGAAAACACTTTGAAAAGGACAGTCGACATCCTGAATACTTCCATTCAGTGCGTGGCATCGGCTACAAATTCACTTCCCACAAATCCAACGCTTAGACATATCTCATGAGAACACTTGGCCTTTTGATATTTATGTTTGCGGTCCTCACCCTGCAAAGTCAGACCACATTCAGTACACACGGATCCGCATGTTACAATTGCGTATACCCCAATGCATCAGTACCCGCAGGATGCTATCGATTGACGAATATTCAAACCCCGAGTGGTCTGAGCGCATGTCCCAGCAATCCCAACAACTCACCCAATAATTTCTGTACTTACGGGCAGATTTGGAGTTCTACCTGTTTGAATTTGCAACGACCCTTCACGTTGAACACCACCATGTATTTCGGCACAGAAGGCACGGGCTACTGGGGCCCCGGAGCGGACGGAATGTGTTTTGTTTTAAAAGCCAGCGCGGGAGCCGTACTCACCGCGCAAAATGGCGGCATGTTGGGTTATACCAGCAGCATTACCCCAACAGCCAATTCGATGGCAGTGGAGTTTGACACCTACACCAATGGAGGCAGTTCGGTGCAGAACGACCCCGTGGATCCCAACAGCGCTTCCGGCGACCATGTTTCAGTATTCAAAGCAGGCTCTCTGGCACATGGGAGCGCCAATGAATTAACACCCGCGGTTTTTGTCGGACAATTGGAAGATGGATTGCCACACAATGTGGTATTTCATTGGGATCCTTTTGCCAGCCTATTTTCGGTAACGATCGATGGCAACAATATCATCAATCTCAATGTCAACTTAAATACGGTATTGAACTCCTCAACAGCCTATTTTGGATGGACTGCGGCCTCTGGCTGGACCGGCAATGTGCATTGGGTATGTCCCAATTACACCGGCGTGACCACCTTGGCCAGCGAGACATTCAGCAATTGCGAATCAGGAGAGGTTCTATTGAATGCTTTGGAAGTTGGACCCAATGTCACATGGACCCCGTCCATTGGACTTTCCTCAGCTACCGGAACGACAGTGACAGCCTATCAGCCAGGGAACTACACCGCTCGGTATATAGACGGATGCGGCTTGCTCACTGAAAAACTATTTATTGTAAGCAATATCCCCCCAACCGTTACCGCCACTTCAACCACCGTGTGTGAAGGCGAGACATGGACACTTACCCCGAGTGGAGGCAATTACACCACTTTGGCTTGGGTAAACAATACCAATCCCAATGACACACTTTGGGCCGCCTCGATTTCCGGAACAGGCAACGCACAATATACCTTGGTTCCCTTTCATTCCAGTTGTCCCAATGCGGGTGAGGCCGTCAGCGTTACTGCCCAAGAATTTATCATCGCTCCATTGTCTGCCGGAAATGATACAGTCCAATGTCTTGCAACCGGCGTTACCAATTTTACATTACCCGCCACCTCATTGCAATATCCTTCCGATGCCTCCATCAATTGGCAAACGAACAATGGAAATATTGTGGGTGTAGCTACCGATCAATCATTGACCATCAGCAACAGTGGAGATTATTGGATAACTGCATCCTATCCCAATGGTTGTTCTTTGAGCGACACCGTACAAATCACACTTACCAACAACCCTGAATTTGGCATCATTGGCAATGACTATTTGTGCACAGGCACAACTTCAAACTTGAACATCACCGGCAATTTTGAGAGTGTCGTTTGGAGCAATCTTGCAGGCACAACATTGGGCAATAACAATAACCTTAACATTACCTCTGGCGGCACCTACATCGTTGAGGCCATGAGCGCCGGTTGTTGGGGAAATGACACGCTGATTGTACAAAGTGTTGCGGCCATCACCCCCTATGCAGGTACCAATATACAAGTCTGCACCAACAATCCACTCAACATCAGTGGAACCACCAATCCAACCTACGACATCCTTTGGACGACCAACAATGGCAACATCATCGGCCCTACCGACAATGCATTAATTACCGTTGGATCTTCAGGGACATACACCATGACGGTTACCAATTCCTATGGCTGTCAATCATCCGATGATGTCGATGTTGTGCTCAACCCCATTCCCACTTTTAGTTTGGGTGATGACTTCAGCCTGTGTCCGCAATCGGCCTTCACGATTGCCATTCCCAATGGCGTCAACTATGATCAAGTCATCTGGCAAGACAATTCACAGCTGTCTGAATTCAGTGGAATCGCAGGAAACACCGGCACCATCAATGTATCCGCTACACTGGGTCTGGGTCAGTGTTCTTTCACCGACAACTTGACCATGACCATCTACCCATTGCCCAACTGGAATCTTCCCATCGACTTTGAAGTATGCTTGGGTGAAAATATCAATATCACCTCTTCTCAAGTGGTGGAATGGGCGGATGGCACTGTAGACGATGTTTATTTGGTTGTTGCACCCCCAGTAGGAGTATTCAGCATGAACGCCATTTTGCATTTTGGGGTGGGCTGTTCATTGGAGGATGAAATAGCCGTTACGGTATTGCCATTGCCCACTGTGGCATTGGTCAGCGATGGAATAATCACCTGTGCTCATCCAACGTCTACGATTACGGCTACTACCAATTCTGCCGCTTTTACCACACAATGGAGTTCCACAACGCAACCCAATATCGTATCGCCCAATCCGTTGATACTTGTTGTGAATAACGCCGGACAATACCAATTCACTTGTACCGATAATGCTACCCAGTGTAGCAATACCGAACAAATTTCAATCGGTATCGATACGGCACTGCCGGAACTTATTTTTGGTAACCCCGATACTTTGAGTTGTTGGTACCCCACGGTGACTTTGCAAAATTTCACCATTGTCAATACCAGTGAATACAGTCTGAATTGGTCCACCCCCGATGGGCAGTTTTTATCCGGTACTGAAACATGGGAAATCCCAATGGTGACAGCAGCCGGTAGTTATTCCGTGAACGTCCTCAACAACAACAATGGATGCGCACAGACTTTTACGACATACATCCCTGAAACCATCGATTTGGGTTTTGATGCCGATGACATGGAATTCCCCAATATCATCACCCAGAACAAAGACAACAAAAATGATACATGGCGTCCCTTTTTAAAGTACAATCCCGATTGGGACTTCTATGTTTATTTCAAAGTATACAACATGAAAGTCTTCAATCGTTGGGGAGCCTTGGTATTTGAAAGCACGCCCTCACAACCGTATTGGAACGCCGAGGATGTGAGCACCGGAGATTATTTCTTCACCTTTGAATACACCACGCAATGCGGCAAAGAGCAGAGTGGAAAAATCAGCGGAAATATTTCCGTGATTCAATAAAAAAAGCCTCCCAATGGGGAGGCTTTTTCATTTGATAGCCTTTGAATTTTAGTTCAAACTCTTGCG
>CALJKR010000059.1 GCA_937974555.1 uncultured Flavobacteriales bacterium | reverse complement strand
GGGGATGAGGAGATGGGGGGATGAGGGGATGAGGGGATGAGGGGATGAGGGGATGAGGAGATGAAGGGATGAGGGGATGAAGGGATGAGGAGTTGAGGGGATGAAGGGATGAAGGGATGAGGAGATGAAGTGATGAGGGAGAAAAACATATAAATTATAGGTTATTCCTATTTTTTATGTTTTCAGGAAGTAAAGACATTGAAATACTTTGGTTGTATGAAAAATCAAAGTTTCGAAACACTAGAAATCTGGAAATCTTTCTTGATTCAAAATAAGAAATTGCATCATGGTATTCACGCGGAACCCAATTGCGATTGGGATTTGATCCGTCAGACTCGGCGAGCGATGATTTCTGTAGGACTCAATATTGCAGAGGGTTATTCCCGCATACATGTCAAAGAAAAAGAACAATTTTTAAATATATCGATTGCTTCTCTCCAGGAGGTTCAAGCGTGTTTATTGATCATCAGAAGCCTTGAGCCCCAAAAAACAAGCGTCAATGAAATTCAAGAAATATCGGCAAGCCTAGAAATTTTGCGTCGCCAAATCATCCGATTCAAAATGTACATCCACTCCAAAAACCAATCCTAATCCCTTTCTCCCTTCTTTCCCTCATCCCTTTCTCCCTTTCTGTCAGTGCCTGAAATAAGTTGACCGTTTTTAAAGCAAAAAAAAACTTTAAAAACAAAAAAAATGGCAACAAAACAATCGTTTTCGCTCAGTCTTGCAGAAAGAAGAAAAAGAATTTTCAGCGAAGAATTCAAACGTCAAAAAGTGCGTGAAATAGAGCAGAGACAAACCAGTGTATCAGAGGTAAGTAAACTTTATCAAGTCCGGGCAAATAATGTTTATAAATGGATTGACAAGTACTCAAAAAAACAAGAAAAAGGTATACGTTTGGTAGTTGAAATGGAAAGCGATTCAAAAAAACTTCTTGCACTTCAAGCAAAAATTGCGGAGTTAGAGCGTTTGGTTGGACAAAAGCAAGTTATCATTGAGTTTCAGGACAAAATGATAGAGATCGCCGAACAAGAATATCAAATTGATATTAAAAAAAAATTCGAATCCAAACCATCGTCTTCTTCTGGCTCAATAGAGACCAGATGAGTGTAAGTTTAAATCGATTTTATTCTGCGATTGGGATTACCAAACAAAATTTACATCAATATCTCAATGGACAATTAAAACAACAAGAGCTTGCAGAGAATCTCTACAGGGTGTTGGTTGATATAAGGAATGATCATCCGACTTTGAGCTGCCGGGCAATGTATTTTAAAGTGAATCCAATTGGAATTGGTAGAGATAAGTTTGAAGCGCTATGTGGCGTTTGGGGCTTGATTCAGCCAAAGAGAATAAATCGAATAAGAACCACATATAGCAATGGGGTTATACGTTTTGAAAATCTTTTCAAAGAATTGAAAATTGATGGAATCAATCAGGCTTATGTTAGTGATATTACCTACTTTGAAGTGGCTGGCCGATTTTATTATTTGACCTTTATCATGGATGCGTACAGCAGATTTATTCTAGGACATAATGCGAGTAATCGACTTACAACAGAGCAAACAACTCTTGCTGCTATGATGAAATTGTTGAAGTATAAAAACCACTGCTTACCTGAAGGGATCATTCTACATTCTGATGGTGGAGGACAATACTATGATAAGATATTTTTGGATTTGACAACCAAATATTGCTTTAAAAACAGCATGTGCGAATACGCATATGAAAACGGAAAAGCGGAACGAATCAATGGAGTAATTAAAAATAATTATCTCAAGCACAGAAATATAAATACCTATGATCAATTGGTAAAAGAACTTGACCGAGCGGTATCTCTTTACAACAATCAAAGACCTCATAAAGGTCTTAATTACAGAACTCCAAAAGAGATAGAAATTCATGCTATATTAGCAAAACAATGAACCTTGCAAAGGGCTCACAAGTATTCAAAAAACTAGAACAATCAAATCACTAGTTAACGGAAATAAGGGATAAAAAACGGTCAAGCTAAATCAGGCATTAACACCCACAACCCACAACCCACAACCCACAACCCACAACCCACAACCCAAAACCCAAAACCCAAAACCATTAACCCCTCACCCAAAATACCGCCATTGCAGAACCGTATCCTCTGCGATGTCCGCGATTGCTTTCTGACCAATCAAGTCGTTCATGAACTTGGGACTGATCCCGTGCGCGGGACGTTTCCACGTTAAATCACTTTCTTCGATGGTCTTTCCTGCTGGAA
>CALJKR010000058.1 GCA_937974555.1 uncultured Flavobacteriales bacterium | reverse complement strand
AAAGGATGGTGGGGTTATCAAAATCGCCTGAAGCACTGGATAATTGAACTTGCAGTGGATTGCTGGAATTGGAATTGGCGCAGGTAACTATATTTAAAGGAATACTTGAACCAGGACAAAATGTATTTGAGGAACCATTTGGTAATGAGAGACTCATTTGCTCATTAACGACAAACTCCCAAATAATACTAGACCAAACGGTTGTATTGGGGGATAAAATCAATCTATAGATATTGCCAGGAATAAGATTGCCATTTATTACAAAATTAGTAGCAGGTATAATAAACTGAGTGGCCGGCAAATTGTTACTAGTGAATGTTTGGATAATTTGATCTGGAACAGTCGGATTAGATAGATTCTGTAATTTGAGTGAAGCCGCAAAACCATTGTACTGATTGACTGTAGTCAATCCACAACTATAATATGTAACTTGAGGTAACGTAAATTGATTACCCCCACAATATGAATTTAAATAATTTGCATACCAATAACTTGAACCATTCAATAAATTGCTATTAGTCGATACCTCTCCATCTAGATTAAATGAAGTTATGTAAGAACTTGTTGCACCATTCAGGGTGGCTCTCGCTCTTATTTGATAATAACCCATCGGAACTCCAGCTGGCAATGACAACGGAACAGTGCCAGAAAGTGAAGTTACCGTGCCGCTGTACAATTGATAAATTACCGGATTGACAGCATTAAAATCTGAAGAAATATCTACTGTGAATGGAATTGATAAATTTGTAGAACTACATGCTACAAATGTGTAAGGAAGAAAAGCTGGAATCCCGCAATTTTGCGGATATTGAAAAATTGTGTTGTCAATGATGAGACCATTCACAACGATTGGATAGGTGGTATAAGTTGCTCCTGTTGTAATGGACGTTTTAATTCTAAGAAAATAATTTCCTGCAGGTACGGTGGATGGAATATTTACCACAATATTTCCTGAAGCCACAGTGGTAGCAATACTACCAACAGAATAGATAGTCCCAGCAAAATTTTGTTGACTACAAATCTCAGCGGTAAATATATTTCCCGCGGCTAACGCACATCCAGAATACGAGTAGGCATGCGTATAATTTTGACCTTGACAGTAATTCGTCAAAAGTCCACTGGTTATAGAAGTTTTTCTCCCAATGTAAATATTGCCATAAGATGATGTTCTTGCCGGAACAGTGGATCTCACTCTAATAGAATAAATCATTCCGCCAAGGACAGTACTTGGGATTGTAATAGAATGCGTCGCTGTTGCCGCTGTTGTTGAAAACGTACCCAAAACAATGGGGCTAGCAAAATTTCCATTGGCATCTCCGAGCTCATAAACGATCTGATTTCCCGCTCCAAAGGGACACGAATAAGTATTGTATCCAATCGATCTTACTTCACCCGGACAGGCATCAGTCAAACTCACGGACATCGAAATATTTGAAGGTCCAAAATAAACATATTCACTACCTCCAGAAGGAGTGGCCGGGGCTGTCCCAATTATTCGCATGAAATAATAGCCGTAATAACCCGCTGGAATGGTACCTACAATACTTCCAGAAGAAGCTACAGAGGATAAAGAACCAATGGTAATCGGATTCGCAAAATCTCCTGTCGCACTCAATTGAAGCCGATAAATATTTCCTGTTGTGGCTGGTAGAACACAATTTCCTATTCTAAGAAAAGGAACTGTCATGGTTGATCCTGGACAAAAAGTTGAGGTGATGGATGAATTATAGTCAACAATAACTTCTGCTGTTCGCGGATACAAATAAGAACTGTATGAACTGCTATATGCCAAAGGGGATGAACTCCTTATTCGAAAAGAATAATAACCTTCCAACCAAGTAGATGGTACAGCATAAGTAATGGTTCCAGATGTTGCCACTGAAGCCAATGTAGAAGCGGTAACCCACGCATTGGTTGATGCAGAAAAATACTCAAGTGTATAAACATTACCTGCCAAAGGTGCACATCCAGTGGTATTAAAGTTCCAAGTGTCAGTAAATCCTGTACAATTCACTGTGTAGTAATCCACTCCTAAATACAAATTCATACCTATATCAACAGGTATAGCGCTGCCGATTACTTGAGGAGCTGATGATATGACTCTAAGATTATAGTTCAAACCAGAAACCATTGTGTTGGGAATGGTAAAGCCAATAGTACCATTGGGATCAGGGCTTGAAAGAGAACCAATGTTGGTGGGACTGGTAAAACTACCATTTGCATCACTTAGTTGAACGGTAAAAACATTGGAATTGGAATATGCATTGGGACAAGTAGATGCTGTACTATAATTCAATGAGTATGCACCAGCACAAAGGAATCCTGTAGTAGGAATATTAATTGAAATATTACCCAGCAAACCAAATGTATATGTTGAAGATTGCTGCCAAACTCCTGATGCTATTCCTGTTGGCCTTACCCTCAATCGATAAGTTGCAGAGCTTGGAAGTTGGGAACCCAAAGAAAATTCAATGGTCCCCGCATTCAATTGAGATGTCGAAATCCCTATAACCGTCGGCGTCGCAAATGAGCCATTGATATCACTTAATTCCAATTGATATTGATTCCCAGCACTTAGATCACAACCTACATAATTGTAATTCAAAGAATACAACGTACCTGAACATAAAAAACTTCCAGAAAAATTATTCAGAGAGAAAGTAGTCTTACTTCCAATTTGAATATTCTGTTGTAAAACCGAGTAATTTTGACCATTGTAATTTAAATCAAAATTCAAGTTGTAATCACCTGCCGCTTGGACATTGGAAGGAATGGTAAATGGAAAAATTCCAGAGTTGGAGGATGTAGTGGCAATTAACTGATTGTAACCCAGAGACGCTGAAGATAATGAAGCACTAAGAGTCCAATTGGTTCCAGAAACACAATCAGATAAATAAAACGGGATGTTATAGGTAGATCCTTGACATAAATAATTTCCATTCTGATTTAAAAAGTCCGCAATAAACATTGACAGCATGCTCTTCGTCGGAATATTTACTGCGTTGGACAATAACCCGCTGGATTGTCTCCTAATTTTAACTTTGTAATTTCCGTTTTGCTGGAAAGCAGCAGGTACAGTGACATTGATAAAACTTGTATTATTTGAAATGGAAATATTCTGTGAGGACGTTGGATTAGTAGCAAATACGCCATAAACATCACTCCAAATTACCTCGTAATTTGCACTGGAACCACCGAAGTCCCCTTGAATACCAATTGGAATATTCAATGAAGACCCTGGACATTGGGCGATAATATTGGGTTGGATTAGACCAATCGTCACTGTGTTGTTAGGAATAACCTTGTACACCTCAATCTCACCTACTGGCACCCAATTACTGTAGGTATATGGAAAAATGCTCTGTCCTGGCTGATTGAATAGTATATCTTGACAAGACGACGCACCAGAAGAGCAAAAGTAGCTTTGATCGCCTCCCCCATACATCTCAGACATATTACCATTAACTTGAAACGATGTACTAAAATTCGGCCCACCATAATAAGGATAAAAAGGATTTGTGGCTTGTTGAATAGCCGGAATATAATCGAGCTTGGTATTGGTGGTTAAGTTAAAAACAAATGAACCTGGCCCACCTACTGATGGATAACCCGACCAATCTCCATTGCTATATCCCCCAAAAACAACATTGTTCTGACTGTTTCTTATCAATGTAATTGTTGGGCCTTGTCCGTCACATTTCTCATGAAAAATAGTCCCTGAAGGACCATCAATCGATTTGGTGTAAAGTTTTACTCCGTAGTAATTGACGCCCAACCAAGATTGGAAAACACTTTCATCATCTGAATCCTTCAAAGAAGATGAAGGTAAAATTTGAGAATG
>CALJKR010000057.1 GCA_937974555.1 uncultured Flavobacteriales bacterium | reverse complement strand
CATTATGCGCATAATTTATAGGTTGACATCTTGCACAACAAAATGGAAATTTGTAAGATGGAATTGTTTCAAAAAATCAGAACAATAAAATTCCCAAAATGGGAACTAATTAATATATTTGTGCTTTGAGAGTAATTGCAAAAAGTACCCTCCGTTCCTTTTGGGAAAAACATGCAGATAGTGAACAAGCGTTGAAATGTTGGCACAAAGAAGCCGTTGAGGCTATGTGGAAAAATCCGAAACATATCAAACGGATGTACCCATCAGCGAGCTTTCTGAACAACAATCGCATTGTTTTTAACATCAAAGGGAACAAGTACCGATTGATTGTGCGCATCAATTATGATTATGGAATTGTTTGGATTCGATTTATCGGAACGCACGCGGAATATGACAAAGTAGACGCATCAAATATTTAGAGAAATGAAAATCATAAAAACAGAAAAAGCATACCGACAAGCCCTTCAAAGACTTGAGGAAATTTTTGATGCCAAAAAGAATACAGCCCTAGGTGATGAATTGGAATTACTATCCTTGCTCATTGAACAATACGAAAAGGAAAAGTTCATCATTTCATTTCCTGACCCCATTGAAGCCATTGAATTCAGAATGGAGCAATTGGGATACAAGCAAAAAGACCTTGCCGAAATTATCGGACTCAAGAGTCGGGTCAGTGAAATTCTCAACCGCAAACGAAAGCTTACTTTGGACATGATTCGCAAATTGCATGATGCCATGGGTATTCCAACGGAGGTGCTGGTGAGGGAATACTGATTCACCGATTCACCGGACGAAGTCCATTCGCCCCTACCGATTCACTGGGCGTAGTCCTTTCGCCCCTACAGATTCCCCATCAAACTCGCCATCTCGGCTTGCATGCGTTGGGCTTCTGCTCTGGCGGCGTTAGCAAAATCTGGACCGTTGGAGGCATACAATATGCTGCGGGAAGCATTGATAAGCAGGCCGCCTTCCGAGGTCAATCCATGCTTCATAACCTCTTCCAAACTTCCTCCCTGAGCTCCTACTCCCGGAACCAATAGGAAATGGTTGGGGATGATTTGTCGAATTTCTCCAATCATGTCTGCCTTGGTGGCGCCCACGACGAACATGACGTTGTCTGCCGTGCCCCAACTGGCTACTTTTTCAATTACATTTAAATACAACTTCTGGCCTTGGGTTTCCAACATCTGAAAATCTTTGGATCCCGCATTGGAAGTCAATCCCAACACGATGGCCCATTTTCCCTCAAATCCAATGAAGGGTTTGACGCTGTCCTCGCCCATGTACGGCGCGATGGTCACGGAATCACAACCGTAGGTTTCAAAAAAGGTCTTGGCGTAATAGGTACTTGTATTCCCGATATCGCCACGCTTGGCATCGGCTACGATAAAATGATCCTTACCGATGTAGTTCACGGTTTCTTCAAACAAGTCCCAACCTGCTTTGCCCATGCACTCATAAAAGGCCAAATTGGGTTTGTACGCTACCGCGAAATCGCGGGTGGCATCAATGATGGCTTTGTTAAAATCCAATGGACTGATTCCCGAAGGGATTTTTTGTATATCGGTATCCAAGCCCACACACAAAAGGGACTTCTTTCTTCTGATCTGCGCGACAAGTTCTGCTCTGGTCATGATTTAATCGTTGTTTCCGGCCAATAATTTCTCTGCATTTTCTGCTACTTGCAAAGCCTCAATGATGTCATTGATTTCGCCATTCATCACTGCATCCAAGTTGTAAAGGGTCAAATTGATGCGGTGATCGGTCATTCGTCCCTGGGGATAGTTGTAGGTTCTAATTTTAGCTGAACGGTCTCCAGTACTCACCAATGATTTTCTCATGCGCGCACGCTCTTCTTGTCTTCTGTTGACTTCCGCTTCAAAAATTCGGGTACGCAACATCTGCATGGCCTTTTCATTGTTCTCGTGCTGTGATCGTCCCTCTTGACATGCCGCAATCACTCCTGTGGGAATGTGCGTCAAACGCACCGCAGACTCGGTCTTGTTCACGTGCTGTCCTCCTGCTCCACTTGCACGATACGTATCACGTTGAATGTCTGCCGGATTGATGACCACATCAAACTCCTCCGCCTCAGGCATGACTGCCACGGTTGCAGCTGATGTATGCACCCTGCCTTGGGCTTCTGTCTCAGGAACGCGTTGTACCCGGTGTACGCCACTTTCAAATTTCATCGTGCCATACACATCCACTCCTTGGACTTCAAATACAACTTCCTTGTATCCTCCTGCCGTTCCCTCACTCACGTTCAACACCTCATATTTCCAACCTTTGCTGGCCACATAGCGGGTGTACATCTTGAACAAATCGCCTGCAAAAATAGCAGCCTCATCCCCGCCTGTGCCCCCGCGAATCTCCACCACACAGTTGCGCTCATCTTCGGGATCCTTGGGAATCAACATCATTTTGATCTCGTTCTCCAATTCCGCAATCTTGGGCTCCAACTCGTCATATTCCATCTGGGCCAACTCTTTGAGAGCGGCCTCTTCTTGACTGTATAAAATATCTTTGGCTCCTTGAAAATCATCTTTGGCCTTTTTATAGGCTTTCCCCTTCTCTACCAATGATTCCAAGTCCTTGTACTCTTTCATTAACGCTGGATAGCGCTTCATGTCTGCAATCACAGAGGGATCTGTAATCAATTTGGAAACCTCTACGTAACGATCTTCAATCGCCAATAGTCTTTGTACTAAATCCAACATTAGCTGAAATATTCAAATGTTCCGTTTGCTGTTGCTATGGTCAATTTCTTGCTTTCGCTTGCCTCAACGCGTCCAATGATCTGTGCCTCGATATTGAATTCTTTGGCCATTTGAATCATGGCTCGCGCGCTTTGCTCATCGGTATAAATCTCCATGCGGTGTCCCATGTTGAACACGCGATACATTTCCTTCCAATCGGTTTTTGACGCCTCTTGTATCATTTTGAACAACGGAGGCGTATCGAAGAGTTGATTTTTGACAATCGACAATTCGTCGATAAAATGTAACACCTTTGTTTGCCCTCCCCCAGAACAATGTACCATTCCGTGAATCTTGTCCCGATAATTTTCCAACACCTTGGCGATTATTGGAGCATAGGTCCGTGTAGGAGACAACACCATTTGTCCTGCATTTC
>CALJKR010000056.1 GCA_937974555.1 uncultured Flavobacteriales bacterium | reverse complement strand
TTTCTCATTCTTCTCAGGTTTCTCATTCTGCTTTTCATACTCATTCTTATTCCCGATTTCCCAATAATGCCCTGTGGTGTATTTGCGCCCCTGAAAACCGCAGCCAATGGAAAATAGGATGATGAAAATAAATGAGATGTATGTAAATGTTCTGTGTTTCATATGATTATGTTTTGTTTGGTAATTATCCACCTGCATAAAATGCGTTGATCATTAAAAGGGAAAGAAGTATAAATGATATTGAAATCGCTACAATTACCCCGTGAAGTAAATCAATATTTCCTAGGTAGCTTTTTTCTTTTTTAAACCAATTTTTTTCTGCGTTGGTAGATTTATAGGTTTCTAACTCCTGCCGGAAATTTCTGATTGATAATTTTAATTTTTTGAGTTGCGGAAAAAGAAAGAAAGGTAAAATGCACAATGCGATTATGGGAATGAAAATTAAATCTGGCTCATTTACACCTAGACCGACAATTGCACCAAAGATGTCAAATGAAAAACTGGAAATCACAAGGCCCCATGTAATCTGTCGATTGATGGTTTTATGCTTATTTAAAAGTGCAAGGGGAACAGTTTCCCTTTCTATTTCATCTGGAATTTCGATTGTACTTGGGGACTCATCATGGGTATTCCTGAGCAAATGATTTGTTTGAGATCTTGAAGGGGGAGCAATTAATTTTTGCTCTTCTTTTATTACAACGGCACTATTTATTTCATTAATTTTAGACGAAAACGTCTCTTCTGATACAATGCTTTGATTCATTGCGCTCTCTTTCTCATTCTTCTTTGCATTCAATTCCTCATTCTCCTTCTGTTTCTCGTACACAATCTCATTCCGCCCATTCCAATAATGCCCTGTAGTGTACTTGCGTCCCTGAAAACCGCAGCTCGAGCAAAGCATGAATACCAATGTTAATGGTACAAGCCAAAAGCTCAAAAATGTTTTTTTATTATAGTTGTTCATCTCCATGTTCGTTTTAGCATTAGCCAGCAAAATACAATATGGTCATTATTACGCCTGTGATGGTCAAAAGAGTGAGTATTAGAAAAAAGTATCCGATTAGTTCTAGCATATCAAGAAAGAAAATTTTATTACTTACTCGTGGTGCCCATTTTGGCTTTGGATTTTGGGATAAGTTTTTTTTGAGATTCTTTCTAATTTCGAATGCCTTTTTACTCCATTTGCTGATTTTGGAAAAATAGCGAATCAATAGAAAAATGGAAATAACCATCAAAATGGGCCCTGCCACTACGGAAATTTCTTCCATGGTAAGAAGGGCGCCTAATGCAGACATGGCGAAAGAAAGGAATGACCATAAACTGATAGGTATAATTTGTTGAGTCGCGAGTTCGATGGGATCTAAAATTTCCGAGGGAATTTTTTCAGCGCTCTTCGAATGATTCTGCCCAGGAACGATAGTGTCCAATAATTCTTGAGTTTTTATTTGAATGTTATTGGAAAACTTCTCTTCAGATGCTATCCCGGGTTCAATTACGATTTGCACCTCTTTCTGTTTCTCATTCTCATTCTCATTCTTTTTCAATTCCTCATTCCCATTCTCTTTCTGTTTCTCATTCTTCTCAGGTTTCTCATTCTGCTTTTCATACTCATTCTTATTCCCGCTTTCCCAATAATGCCCTGTGGTGTACTTGCGCCCCTGAAAACCGCAACCCGTCAGATGGAGTAGTAATAGGATGAAGAAGAGATTTTTAAAAAAGATGGTGCACGATAAAGCACCATTTCGGTGGTCGAAATGTTTTTTCATGGTGGTGGAGTTTATTCAAATATAAACTTGTATTCCTAAAATACAAATTTTATTTATGCTCCCAAACTAACCAGAAACAATATGAACGAAATAATGGGGGATAACAATCCCAAAAATGCAAGGATGATGGACCAACTGTTGCGCTGTTTCCAGTGATTGTATAAACTGTGATTTTTAAAATATCGTTCGATTTTGCCTTGTGTCTCAAAGCCCCAAACCAATGACAAAATGAAGGTAAGTATGTAGGCCAATGAAAGGAGCATAGCCAATGTGAAGAATATGAGTAGAAAGTTTTGATCTATGGAGTAGAAACTGCCATTGATCAAGGCCAATCGCAAAATCCCCCATCCCAAAAATGGAAGTCCCAATGTGAAATAATCTGCTTTGAAGGTTTTGTCTATTTGTTTGCTGATTTGATCCTCATCCAAAGCGTATTGTGTAGACGGTTTGACGGGTCTAACGTAATCGTAGTCTGGATTAATTTCTTTCCTCACGGGCGTTGAAGAATCAACCACGATGCTGTCTTTCTTTTCTACGGGCAAGGGTAATGGAACGATGGTATCCCATCTTTCTTTCACATTCTGACTCTGACACTGTTTTTCGCTCTCGCTCTCGCTCTGTTTCTCAATCTTGTATAGGTATTCTTGTTGATTCAAACCCGACCAATAATGCCCATGGGTGTATTTGCGCTGATAGATGCCGCAACTGGATGTCATGAGCAGTATCAATGATAAGAATGAAAGTGAAAATTTTAATTTCATATTACTGACCGTAAATGTACAATATTGTGGGTACCAACAGCAACAATCCAAGGAGGATAAGGGGTATCCACAAGATGATGGAAGTCCATTGTAAATAGCTCATCCAATATTTTAATAGGGGGTGGGGCTGTGCCGTTTTGAGTTTCCTTTTTATGTCGTTGTTTAACTCTATACTCCTGGCCAATGCATCAAATCCCCATCCTGTTTGAAGGCTCAATGCATTGTCCAAAACAATGATCAATCCGATGAATAAAATTTCAATCACCCAAACCCATGCTTCTCCGCGCGCTTCTTCCAATTGATGATCAATGATCGTTTCATCCAATACATTCCATTGATCTCCTTCCCAATACACCAGGGGCTGATGGGTGATGGGAAATAGGGTATCAACCTTGGATTGTTTTTCGATTTTGGATATCGAATCCAAGGGACGGTTTTCATTGGGGATTGCAGAGACGAGTATGGGGTCTTCTTTTCTGGTTTTTTCTTCGTAAAGTTCGGGCGAAGAATTATCAGTTGCAGCCACGCGACCGACAACGGGTGATGCACTATTCCAGTGCCATCCGGAAGTATATCGTCGATGCTGAAATCCACAACTGCTCAACAATATGGTGAGCATCGTCCAAAAAAATAGATTGCCTTTAATTTGACGCAATGCTAAATTCAATTTCAAACTCAATTTTTCCATCGCCTTGTTCCGCTTTGTAGTTGGTGTGCCAGTAATTATTAAATACATACAAATACACCTGTTCGATGCTTTGCGCATTGCGATTCCAAACTTTGGCTCCCATGGTCTGATCCTCGTTGATGGGTGATCCAATTTCAATCAATGGCAAATCTTTGCTGGTGATGCTCCATTGGAAGTTAGGATAAGTCAAAATGACTGGACCATCGGTACAAATAAACTCGCGATTGGATCCCGCAAGTTGATGCTGAGGATATTGCAATTGTGATGCACCATAGGTGAGCTGTTGTGCGTTTTGAAATGGACTAATTAAAAAATGTAAGGACTCCTTTTCTAAAGTAGAGTCTTTTTCAATTTTGACTTTAATGGCAATCACACCTTCTCTCTTTTTCAATCGGTATTCCCAATCCATGACCAAAAAAGGATCGTCCTTTCCCATTTCTCCATGTACCTGAATGACTTGTAAGGTGTCACTATCGGATTGAAAAGGAACTGTGATTTTGGGATACACATTTATACTCGGGTTGATTCCTTTTCGGTATACGGGCGTGAAGAATGTCGAAGGGTAGGACATCCAATCATCCAGAATGGAATGGTTGGATAGGCCTGTGCTAGAGGGAGCAGAAATGGGCATTTTCTGGGTGATGAGCAATCGTTCGTTGCTCAATTTTAAACCGGCAATTCCCCCATTTTCAGGGTTGATGAGGAGGTTGTCAATTGGAAGATGATGATTCTCTTTGGCGATATGTATTGTTTGAACTTGTTTGTAGCCTTGAATTGCCTTCTTGATTTCAACCAACTTGCGCTGCGCTTCAGTTAAAAAGGATCTTTTGTAATGCCATTGTTGGGTGGTGAATGGAGAGTAGGGATCTGAAATACTGCACCAGGATCCCCAAGTATGCTCATGAAATAGAACCACATCACGATGAATCGAATAGAAGTCAATGTAAGGGGATTTGTCTCGATCAGTATTGGCCCATTGTTCTTCCAATGCAATCAACTCTCTAACGACTTGCCTCATCTGAATTTCCTCCCTTGCGGTGGACAATGCGCCGTCTTCCCAATACGGCGAAATTTCTCCACCGAAAACATGTGGAATGGAAGCTGTGTTTTTTTCTTCAATGCGGTGAAAAAGTTGATTGACACTGGCAATAGTCAGGGTAGGACTGCTGTATATTTCATTCCAATGTCGAACAAATTCATGTAAGGTGGTATCCACAGGTCCATTGTCTGCATTTTTGGTGTAGCGCAATTGAACGATATCAAGCGGGTAATTTTTTTCGGTCAGCTCGTTGACGTATTGTGCAATTCTTTTCTCCCATTGAAACTGCTTCTCGTTGTCCTGAATGTTGTGGAAATAAGAATAGCCTTTTCCAGCAGTCCAAACGAGAATCTTTTTTTTACTCAACGAATCGGGATGCCAATAGAAATACGTGTCTCCGGTTTGTTCAATAACGCTGCCTACTCTGTCACCATGATCGGCGTGTTTCTCGACGTAATTGGGTCCCAGTGATAAGTAAGGGATTCCATGGTCGACATAGTTTTTAAGCGCCGAATAAGTGATTCCGGGGATGTCAGTGATCATGACATTTTGAATTTCACAGGGTACGGTTTGTTCCAATTGTTGCGCGTATTCCAGCATCCATGGCAATTCTTGGGGATGGCAAAGTCCATTCAAGATGTTGGCATAGTTGGCGGAAAGAACCAAATTTCCTGATTGCACATAAGCATTGAATTTTTTCTTCTCGATTTCCGAGGCAACACCTAAAAAATTTTCTACAGCCCACAAAGATTCAATGTGCCAGTATACCGCTTGCCCTTCTGATTGTGCCTTTTCAATCCATCGGATGGCCGATCGAATGTTTCGGGTTTGAATTTTTTCCACTTCGGTTTGATGATGCGAATAGCCAATGTCGTTGTGACTGTGGTGAATAAGATTCATTTCGTAATGACGATGGGGCGCCACATTTACAGGAATTCTTTCCAATGGATACTCGAAATCTCGCATGTAAAGATTAATTCCCAAGGTGTCTTGGCCTTGAAAAGAAGTAGGGTAGGAAGGAATACTCATTTGATTGTATCCAGGAAACAGGGTGATCAATGTATCCAACCATGGGCTATGCACCCGATAAGTTTGAGGAATGGTATCAATGTGATTGGCATGAATCTGAAGACAACGTCTCTGGGATTGACGATAAATCAATGAAGTGGCATTGCATTCGATTTTAAATTCCGGTTTGTATTGAAATACCATGAGCCAATCACGACTATTTTCTGATTTTCCATAAATTTTGAATTCGGCTTTATTCTTTATCCATTGACGAGGTACCCTGATGTTCCAATGGCCAAAGACATCGCCATTGATGTCATATTCCAAACATTGAAAATCAGACTTTACGCCATTTTCACCTTGATGCCAAACTTGTTTATTGAATCCTTTTTGCTTGGGAGTGGTGTTGATGGTAAATAAAAATTGGTCGTTGAGATAGACATCAAAATGTCGCACATCACCGCTGGTTCCTGACGAGTAGCCAATAAGAAATTGAAAAGATTGAAATTTAGTGGAGGCAAGCGAATATTCGGCATCAAATGAAATGGGAGATTCGCCATTGCATCGCGTAAGCAAAGATCGCGAAGCAAATTCATGCAAAGGTGAAAAATAGATGATCTCCTCTCCAGCCACGTTTTTTCCAAAGTGTCCCAAATTGAATTCTTGGGAATGAAGATTGAGGCCAAAGCAAAAAAGACCAGCGAGCAAAATGAGAGTGCCTTTCATCTTACAATGATACGGCAAATCGATATTATGCTTTTAGACCAAATGCCACAGAAGTCATGGTTAAAGAGCCTGCTAGTGCTTGGTCATTGAAGAGCAACATTTCCTCGTGATTGTCTTGAAGGGCAATGGTGTAAATCAAGGGCAAGAAATGCTCGGGCGTAGGAATGGATAGGTCAAAGGCTTTCCCTTGCTTTCTAAAATCAACCAAAGCTTGGTGGTTACGATCTTGAAGAAAACCTTTCATTTTCATACTGGCTTCAATGGCCCAATCATAACCAAATCCGGGTGCGTTCAATTTATCCCAGGCCACCATACCGAGGTTATGAACCATATTACCACTTCCAATGATCATCACCCCTTTGTCCCTTAGAGCGTGGAGTTCCTGTGCCAGAGCGTAATGGTAGGCAGGCGGTTGTGTGTAGTCGATGGACATTTGAACCACAGGAATATCCGCTTTGGGGTAAAGGTGTTTGATCACGCTCCAAGCCCCATGGTCCAATCCCCATTGATGATCCATGCCTACTTGTGCACTTTTAATTTCTTGGGCAATTTGATTTGCCCATTCAGGTGAACCTGGTGCAGGATATTGTACTTCAAATAACGCTTTTGGAAATCCACCAAAGTCATGAATCGTCCGGGGATGCTCCATCGCGGTCACCCATGTGCCCTTGGTTTCCCAATGTGCTGAGATACATAGGATCACCTCCGGTGTTGGTAATTGTCCTCCAATGCGATGAAAACCTTGAACAAAAACATTGTCCTCAATGGCATTCATCGGACTGCCATGGCCCAAGAATAACACAGGCATTCTTTGGGTGTTTGCCGCGGATTTTTGCTTGCTAAAAAATTCAGAAATTGGAGATACCATAAGGCCAAGAGGTAAGATGGATAATGTTTTGATAAAATCCTTGCGATTCATGACTCAAAGTTAGAACCTTTAAATTTAAAATGTGATTAATCTAGATTATGATTTCAATATAGCATGATGTGAACGGTATTTTAATTAAATGACTACTTTTACACAAATAAACATCCACTATGAAAATTTTAAGAATTACTTTAATTCTATGTTTGATTTTGTTCAACATGGAATTGAATGCCCAGGAGGTAAATCCAGATCAACAGTTAACAATCACCCTTAAAGATGGTACAGTTTATCATGGAGCATTGACTTTTGACGATGGAAGAGAGATGAAGTTCAATACCAATGAGTTGGGATTGCTCGTATTGAAAAAGCAGGAATTGAGAAAATTAGAAGTCATTGATTTAGCTAAGAACAAAAAAAACGATTCAAGTGATTTTTTAGCACAGTATTCTGAGGGGCCTTTTTCAACGAGGTATGCCATCACAACCAATGCATTTCCAATCAAGAAAGGAGAAAACTATGGGATGCTCAATTTCCATGGTCCTGAAATTCATTTTGCCGTGACCGATCGATTGAATGTAGGTTACATGACCACTTGGGCTGCAAGTCCGATGGCTGTGAGTTTGAAGTATTCCTTTAAAACCAAAAATGAAAAAGTTCATTTTGGGCTTGGTTCCTTGCTTTTATCATCAGGATTTTTTCAAAAATTCAAGGGTTATGGAACTTTGACTTTTGGAAATGTTACATTGGGTGACCGAAAAAGCAATGTGACTTTGTCAGGTGGTTATCTGTATTGGCAATCAGGAGCCAAAGTGATTAGTCCTGGATATTCAAAACAGTTTGTAGATACCTTGCAATACTCGTCATATTCATACAACTACTTGCGGGATAGCGACGGCCCTTTGTCCATTCCAGGTAGTTTGAACATGAGTGTTTTAAATTCTAATGATTTACAAAGTGGATATGCCACGCATGGGCCTATTTTCGGATTAAGTGGTACATATCCATTGGGCGA
>CALJKR010000055.1 GCA_937974555.1 uncultured Flavobacteriales bacterium | reverse complement strand
GCAACACCATCCAAGTATTATCAACCTGGGGAAGCAATTTTGAAAAAGACAGCTTGTCCGGAGAGACCTACAACTCCAATGTTCAACAAATTGCGGTGGGTTTGGTCAAAGGAAATTGGGGGCACAATATTCAAATCCGAAGATTGTACTCCAACGGATATGCCTTCAATACACGTACAGAACAACAGGCGATTTTCAGCAACAGTCATTGGACAAGCAATGACAAAAAAGCCAGTGTTCAGTTCATCAATGGCTACCTCAACAATTCCTTTGATGCTAAAGATTTTTACGCCTCTCCTTGGGATGAAAATGCGTTTGAGCAAGTGCAAACTTTCTTCTCCGGAATCAATGGGAAAATAGAAAAAGAAGGTTGGGTAATTGTGCCCAGGGGATACTTCCGCTACAATGACGACCATTACATCTTCATTAAAGAGAATCCAAGCTATTACGAAAACAATCATTTCAGCAATACGGCAGGAATTGAACTTCACGCCTCACATGCAAACCCATGGGGACTTTGGGGCGTAGGAGTTGAAAATAGAAGTGACTGGATTAGAAGCAATAATCTCGGAAAACATGACCGCCAATTTTACAGCGGTTATATCGAACAGCGCTTCAATCAATGGAATCAGTGGAAGATGATCATAGGACTTAATGTACAATTCAGTAATATGAGCCACCCGATGAATAATTCCAGCAATGGTATTAAGTATTATCCTGCCATTGATATTCAACACAACAAAGGAAATGGAACATTGTTTGGGCATGTGGGATCGGGATCCCGATTGCCAACGTATACCGACTGGTTCTATTCCGGCATGGGCAATCTCGGGAATGCTTCTTTGCTCCCGGAAAACGCCATTACCGCAGAATCCGGCTATCAATACAAATGGAAAGGACTTTATGTGCAAGCCAGCTATTTTTACAGAAAAGTTCAAAACCAAATCGATTACGTGAAGGATTCCAACTCTGGCAATTATGTAGCTAGTAATCTAAACACTTGCCAATTCACAGGTTCTGAATTGGCTCTAAAATGGAACAATCGAGTAAAATCCAATGGATTTTATGTTTCCAATGTATCATTGAGAAACACCATTCTTTCCAACGACATACAATTTGAAGGAGTTTCCAGTCGTTATGTCAATGAACACTTGTCGAATCAAACCGTTTTCCAATTGGGACTGAGTGCTGGAAATCACGTTCAACAGCAATACATCGTCAGAAGAATTCAACGAATGAATCAATCTGCACCCGTTGTTGTGATTGATATCCGCACCCAATATCAAAATGAAAACTGGACTGTATTTGCGGATGTCAGTAACCTGACAGATGAGAACTACCGACTTTCAGGATTTGTGACGATGCCCGGTAGATACTTTAATTTAGGTGTACAATATACTTTGAAATAAATGTCAAGAACCATTCTTATCACTGGAGGAGCCGGATTCATTGGATCGCACGTTGTGCGCAGAATGGTATTGGGTTATCCAGAGGACAAGATTGTCAATCTTGACGCACTGACTTACGCGGGAAACTTGATGTCTTTGCAGGACATTCATGATGCCGCCAATTACACCTTTGTAAAAGCGGATATAACGGACGAGTCAAGGGTCCTCGATATATTTAAAACCTATGGCGTTACCCACGTCATTCATCTCGCTGCGGAAAGCCACGTTGACCGCTCCATTCATGACCCACTGAGCTTCATCAAAACCAATGTTCTTGGAACCGCCAATCTCTTGAACGCCGCCAAATCATATTGGGCTGGAAATTGGGAAAATAAAAAATTCTACCACATTTCCACCGATGAAGTATTTGGGGCTTTGGGAGAAGATGGTCTGTTTTCTGAGTCAACACCATACAATCCGCACAGCCCTTACTCCGCATCAAAAGCGTCCAGTGATCATTTGGTACGTGCATATTTTGACACCTATGGTTTACCCATCGTCATCAGCAATTGTTCCAACAATTACGGCACGCATCAATTTCCTGAGAAATTGATACCATTGGTCGTGAACAATATCCTTTTAAATAAGCCTTTGCCGATTTACGGTGCCGGAAATAATGTCAGAGACTGGCTTTGGGTTGAAGATCATGCAAGAGCCATTGAAAAGATTTTAAATGATGGTCAAGTGGGTGAAACCTATTGTGTCGGTGGAAACAACGAATGGAAGAACATTGATCTTGTCCATTTACTTTGTGATATCACAGAGCATGAACTTAAAAGACCAAAAGGTAGTGCTAGATTGTTGATACAACATGTCACCGATCGGTTGGGACATGATCACCGATACGCCATTGATGCCTCCAAGCTGGAAAGAGAATTGTCTTGGAAACCCACACAGGATTTCAAGCAAGCGCTCACGGAAACAGTAAAATGGTATCTCCAAAATCCCGAGTGGGTGCAGTCGGTAACATCCGGAGAATACCAGAAATTTTACGAATTGAACTACAAATAACTCTCTCGAATTATTTGTACTCAGCTACCACTATTTTAGTTTGCTGCATCATGGTTTTGAAACCATTTTCTTTTTGCAGCAAAACACCCAAATTCTGAGGTATCACTTGCCAACGAAATCCAAATTTATCTTGACACCATCCACACTGAGACTCCTGCCCTTCTTGGGTAAAATAATTCCAATAATGGTCTATTTCTGATTGATCTTCACAAGTCAATATCATCGATGCAGCATCATTGAAAGGATGGTGTAAGCTCTCCGTGGAGATCATTGAATATCGACTACCAAATAGTTCGACTGAACACATCTCGGCATAACCACTCGGGGTGTTTCCAAGAGGAATAACCGATCCGCTCTTCCATTCTGCTCCAAAAACGACTTGATAATAAGCCAGCACTTCTCCCAAAGTCCCCTTTTCTGTATGAAACCAAAAATGGGGTGTAATCTTTTGACTTGCTTCCATATTACAATTGATCCAATAAAGAAGTAAGATTGGTATCCGAGATGGACGACATGGTCACTTGCACGGTTTGATTCGCGATAATCGTTAGCTCATCGTAATAATGAAACAGATTTCCTGAGCCGTTAACTGCAATGGCAATAATTTTCGCATTCACGCCGGATGGAATTCCAGAGGCGACCAAATCATGGGCTTGAATAAGGGAATGGGTAGCCGGCAAGTAAACAAAAATGGCCACATTGCTTAAATCATCCACATCTGAATCAAAAGTAATGGCGTGTGTTGTCCCTGAATAAAAATTGCGATCGGCATTGATCCAACCCAACTTTTCAATCATGGCAGTATAACCAATGGTATCTACGTCGAATATAGAACTTTGCATTGCGTTGATTCCCCAATAGCCCAAATCCAAACGCCAGTCAACCGGTGAGACAGATTCATTTCCATAATAAACATTCATGTAATTGATGTGCGGGTCTGCATTGGGCATACTCACTTTAAAGGCACATGGCTCAGCCAATGCCAATGGCGTTCCATCTTTTTCCGCACGGAGACGAATCTCGCCAGCCGTCTCCAATACTGCCCCGCTTCCGACGGTTGGCATTTGATAATAAATCATGTCCTTGGGTAAATACAACTCTACCAACTTCACCACAAATGGATAATCGATGGTGTCTCCATTGGGAAGACGCAAACAATCGATTCCTCCCCAAATGGCCGTTCCTTGATTTCCGATTATCGGTCCTGTACCCGCTGAGTCAATCACAAAGACTTGCTCATCTTGCTTCTTGGAATCCAAGTAAGTATTGGGAGATTCATATTCATTCAAATCCTGTTCTATTCGATCTCTGGAACAAGACGACCACACCAATATCAATCCTGACAATGTGGCCAAAAACAAACTCGCTTTTTTCATAATGTACCGTTTTTTTTAATCATAAGCCGCGCACTTCTCCTTTTTTGCGCTTCCTTTTTTTACTCTAAACAATATCCCTGCTTGCAAATGTGCTTCTTGAAAATGAACATTGTATCTCCATTCCAAAAAGGGCTTGAAACTTTTTCCATACTGAACGCCTGCTCCCAATTCCCCATTCCAATTTTGGGGCTGCGCTCCTTTCATTTTCGAATCCTGATAATTCAACCATTGATTGTAACCCAAATGTGCCAAACCATATGCATTGAACTTATTGACACGCACCACTCCATATTGAACCGACATTCCCAATGTCCACTCATGTACTTTATTGAAAGGCAAAAAATAAGAAAATTGCGGAACCCATTGCAGACGCTTGTCACTTCGCAATTCCAATCTTGCCCCGACACCCATGCTCTCCGTTTGTAGATTATACAGCCCGGAAATGCCCAATGCCTGCGCATTTAATGTTCCATTCAAACATTGCAACATCAGAAAAAAGAAAACTAATCGAAGCATGCGTTAAAGATATTCAGAAATAGATTGCCACTAAGTTAAATTTTAAAGGCAACAAAAAGGCGGTCCGAAGACCGCCTTTCGCGGAGCGTTAAACGCTCCCAGGGTTTGGCACCTGTATCTTTAAATTAAACCACACCTTGATCAATCATCGCATCGGCAACTTTAACGAAACCTGCAATGTTTGCTCCTTTCACGTAGTTAACATAATCTCCATCTGTACCATATTGAACACATGCAGCATGAATGCTCTTCATGATGTTGTGCAAACGTTGGTCAACCTCTTCACGGGTCCAGCTTAAACGCAAAGAGTTTTGAGACATCTCTAAACCAGATGTCGCAACACCGCCGGCATTGGAAGCCTTACCGGGTGAGAATAACAATTTATTTGCTTCAAATACAGCGATAGCCTCTGGAGTAGATGGCATGTTAGCACCCTCTGCAACAGCCATACAACCGTTGGCAACCAATGCTTTTGCATCGTCTCCATTCAATTCATTTTGAGTAGCACAAGGCAATGCAATATCACATTTAACACCCCAAGGTGTTTTGCCTGCAACAAACTCACAACCATATTGGGCTGCATACTCTTGAATACGACCACGCTTCACGTTTTTCAACTCCATCAAGAAAGCCAATTTCTCAGCATCGATACCGTTGGCATCGTAAACATATCCTGATGAATCAGAAGCAGTAACAACCTTAGCTCCCAATTGCGTTGCTTTTTCAATCGCATATTGAGCAACGTTTCCTGATCCTGAAACAACCACTGTTTTACCATTGAAATCTTGACCTTTGGTAGCCAACATCTCTTGTGCAAAATATACTGTTCCATAACCTGTTGCCTCTGGACGGATCAAAGAACCACCCCAGTTGCGACCTTTACCGGTCAAAACACCAGTAAACTCGTTGCGCAAACGCTTGTATTGACCAAACATAAATCCAATCTCACGACCACCAACGCCGATGTCACCTGCAGGTACATCTGTATCAGCACCAATGTGACGAGACAACTCAGACATGAAGCTTTGACAAAAAGCCATCACTTCGCGATCTGATTTCCCTTTGGGATCAAAATCAGAACCACCTTTTCCACCACCCATGGGCAATGTTGTCAATGAGTTTTTGAAGATTTGCTCAAATCCCAAAAACTTCAAAACACTCAAGTTTACTGTTGGGTGAAAACGCAATCCCCCTTTGTATGGTCCAATTGCACTATTGAACTCCACGCGGTATCCGCGATTCACTTGAATTTCACCTTTATCATCAACCCATGGCACACGGAAAATGATGGTGCGCTCTGGTTCAACAATACGGTCTAAAATCTTAGCTTCCTTGTACTTTGGATTGGACTCCATGAAAGGAATAATTGCCTCTGCAACTTCGTGTACAGCTTGCAAAAACTCAGGTTCGTTAGGGTTCATTGCCTTAACCTT
>CALJKR010000054.1 GCA_937974555.1 uncultured Flavobacteriales bacterium | reverse complement strand
GAGGAATTCTCCGGAAAAAAATTGCGTTATTTCGATCCTGAAACCAACGAAAGTTTTGTGCCCTATGTCATCGAAACTTCCATTGGATTGGATCGCATGTTCTTGGCAGTATTGAGCAATGCTTATCGCGTAGAACAAATTCCAGGCAAAGAGGGTGAAGAAGGAACGGAGCGCACGGTGATGTCCATTCATCCCGCCTTGGCTCCGGTTAAAGTAGCGATTTTGCCTTTGGTGAAAAAGGATGGTCTACCTGAAAAGGCCAAAGAGATTGTTGATCTTTTGAAATTGGATTTCAATTTACAATACGACGACAAGGATGCCGTTGGAAGACGTTACAGAAGACAAGACGCCATTGGAACCCCTTATTGCATCACAGTCGACAACGAAACTTTGGTGGACAACAAAGTCACCATTCGTGATCGTGATACCATGCAGCAAGAGCGTGTCAACATCAGCGACTTGCACAGCATCATCAGCCGCAAGGTGGGAATGGGGCAGCTTTTTTAACGGGCGAATAAAGGGCGAATAATTATTCGCTATTTACCTGCAGTACGGGCGAATCATGATTCGCCCTATCCTCTAACCAACGCCTCCAAGCAATCGACCCATGCCTCAGAATCATTGAGGCTGGGTACCAATTGCACTTTCTCGCCACCGTGCTCCTCAAACAACTCTTGGTACTCTTCTCCAATCTCAATGGTGGTTTCCAAGCAATCCGCGACAAAAGCAGGAGAAAACACCAAGATCTTCTTGGCGCCTTTCTTGGCCAAATCTTCGATTACATGATCGGAAAATGGTTCAATCCAACCTTTGCCTAGACGACTCTGAAAACCTACAGTGTAATGCCCTTCAGGGATTCCCATGCTGGAAACAATACTGCGCGTGGTAGCATAACACGTTGCTTTGTAACACAATTTATTTTCATCATTGATCTCATGCTCACAACTGTGGTTGCGACATTTGTTGTCCTTGTATACCTTGTCCACCTGGCGTTCCGGTAATCCATGATAACTGAACAATACGTGATCGTATTCCTGCCAATTGTATTCGCTCGCGCGGTGATGCCATGCCTTTAAGAATAATGGATGGTCATGGAACTGTGATACAATTTTGATCTCTGGGAAAGCCCACCAACTGCTCATAATCTTCATCACCTTCTCAATGACACTTCCTGTAGAAGCCGAAGCATATTGTGGAAACAAGGGAATGATGACCATTCGCTCAGGACCCCAATCTTCAATTTCTTTCAATGCTGATTCCAACGATGGATTTTGGTAACGCATCGCTAAAAACACTTTGGTCTCCTTTTCATCAAATCGCGACTGCAATTGTTGCTGGTTGGTTTTGCCAAAATGAATCAATGGAGAACCTTGCTCCGTCCACAACTCTTGATAAATCTTCGATGACTTGCGGTGTCTAAAAGGAACAATGATCCCATTTACCAAAATGGAACGACCAATCGCATTGATGTCAATGACCCTGGGATCATTTAAAAATTGAGTCAAATAACGATAGACCGCACCTGGATATGGGTTATCTGGCGATCCCAAATTGACCAACAAGACTGCTGTTTTCTTCATTCTGCAAAGGAACAAAAGAGAACGCTAACACAAACCATTATCTTTGTACCAATGAATAAAAATCTAAAATCCATGACCGGCTACGGCAAGGCCGAAGCGATCATTGCTGATTTAAAATTTACAGTCGAAGTGCGAAGTCTAAACAGTAAGCAACTGGACTTGAATGCGCGCATCCCCTATTTCCTACGTGACAAAGAAATGCAGTACCGCAGTATGACGGCTGAATCTGTAGTGAGAGGGAAAGTGGACATTTTTATTCATGCCGAAAACATGAAGCAATCAGCCGGACCCGCCATCAACCTGACCTTGATGAAACAATATGCCGATGTGCTAAAAAACTTCACATCCGAAAATGATATTCCCCAATCGGAATTGCTCAGTGCCATTCTCCGGATGCCTGAAGTAATGAAGGCGGAAGAAACGCAGCTAGAGGAAGGAGCGCTTCATGAAGTAACCGCTCTTCTTCAAGAGGCACTTAAAAATTTAGATCAATACAGAAGAGCCGAAGGCAATACCCTTTGGAACGACCTAAAATTGAGGATGGATGGTATTTTGCAGGGCAGAGACGCCTTGGAACAACCCCTCAAAACCAGAGATGCCAACGTCAGACAACGCCTAAAATCTTCGCTGGAAGAATTGGTTCCCATTGATAAAATTGATCCCAATCGCTTTGAACAAGAGCTCATTTATTATTTGGAAAGATTGGACATTTCAGAGGAATACGCCCGCCTTTTGGCCAATTGCCAACACTTTGAAGAAGAATTGCTCGGTGAAGGGCAAGGAAAAAAGTTGGGGTTCATCGCCCAAGAAATGGGAAGAGAAATCAACACCATAGGAAGCAAAGCCAATGACGCAGATATTCAAAGAATTGTGGTCATGATGAAAGATGAATTGGAAAAAATCAAAGAGCAGATCAACAATGTTCTTTAATTTTTTGTATTTTTAAATATGGGCAAAGCAATTATTTTTTCCGCACCCAGTGGCGCTGGTAAAACAACCATCGTTCGCCATTTGATGACATTGGATCACCTCCATCTGGCTTTTTCTGTTTCTGCAACGAGTAGACCGTTAAGAGGAACGGAAATAGAAGGCCAAGACTATTACTTTTTTTCTCCCAAAGATTTCCTTGCCAAAGCCAAAGCCGGTGAGTTTTTGGAATGGGAAGAGGTGTACAAAGACCAATATTATGGCACGCTCAAAGCGGAGATTGAAAGGCTTTGGTCACAAGGGAAAAATGTTATTTTTGATGTGGATGTTCAAGGAGGCATGAATCTCAAAAAAATCTTTGGCGATCAAGCATTGGCCATATTTGTACAACCCCCAAGTATCGAAGCGCTCAACTTCAGATTGAGAAACAGAAGCACTGAAAGTCCTGAGAAAATTGCCATGCGCATTGCCAAGGCTGGATCGGAAATGAAATACGCACCCAAGTTTGATATTCAATTACTCAATGAGAAATTGGAAGTGGCCCTGAAAGAAGCAGAACAGGTGGTGGGTAAATTTTTATCATGACCGTCGGACTATTTTTTGGTTCTTTCAATCCCTTGCACCGCGGGCATTTGCAGTTGGCGGAAGCCTTTTATGAAGCTGCTAACGTGGACGAAATCTGGTGGATGCTCTCTCCTCAAAATCCGCACAAATCTCCTGAAATATTGGCCCCTTTCAAAGATCGTTGGAATATGCTTCGCGATGCTTTAGACAAACCCTATTTTATCCCTTCCGATTTCGAATCACATTTGCCCACCCCCTCATATACCATTGATACGTTAGAGGCGTTAAAAGAAAATTTTCCCGACCATCATTGGAAAATCTTGATGGGACAAGACAGTTGGAATAATCTACCCACATGGAAAAATGGGAAGAGCATTGAAACCCACTTCGATATTTGGGTATATACAAGACCGAAGGAGTCTCCATTTAGGTTGGGGAAATATACCGCATTGGATCTTACACCCTGGGATATCTCCAGTTCAGATATACGCCATCGTCTGGCCCAACCTGTGGACGAATTAAACATTCCAGAGATTCTCCCTTGCACTTTTGACTACATCCTTAAACATGTGCTATATCAAGCTAAGTAAGCTCTATTCATAACCATTTTAAATAGGATAGAATTTTGTTTAATCGCGTGTGTTTGCCTAAGTAGATATTATTTTCGTGGCGAATATTCAAAACTATGGCAAAAGGAATTTTTAAATCTTCTTTGACCAAGAAATACACAATGGCCCTTACTGGGTTGTTTTTGATTTCTTTCTTGGTGGTGCACGCGGCAATCAACGCGATGATTTTCTTCAATGATGGAGGAAAAACTTTTAATGAATGGGGTCACTTCATGGGAACCAATTTAATCGTTCGCACGATGGAGATTGGTCTCTTTGCAGGTTTGATTCTACACATTGTGGACGGGTTGGTTTTGTACTTTCAAAATCGCGCAGCACGTCCTGTTAAATATGCTTATGAAAAACCCAGCGCCAGCAGTCAGTGGTATTCGCGCAGCATGGCCATCTTGGGAACTTTGATTTTATTGTTCTTGGTGATTCACCTCAAAGACTTTTGGTTGAAGACGCGCATCACTGAACTAACCGGCAACAAGCACATGTACATCAACGGCGTTTGGATGGAAAATTTATATTCAGAAATGCGTTTGGTTTTCAGTGAATTGTGGGTGGTTATCCTTTATGTTGTGGGTTGTTTCTCCTTGTTTTGGCATTTGCTACACGGATTTCGTAGCGCATTCCAATCCATGGGCTGGAGCCAAGGACAATACAAAGAAATCATCGGGTTATCAGGAGATGCATTCTCTGTGGTCATCAGTGCATTGTTTGCTTCAATGCCCATCGCTATGTACTTAAATCTTGTTCACTAAATAAAGAATTATGGAACTGATCAATAAAATTCCAGACGGCCCTCTTGATCAAAAGTGGACCAAGTATAAAAACACCGCTCGTTTGGTTAACCCTGCCAACAAGCGCAGCATTGAAGTTATTGTTGTAGGAACTGGTTTGGCTGGTTCTTCAGCAGCCGCTTCTTTGGCTGAAATGGGATACAAAGTAAAAGCATTGTGCTTTCAAGATTCTCCTCGTCGTGCACACTCGATTGCAGCGCAGGGTGGTATCAATGCAGCCAAGAATTACATGAACGATGGTGACTCTACTTATCGTTTGTTTTATGATACAATCAAAGGGGGTGACTATCGTGCACGTGAAGCCAACGTTCATCGTTTGGCGGAAGTTAGTGCCAACATCATCGACCAATGCGTAGCGCAAGGTGTTCCTTTTGCACGTGATTACGGTGGATTGTTGGACAACCGTTCATTTGGTGGTACGCAAGTATCACGAACGTTTTATGCCAAAGGTCAAACCGGTCAACAGTTGTTGTTGGGTGCATACTCAGCGATGAGTCGTCAAATTGGCAAAGGCAATATCCAGCTTTTGAATCGTCATGAAATGTTGGACTTGGTGGTGGTAAACGGAAAAGCCCGTGGTATCATCGCTCGCAACTTGGTAACAGGCGCTATCGAGCGTCATTCCGCTCATGCTGTTGTATTGTGTACAGGTGGATATGGTAACGTATTCTTCTTGTCCACCAATGCGATGGGTTCTAACGTAACCGCAGCATGGAGAGCACACAAACGCGGTGCTTTGATGGCCAATCCTTGCTTCACACAAATTCACCCCACTTGTATTCCTGTAAGTGGTGACCACCAATCGAAGTTGACTTTGATGTCAGAATCTTTGAGAAATGATGGTCGTATTTGGGTTCCCAAATTCAAAGAAGATGCGGAAGCCATTCGTGCAAAAAGATTAAAACCAACCGAATTAACGGAAGATCGTCGCGACTATTATTTGGAGCGTCGTTATCCAGCATTCGGAAACTTGGTTCCCCGTGACGTAGCTTCACGCGCAGCCAAAGAGCGTTGCGATGCTGGTTTTGGTGTCAATGCTACTGGGGAAGCAGTATACTTGGATTTTGCCAGTGCTTTTGAGCGCTACGGAAAACAGCAAGCCACTGTAAAAGGATTGCACAATGCCACTCAAGAAGAGATTATCGCTTTGGGTAAAAAAGTGGTGGAAGAAAAATACGGCAACTTGTTCCAAATGTATGAGCAAATCGTAGCAGAAAATCCATACGAAACCCCCATGATGATTTATCCAGCGGTTCACTATACCATGGGTGGATTGTGGGTCGATTATGAATTGATGACCACCATCCCGGGTTGCTATGCTGCGGGTGAAGCCAACTTCTCTGATCACGGAGCCAACCGCTTAGGTGCCTCTGCATTGATGCAAGGTTTGGCAGATGGATATTTTGTACTTCCTTACACCATCGGCAATTATTTGGCTGATGAAATTCGTACAGGAAAAATTTCCACGGATACACCTGAATTTGAGGAAGCCGAAAATCGCATTAAAAAGCAAATTGAAGCCCTTACACAGAACAACGGAACTACCCCTGTCGATCACTTCCACAAGAAGTTGGGTAAAATCATGTGGGACTACTGCGGAATGGCACGCAACGAAGAAGGTTTGAAATTCGCAATCAGTGAGATTCAAAAAATTCGCGAAGATTTCTACAAAAACGTTCGTATTCCAGGCGCCATCAACGGCATGAATCCCGAACTCGAAAAAGCATTGCGTGTAGCAGACTTTTTAGAATTGGGAGAATTGATGTGCAAAGACGCCTTGGAGCGCAATGAATCTTGCGGCGGTCACTTCCGTGAAGAATATCAAACCGAAGAAGGAGAAGCACAGCGTGTAGACGACGTATACAATTTCGTTGCTGCATGGGAATACTCAGGCAATCCATCCACGCCAAACTTGCACAAAGAGGCGTTGGTATATGAAAACATTAAAGTACAATCACGTAGCTATAAATAACAACATGGAAAACGGAATGAATTTGACCCTCAAAGTATGGCGTCAACAAAATGCAGAGGCTCCAGGACAAATGGTGGAGTATAAATTGGGCAACGTTTCTCCAGACATGAGTTTCTTGGAAATGATGGACGTTTTAAATGACGAATTGATTCGTCGTGGCGAAGACTCCATCGCTTTTGACCACGATTGTCGTGAGGGAATATGCGGAATGTGTTCCATGTTCATCAACGGTGAGGCCCACGGTCCCAATCGCGGAGTAACTACGTGTCAATTGCACATGCGTTCTTTCAAGGACGGAGATACCATCTTCATCGAGCCATGGAGAAGTGCAGGATTCCCTGTCATCAAGGATTTGATGGTAGACCGTTCGGCCTTTGATCGCATTCAGCAAGCGGGAGGATTTATTTCAGTCAACACCTCTGGACGTACAATGGATGCTAACGCGATTCCCGTACCCAAGAGCGATGCGGACAAAGCATTTGATGCTGCAACCTGCATTGGTTGTGGCGCATGCGTAGCCTCTTGTCCCAATGGATCGGCTATGTTGTTTGTAGGAGCCAAAGTATCGCAATTTGCGTTGTTGCCACAAGGACAACCAGAGCGCAAGGAGCGTGTAGAAAACATGGTGAAGCAAATGGATGCCGAAGGATTTGGAAACTGTTCCAACATTGGCGCCTGTGAAGTACAATGTCCAAAGAGCATCAGCATCGAGAACATTGGTCGCATGAACCGTGAGTATTTGGCGGCTAACCTCAAACCTTAATTAAAGAAGGATATTATCCATCATAAAGGGCGAATGAATGTTCGCCCTTTTTTTATGGGTTCGTTTTCGGTAAATCGGTGGATCGGTGGATCGGTAGGGGCGAATTGACATTCGCCAAGTAAATCGGTGAATCAGTAATTCGGAATTTCCCCTCCTGCTCGAGCTTGCGAGAGATAGGAGGGGTGTCCAGACGAGCGTCAGCGCTGTCGAGACGGGGTGGTCTTTTCAGAGCGAGAAACAGAATCAGAATGAAAATGATGGCTGGGCTATGGGTTATGAGTCATGGTTTAACGGCCATGTGTTTTCATACCCTTTACCTAATACCCATTACCCCTTACCCAAAACCCATCACTGCTGACCGATTACCGAATCACAAAAACTCAAACTGAGACAATTCTTCACCAATTTTTTTTACTCCAGCAACCAATTTCTGTTGTTGACGCCAAGAGGGAACTTTATGACCGCTCATGTACTGGGAAAGGAGCGCTGGGTTGATGCCGACACGCTTCGCAAATAAGCGTGCGTTTAGGATTCGATAATGATTAAAAAAAGAACGCCAATCCCAAATGAATTGATGTGGAATTAACGCAACCTCGGCTTCCTCCTTGTCAAAGTACAACGCTTCCGCCTCATAACAATGATTCAACAATTCAGGCATATCCGCAGCTGTGGTAAACAATGGCAACTTACTTTCGTAAGCAGAAAACCCAGTTTCGGTTTGTTCTATACGCCAACAAAATTTCTTAGGCAATTTCAGTTTCTTCATTTTACTTCAAACCTGCTTGTTTCTTTATTTTCAATTCCAATCCTTTGCCCAACTCTGCGCTACCATGATTGGGAAAGATGATAATTCCCTTTTCAGGATGACTTGGAACATTCAATTTCACATGTGAGCCTCTTTGGCTAACAATCGTCCAACCTTCCCTCATCAGTAGCCTCAATAATTCATTGCATTTCATTTGATTTGCTTTACAAAAGTAAACTATTATTTACTTTACACTTTCAACAAATCAAATTTCCATAGGATTCGATGCATAGGCAACCTATAAATTATGCACGGGCTGCGCCCAGTGGATCGGTAAATCGGTAGATCAGTAAATCAAAAAATCTCCTCTACTACTCGAACGAAGTGAGAGAAAGGAGGTTTTGGGTTGACGGTTATGAGTTGACGGTTATGAGTTAACGGTTATGAGTTTTCGGTATACCCATTACACAAAACCCAATACCCTTAGCCCATAACCCTATACCCATCACCCAATACCCATCACTCAACGATCAATCGCAATCTCTCCTCTCCTACCATCACCACATACACCCCACTGGCCAGGTCGCCAAATTC
This sequence comes from uncultured Flavobacteriales bacterium, assembly GCA_937974555.1. Lineage (GTDB taxonomy): Bacteria > Bacteroidota > Bacteroidia > Flavobacteriales_D > Sanyastnellaceae > CAMCTV01. The sequence goes on along the minus strand of CALJKR010000054.1, from coordinate 431 downwards.
AATTTCCATCGTATTGTTATTCATAACAACCTGGGTTTGGAAAACTACCTTGCCCGTGATATCCATCATCTTAATGCTTTTCACTTCCTCGTCGGAGGTGTGGCTCGCGGTCAGGATGAAGCGGCCCGTGCTGGTGGGGTTGGGGTATAGGGTGTAGCGGCTGCCCAGTTCGGGCGAATCATGATTCGCCCATGCCTCTGCGTTCTCACTCTGCATCACCATCACTGCCGTTCCCGTCTTCAAACACTGCACACTGCCCCAGCTGCCCACTTCGCCGTTGGTATGTATGGGACGGGCGCGGACATTGTAGGTCTTGCCGGTGCCCATTCCTGGGACGTTATTCAAGAAGAAAGCGGTCGTATTCAATCCACCCAATACAGTTACCGCTGGTTGAACAGAAGGCAGTTGTTGCGTGAATTCCCATTCGTAAC
>CALJKR010000053.1 GCA_937974555.1 uncultured Flavobacteriales bacterium | reverse complement strand
TTCTGCTATTGTTGTTGAGTAATACAAAGTTGTTTTGATAAAAAAAGCCCCGCATTGCGGGGCTTTTTTTATAATGTTCCAGCTTGTCCGTGACAAGACTTAAATTTCTTCCCCGAACCACAAGGGCAGGGGTCATTCCTTCCGATTTTGGGATCAACACGCAATGGCTCATTTTTTACGGCCGTTTGTGTGCTGTCTTGAACTGCTTGCTGTTGGTTTCTCTCAGCTGTATTCAGCACATCGGCTTTGGTTGTTGATGTTCTGGGCTGCTGAATTGGAGTGGCCTGCTTTTGCGGAGTGGGGTTGCCACCATCGGAGATTTTGCAAGTCAACAAAAATTGAATGATTTCCCCGTTGATTTTGGCCAAGATGTTTTTAAACAATTCATAGCTTTCTAACTTGTAGATCAACAATGGGTCTTTCTGTTCATGTGATGCAAACTGCACGTTATGTCGCAAATCATCCATGTCGCGCAAGTGTTCCTTCCAATACAAATCGATGATCGCGAGTGTAATGGATTTTTCCAATGTCACGATGATCTCTTTTCCCTGAGTTTCCATGGCTTTGGCCATGTTGACACCAATTTGAAGGTTTTTGCGACCATCACTCAGTGGGATGGCAATGTTTTGAAAATTGGGATTACTCTGTGATATATTTTGAATCACAGGAAGAGCCTGTTGAATCAATAATTGCGAGCGATGTTGATAGCCTTGTGTAACTTCGTCATATAAGCTCTGGTACAATTGGTCCACTCTCTCTTTGATAAACTGCTCTTCACTGATTTTGGTATCGATACCAAATAATCTCAAACTCTCAAGTTTAAACGCTTCGTAGTTCTTGGCAGGATGAAAAATTTCAACCACTTGGGCGGCCAAATCAAAAATGGTGTTGTCAATATCCAGTTGAAGGCGCTCGCCATATAAAGCGTGCTTTCTTCTCTTGTAAATGACTTCACGCTGTGCATTCATGACGTCGTCAAATTCAAGCAAGCGTTTACGAACGCCAAAGTGGTTTTCTTCCACTTTCTTTTGGGCGCGCTCGATAGAGGAGGTAATCATTGAGTGTTGAATTACCTCTCCTTCTTCAAGCCCCAATCGATCCATCATTTTGGCAATTCGGTCAGAACCGAACAAGCGCATCAAGTCATCTTCCAAGGACACATAGAATTGAGAGGAACCGGGATCACCTTGACGACCGGATCTACCCCTTAACTGTCTGTCCACACGACGTGAATCATGTCTTTCTGTTCCGATGATGGCCAAACCTTTGTCTTTTACGCCCTCACCCAATTTGATATCGGTACCACGTCCTGCCATGTTGGTGGCAATGGTCACCGTACCTGCTTGACCGGCAAGCGCAACAATTTCAGCTTCTTTTTGATGCAATTTGGCATTCAAAACTTGGTGTTGAATATTGCGTTGTTTCAACATTCTTGAAAGCAATTCCGAAACCTCAACCGTGGTTGTACCCACCAATACTGGACGACCTTCCGCTTGCAAAGCGGCTACTTCCTCAATGATGGCATTGTACTTTTCACGTTTCGTTTTGTATACCTTGTCATGTTCGTCTTTTCTTCGGATAGGGCGGTGGGTGGGAATCACCATCACATCCAACTTGTAGATGCTCCAGAATTCACCCGCTTCCGTTTCAGCTGTACCCGTCATACCCGCAAGTTTGTGGTACATGCGGAAGTAATTTTGAAGGGTAATGGTAGCGTAAGTCTGTGTAGCCGCCTCGACTCGAACGTTCTCTTTGGCTTCGATGGCTTGGTGCAATCCGTCAGAGTAACGACGGCCTTCCATGATACGCCCCGTTTGCTCATCCACAATTTTCACCTTGTTATCCATCACCACATAATCCACATCTTTTTCAAACAAAGCATAGGCCTTGAGCAACTGATTGATGGTGTGGATGCGCTCACTTTTCACTGAGTAGTCACGTTGCAATGCTTCTACGCGCTGCGTTTTCTCTTCCTCGGAAGAAGCAGTTTGCTCAATTTGGGCCAACTCGCTTCCCAAATCGGGAAGAACAAAGAATCGGTCATCTTCCATGTTATTAGAAAGAAGAACAATTCCTTTGTCTGTTAATTCAATTTGGTTGTTTTTTTCTTCAATGACGAAATACAGTTCTTCGTTCACCGTAGGCATTTCGCGCTGGTTGTCTTGCAAGAAATGACCTTCTGTTTTGAGCAACAGGGCCTTCATTCCTTCTTCACTCAGCATTTTGATTAACGCTTTGTTTTTTGGGAATGAGCGATAGGCGCGGAATAGCGCCAATCCACCTTCTTCTAAATCTGATTTAGACGGAGTGCCATTGGCGGGTTGAAGTTTCTTTTTGGCCTCAGACAAAAACTCATTAAAGGCTGTTTTTTGCGCATTAATCAGGACTTGTACACGGGGCTTCAGGTTGTCAAATTCTTGTTGGTCGCCTTTTGGGGTTGGACCTGAAATAATCAGCGGCGTTCTTGCCTCATCAATCAACACGGAGTCAACCTCATCGACAATGGCAAAGTGGTGCTTGCGTTGCACCAACTGAGCGCTTTCTGTTGCCATGTTATCTCGGAGATAGTCAAAGCCAAACTCATTGTTGGTTCCAAATGTGATATCCGCCAAATACGCCTGACGTCTTGCGGTGCTATTGGGTTGGTGACGGTCGATGCAATCCACGGACAAACCATGAAATTGATACAATGGCCCCATCCATTCAGAGTCACGTTTGGCCAAGTAATCGTTGACAGTAACCAAGTGAACCCCTTTGCCAGCCAGGGCATTGAGGAAAACCGGCAGGGTAGCTACCAAAGTCTTACCTTCCCCTGTTGCCATCTCGGCCACTTTTCCAGAGTGAAGAGCGATACCCCCAATCAACTGAACATCGTAGTGTACCATGTTCCATTTTACTGCGGTTCCTGCTGCATTCCATGAGGTGCTCCAAATGGCCTGGTCACCTTCGATGCGCACAAAGTCTTTTCCTTGTGCAGCCAAGTCTCGGTCCATTTGAGAGGCCTTGACGTGAAGGGTATCATTGCTGGAAAATCTTTTGGAAGTCTCTTTAACCAAAGCAAAGGCTTGTGGCAGTATTTCTAATAAAGTGGCTTCAAGAATGGCTAAATTTTGCTTCTCTAATTCGTCCACCTGACCAAACAAAATCTCCTTTTGCTCCAATTGTTCGTTGGGAAGATTTTCTGCTTGGTTCTTCAGATCGTCGATTTGAGATTGCAGTGGAGCAAGCGCTTCTTGAATTTTATGGCGCAGGTTGGAAGATAGATTTCTGAGGTCATCGATACTCAATCCCGCCAAATTCTTTTCCGCTTCTAGCACGGCATCCACCATGGGACGAATGGCTTTTAAATCGTTCTGGGCTTTGTCACCAACGATTTTTTTTAGGATGCTTTGAATGGTTTTAATCATAAACAAAAAATAAAAATGCCCGCTGTTGGGCGTCCTGCAAAGGTAAATCAAATCAATGCATGAATCGTTAAATTATGTAGTGCTAAATGGCGCTCCTGTGCGAGGTCATTTTGGTTCATGATTCCAAAAAAAAATGGACGATGTTTTGAACAATTTTAACCACTTTTTCACATGTTAATAAAGTTGAATACGTTGTTAACTGTTTTGTGTTGAGTTGAACAAGAAAATCATTGAATTTTGAAAACGCTTTGGGGTATTTTCCCTCAAGCAACGACAAAAATCAACTTTTTAGACCATGAACCACAACCTATTTGAAGGATCAGCGGCGACGCAAGGCGCTACTGGAGTAAGTGATGAACCTCTATTGAAAGAGAACCCAGATCGCTTCGTTTTATTCCCAATAGTGCATCAGGATATTTGGCATTTCTACAAAAAGTCGGAAGCCAATTTCTGGACAGCTGAAGAGATTGATTTGGAGGCGGATTTGGTGGACTGGAATTCAAAATTGAACGACGATGAGCGTCACTTTGTGAAGCACGTGTTGGCTTTCTTTGCTGCCAGCGACGGTATCGTCAATGAGAATTTGGCTGAGAATTTTGTTCGTGAAGTGCAATACACGGAAGCCAAGTTTTTCTATGGTTTCCAAATCATGATGGAAAACATCCATTCTGAAACCTACTCTTTGTTGATTGATACTTACATCAAGGATTCCGCCGAGAAGAATTACTTGTTCAAGGCCATTGATACTTTGGATTGTGTCAAGAAAAAAGCAGATTGGGCTTTGCGTTGGATTAAAAACGGAAGTTTTGCAGAGCGATTGGTGGCTTTTGCTGCAGTTGAAGGAATTTTCTTTAGCGGTAGTTTCTGCAGTATTTTCTGGTTGAAAAAAAGAGGATTGATGCCCGGCTTGAGTTTCAGTAACGAGTTGATTAGCCGTGATGAAGGTTTGCATTGTGATTTTGCTTGTTTGTTGTACAACAACCACATCATCAATAAACTTTCTAAGCAACGCGTTCAAGACATCATCGTGAATGCGGTTGAAATTGAAAAAGAATTCATCATTGATGCGCTTCCAGTTAAATTGATTGGAATGAATAGCGATATGATGGCACAGTACATTGAATTTGTAGCTGACCGCTTGTTGGTGGAGTTGGGCAACGAGAAAGTGTACAACGTGACCAACCCATTTGATTTTATGGAAATGATTTCCTTACAAGGGAAAACCAATTTCTTTGAAAAGCGTGTAGGCGAATACCAGAAGGCCGGTGTAATGAGCGGAAAGGAAAGCCAGTCATTCACATTGGATGCAGATTTTTAATTGAAGAATTGATAGATATTATAATACAATAAACCATGTTTGTAGTTAAAAGAGACGGTAGAAAAGAGTCAGTGAAATTTGATAAGATCACGGCCCGTATTTCTAAAATGTGTTACGGTTTAAATCCGAGTGTTGACTCAGTGAAAATTGCCATGAAGGTAATTGAAGGGGTTTATGATGGGGTGACTACCGTGGAATTGGATAATTTGGCAGCGGAAATAGCAGCAACCAATGCGGCTACACATCCAGATTATGCACAATTGGCCTCGCGTATTGCGGTGAGCAATTTGCACAAGAATACCAAAAAGTCTTTCTCCCAAACCATTCACGATTTGTATACCTACGTTGATCCCAAAACGGGTCAAAATGCAGGTATGATTGCCGATGATGTTTACAAAGTGGTGCAAGAGAACGCGCCATTGTTGGATAGCACCATCATTTATGACCGTGATTTTTCATTCGATTATTTTGGTTTCAAGACCCTTGAACGGAGCTATTTGTTGAAAATCAATGGCAAGGTGGCTGAGCGTCCCCAGCATTTGTTCATGCGTGTCGCGGTGGGTATACACAAAGGCGATATGAACGAGGTAATCAAAACCTACAACATGATCAGTGAAGGTTGGTTTACCCACGCTACGCCTACATTGTTCAACGCAGGTACACCTAAACCACAGATGTCTTCTTGCTTCTTGTTGCAAATGAAGGACGATAGCATCAATGGTATTTATGATACTTTGAAGCAGACCGCTTTGATTTCTCAAAGCGCCGGAGGAATTGGATTAAGCATTCACAACGTACGTGCAAAGGGTTCATACATCAAAGGAACCAACGGCACCAGCAATGGTATCGTACCGATGTTGCGTGTGTTCAATGACACGGCCCGTTATGTTGACCAAGGGGGTGGAAAAAGAAAAGGATCTTTTGCGATTTATCTTGAGCCATGGCATGCAGACGTGTATGACTTTTTGGAGTTGAAGAAGAACCACGGTAAAGAAGAGGCGCGTGCGCGCGATTTGTTCTACGCCATGTGGATTCCGGATTTGTTCATGCAGCGTGTAAAGGAAAATGGACAATGGACGTTGATGTGTCCCAATGAGTGCCCAGGATTGGCAGATGTTTGGGGTCCTGAATTTGAAGCCTTGTATACACGCTACGAGTCTGAAGGTCGCGGCCGCAAGACCATCAGCGCACAAGATTTGTGGTACAAGATTGTTGAGTCACAAATTGAAACAGGTACACCTTACATGTTGTACAAAGACGCTGCCAACGGAAAGAGCAATCAACAAAATTTAGGTACAATAAAGTCTTCCAACTTGTGTACTGAAATTATTGAATATACTGCGCCAGACGAAATTGCAGTTTGTAATTTGGGATCTATCGCATTGCCCAAGTTTGTCAAGGATCGTCAGTTTGATCACCAACGTTTGTTTGAGGTGGCTTATCAATTGACGGTGAATTTGAACAAAATCATCGATGCCAACTACTATCCAGTACCTGAAACCAGAAAATCCAACATGCGTCACAGACCGATTGGAATTGGTGTGCAGGGATTGGCCGATGCTTTCATCATGATGCGTTTCCCATTTGATAGTGCGGAGTCTCGTCAGTTGAATAAGGAGATTTTTGAAACCATCTATTATGCAGCATGTACTGCATCCAAGGATTTGGCCAAGCGTGATGGCGCATATGAAACCTTTGCAGGTTCTCCAGCTTCTCAAGGTCGTTTGCAATTTGACATGTGGGGCGTAACACCAACCAATCGCTGGGAATGGGATGTGTTGAAAGAGGAGATCAAAGAATTTGGAATGAGAAACTCCTTGTTGATGGCTCCAATGCCTACCGCCTCAACTGCACAAATTCTCGGAAACAATGAGTGCTTTGAGCCATATACTTCCAATATTTACACGCGTCGTGTATTGGCTGGAGAGTATATCATCGTCAACAAGCATTTATTGAAAGACTTGGTAAGTTTGGGTGTTTGGAACGAAGAGGTGAAAAACAAGTTGATCGCCAATAATGGCTCTGTACAAAACATTGCGGAGGTTCCAGATAACTTAAAAGCATTGTACAAGACGGCTTGGGAGTTGTCTCAAAAGGCGATCATTGACATGTCGGCTGATCGCGGTGCATACATCTGCCAAAGTCAATCATTGAACATTTTCATGGAGAATGCCAACTTGGGTAAATTGACCTCGATGCACTTCTATGCATGGGAGAAAGGATTGAAGACTGGAATGTATTATTTGCGCACCAAAGCGGCAACCGATGCCATCAAGTTTACAGTAGATAAGAAATACCAAGAAGCGCCCAAAGCGGTTGCAACTCCTGAAGCGGTGTTGTCAAAAACAGCGGAACAAGTGGCGCAAGAGCAAGCGACAATCTCATGTTCTTTGGATAATCCAGACGCATGTGAAATGTGCAGCGGATAATATCACGGTATCACAATATTAAAAGGGGGCAATTGCCCCCTTTTTTCTGCTTATCAATTCCTTAAGTTGCTTATTCAATCATTGCGGTTGATCATCTCCTCTTAATCGTCGGTAACTCTTACGTGCTTCAGTGACGTAAAGACTGCCCGGTTGCTCGGTTAAGATTTTTTCATACAACGCCATGGCTTTGGCGCTGTCGTTCAAATGTTTTTCATACAGTTGCCCCAATTTCCAAACCGCGTCATCGTATTTGATTTCTGTGAAATGAAAGTCAATGATGGTTTGTAAAAGCTTTTCACACTTTTGCCATTCCTGCTTTTCCCAAGCCATGTTGGCTTGAAGGAAAAGAGACTCATCAATCAAGGGATGCGCAGGGAACAAGTCCGCGAGCGAGTCCAAGGTTTGAATCGCTTGCTCATTCAATTGTTGTACGCTAAGCAATTCAGCACGTGCAAACATCTCCAAAGGCTCCTGTATGCTGTCTTGGATATTTTCTGTGATGATCAATGACAAATCGATGGCATCATTGGCCAGAAGTTTAGACGTGGATCCTTTCAATGCCTCAAGCTGTGATTGAGCCCAACCAAAATCGCCATTGTAAAAACTTACTTTGGCATTTTTAAACCGGGCTTCGTTGCCCACGATATCTTCCTTGTAATCCAATTCAACTTGAGAGTATAACAAGGAAGCCTCCCAAATGGAATTTTGTGCCAAAAGCAAATCGCCCAAAAGAATTTTAAGTTTTGCTTTGGTTTTGTTGGAGTACAAACCGGTGCTCACTTCGTTTTGTAGAAAATCAATATCCTTTTGAATGAAGAAACTTAAGCTATCTGCGGTTTGCCAGTGGTAACCCTTGAGTTGAATAAATCTTTCTATCAAGGGATACGCATCATCGTTGTGCGGTACCAGTGACAATGTCGATTGGAAATTGGCATTCAATAAACGCCAATCTTGTATGGTTGTTGGAAGGGATGCAAATTTCTTCAGTCGCGCATTGAGCTCAGCAATATGGGCCGTGAAGTAATAGGGAGACGCAGGACCTTTGCTGATGACATATTGATAACCTTTTGCTCCGATGTCATACGCATCATCGTCAACAGCCACTTGGGCCATTTCCATGATGCGCATGCCGTTCTCTTTTAATCTTTTGTCCAATCCGATGGACTGTTGCATTGCACCTTCGTAATTTTTGGTTTGGAGGTAATACCAAATCATGAATTCACTCAGTACCACGTTGTCGGGGTTGGCTTGAATGGCCTTGAGCAAACTCGTACGTAACATTTGACTTTGACTGATGTTGTCTTCAAATTTGATGAGACGAGCAATCAAGGTTTCTACCGTGGTTAGGTAGTGGGGCTCTTCTTGAAGCAAAATAATAAAGGCATCAATCATTCCTTGAAGGTCGCCCAGTGACCCTTTGGCTGAGGCTATTTCGTAATTGTAGAGATATCCATCTTTGCCTTTTTTCTTTCCTTTTTCGTAGCACTGAATGGCCCATTGATATTGCTGTAGTGCATTGAATTCATTGGCCAGTCGAATGATAAAAGCGCGTGATGGCTCAACCTTTTCCACGGCCGTTTTAAATTGCTCATTGGCTTCTTCGGTTTTGCCTTGATCCAAATAAAGAGATCCCCATTCAACGTAAGCAATCCCATCATTTGATTTTTGTTTGGCTCTCTTTTTTATGATTTCTTCCGCCGTATCCCAATCTTTCAGTTGAACCAAACACTTGAGGTAATTCGGATAAACCAATTCCTTTTGATCGGTGTTGTAGAGTCGCTCGTAATACAATTTGGCTTCAGCAAATTTTCCCTGGTTGAAGTGATAATCCGCAATCTCGCGATCGGACACTTGGGACCAACCAGATAGACAACCCAAAAAACCAAGTAAGATAAAAATCGACTTCATGTATTATTCTTTCTCTTTGATTTTATTTTGAAACAATGGGTAGAGCATTTTTACCTGTTCCATCCAACTGTATGCATTGTGAATTTGGGACTGGGCAATTTTTTGAACACTGTCTTGATGCAAGGTTTGGATTTCGACACTCTTGATCCAGTAGTTTTCATCCAAAGGATTGCCGTTGAGATCCTGGCTTGCACCGTTTTCCATTGCTGTTTTTAGACTCATCATATTGGCCATATCCACATCGTATATGGTTTTTAAGGTTTGATGTTGCCCAAGTAACTGTTCCATTTTGGAGCCAATTGAAAAATAAACGGGAAACTCATTTTGAAGTTCTACAATACCCGCAGAGTCCATCACCGTTTTCCAGGTATTTTGCTGCATCACCCATTGGCTATGCCAAAACTGAAGCGAGTCAAATACGGGATGAAAAATCCAACTTTCTTGGGCCATGTATGAAAAACGAAGGGAATCAATTTGTTGCAATTGTTTTTCGGGTCGATGCGATTGACAGGCTGCTAGCGAGAGACCCAGGATGAATAGAAAAAATAACTTTCGCATGAGGTAAAGGTACCGAAAAAAATGAGGACGAGTTAGACAAGAAATTCAAAAAAGCATCGTTCTTTTATCAAATCATGAGGCATATGAAGAAGGCAATACGACTATTTGGGTTGATGGCGTTGATATTGGTGTTTTTCGATTCGGCAATTTCAGCACAAGAGGTAAGAGTAATGACCCATCGTTTTTATTTTGACTCAGACATCTCTTCACATCTCAAAGATGAGCTGGCGTATAATTTTACTGATGCAGATGACGGTTGGTTGAATGGAAGAATCAAGCGCATCAAAATCATTGGCTATGCGGATTGCAATGGCAGCACCGTTCATAATTTAAAGTTGTCCGAGGACAGGGCGCGTACCATCGCGAAAGCAATCAAAACGTTTGGTGTGGTAGGGGATGATTTTTTAATTGAGTGTATAGGAGCGGGGGAGCAGCCCTGTGCCGGAGATTCCGGTGATGCAGAAAATCGAAGAGTGGACCTAATCATGACCTATGAGGTGGAGCCCACGCCGCTGCCAGAAGAATCATTTGTAGAAATGGGTGAGCAAATCGAAGCTTCGGGGCGTATTGAATTGTTGGGGGTTAATTTCCAACCGGGCCGTCATGTGTTGCTGCCTGAATCCATGGCGCCTTTGAATCAATTATTGAATGCATTGATCGTAAATCCCCATTTGAAAATTGAATTGCAAGGGCATATCTGCTGTCAATCCTATCCTGGGGATGGTCATGATAACGATACCGGTCTAAATAACTTATCTGAAGCTCGAGCCAAAGCAGTGTATGACTTTTTGGTGAAAGGCGGCATCGGTCCCAATCGCTTGCGGTACAAAGGCATGGGCAATTATTTTCCCAAGGTTAATCCTGAAATCACAGAGGCGGATCGCATCGCCAATCGGCGTGTTGAGGCCGTGGTTTGGGAGTGATGGGAAAACTTGTTGAAAGATAAAATTGGTTCGCCCTAAGAAGTCGTCTTATTTTTGCCCCACACTTATTTCAGTTTAGACGGATTTCCTTGCCCTGGTATCGGGGCGAGATAAAAAAAAAATGCCCAAAGACAAAAGCATTCAATCGGTCCTCATCATTGGTTCTGGACCCATCGTTATCGGACAAGCATGTGAATTTGATTATAGCGGAAGCCAAGCTGCGCGTTCGTTGCGTGAAGAGGGTATCGAAGTTACTTTGATCAATAGCAATCCTGCTACGATCATGACGGATCGAGTGGTAGCGGATAACGTGTACCTGTTGCCATTGGAGCCCGCAAGTATTCAAACCATCTTGGACAATCATAAAATTGACGCGGTTCTACCCACCATGGGCGGACAGACGGCTTTGAATTTGGCTATCCAGTGCGAAGATATGGGCATGTGGAAAGACCATGGTGTGCGCATGATTGGTGTGGATACGCAAGCCATTGAGATTACGGAAAATAGAGAGGCATTTAGAAATTTAATGGGTGAGATTGGAGTCCCCATGGCGCCGCAAGCCACTGCCAAATCTTTTCTAGAAGGAAAGGAAATCGCGCAGAAATTTGGATTTCCGCTTTGCATTCGCCCCTCATATACACTCGGCGGATCGGGTGCCGCTTTGGTGCACAATCAAGCCGATTACGATAGATTATTGCAACGCGGATTGCATCTTTCGCCCATTCATGAGGTGATGATTGACAAAGCTTTGATGGGTTGGAAGGAATTTGAGTTGGAATTGCTGCGCGATGCCAATGATAACGTTACCATCATTTGTAGCATTGAGAATTTTGATCCCATTGGGATCCATACCGGAGACAGCATTACCGTGGCTCCAGCCATGACTTTGAGTGATACCACCTATCAAAAGATGCGTGACATGGCCATTCGCATGATGCGCGCCATCGGGAATTTTGCAGGAGGTTGTAATGTGCAGTTTGCGGTCAGTCCTGATGATCAGGAGGATATTATCGCCATCGAAATTAATCCGCGCGTTTCACGTTCATCGGCTTTGGCATCTAAAGCAACGGGATATCCCATTGCCAAGATTGCCTCAAAATTGGCCATCGGGTATCACTTGGATGAATTGAAAAATCAAATCACCAAATCAACTTCTGCGTTTTTTGAGCCAACCCTGGATTATGTAATTGTCAAAATTCCGCGTTGGAATTTTGATAAATTCCCAGGGAGCAATCGCGAATTGGGATTGCAGATGAAGTCGGTGGGTGAGGTAATGGGCATCGGAAGAAGTTTCCAAGAGGCATTGCAAAAGGCTTGTCAATCCTTGGAGATCAATCGAAACGGATTGGGAGCCGATGGCAAAGAGTTAAGAGATCAAGATCAGATATTACATTCCTTGGAACACCCCAGTTGGAACCGCATCTTCCATATTTACGACGCGATTAAATTGGGTATTCCCTTTAAAACGATATGCGACAAGACCCGAATTGATATTTGGTTTTTAAAGCAAATTGAAGAATTGATTCAGTTGGAGAGAAAGATTGAAAAGCACAACTTGCAGTCCATTCCTTCTGATTTATTGTTTGAAGCCAAACAGAAAGGATATGCCGATCGTCAGATTGCGCATTTATTGCGATGTTTAGAAAGCGAGATCTATACCAAGCGCGACGAATTGGGTATTCAACGTGTCTACAAATTGGTGGATACATGCGCGGCAGAATTTGAAGCCCAAACCCCATATTATTACTCCACATTTGAAATGGAGAATGAAAGTGTGGTGAGTGATAAAAAGAAAATTGTCGTCTTGGGAAGCGGCCCCAATCGCATTGGACAGGGCATTGAGTTTGACTACAGTTGTGTGCATGGCGTTTTAGCCGCCAAGGAATGCGGTTATGAAACCATCATGATCAATTGCAATCCAGAAACCGTTTCGACGGATTTTGATACGGCTGATAAGTTGTATTTTGAGCCTGTATTTTGGGAGCACATTTATGACATCATTCGCCATGAAAAGCCCGAGGGGGTGATTGTTCAGTTGGGAGGGCAAACGGCATTGAAGTTGGCTGCCAAATTGAATCGATACGGCATTAAGATTATAGGAACCTCATTTGATTCATTGGATTTGGCTGAGGATCGTGGACGTTTTTCCAATCTCTTGAAAGACCAAAATATTCCTTATCCCAAGTTTGGGGTAGTAGAAAACGCCGAGCAGGCCATCGAGTTGAGTCGCGATTTGGGATTTCCATTATTGGTGCGTCCGTCCTACGTATTGGGTGGTCAGAAAATGAAAATAGTCATCAACGAGCAGGAATTGGAACAGCATGTAGTGAACATTCTTCGCGACATGCCGGACAATCAAATTTTGTTGGATCACTTTTTAGAGGGCGCCACCGAGGCCGAAGCAGATGCCATTTGTGATGGAGAGGATGCTTACATCATTGGAATTATGCAGCACATTGAGCCCGCTGGAATTCACTCCGGTGATTCTTATGCGGTATTGCCCCCTTACAACTTGGGTGATTTTGTGATGACACAAATTGAAGAGCACACCAAGAAAATAGCCAAGGCTTTGGGCACCGTCGGATTGATCAACATACAATTCGCTATCAAAGACGATGTGGTATACATCATCGAAGCCAATCCACGTGCTTCGAGAACAGTTCCCTTTATTGCCAAAGCCTATGATGAGCCTTATGTGAATTATGCCACCAAGGTTATGTTGGGTGAAAAGAAAGTGAAGGATTTCAATTTCCAGCCCAAGAAAAACGGATATGCCATCAAAATTCCTGTATTCAGTTATGAGAAATTCCCAGAGGTAACCAAAGAATTGGGGCCTGAAATGAAATCTACAGGCGAGGGAATCCGCTTCATCAAAGATTTAAAAGATCCATTTTTCCGTCAGGTATATTCAGAACGCAATTTGTATTTGAGCAAATAATGACCACCATGACCATCGAAGAGGCTCAGAAAATTGTGGATGCTTGGATCAAGGAACATGGGGTTCGTTACTTCAATGAGCTGACCAACATGGCCATGCTCACTGAGGAAGTGGGAGAGGTAGCGCGAATCATCGCTCGCAGATATGGAGAGCAGAGCGAAAAAGAAAGTGACAAGAGCAAAGATTTGGGTGATGAAATGGCCGATGTGTTGTTTGTTTTGATTTGCTTGGCCAATCAAACGGGCGTTGATCTTACTGCAGCGCTCGAACGCAATTTGTCTAAAAAGACAAGTAGAGATGCACAGCGACACAAGGAGAATGAGAAGTTGAGGGGATGAGGGGATGAAGAGATGAGGGGATGAAGAGATGAGGGGATGAGGAGATGAGGGGATGAGGAGATGAGGGGATGAGGGTTTGGAGGTGGGCTTTAGCCCACCGGATAGGGAATTATTTCAATTTTAAATTGATGTTCTCCACTTTTTGATAAAGGACTTCAACCTCTTTTGCTAAGAGTTGAAATTCAGCTTGCGAAACATAAGCATCTAGATTTTTATCCCCTTTTGATTTTTTATTGGAAGTTGTTCCAGCGTTTTCCTCTAGGATTTCGGCAACAGAGACCTTCAGAATTTGACAGATCTTTTGGAGTTTTTCTACGGTAAGTGCTACTTCGCCTCTTTCAATCTTTCCATAGTTTCCAGAACTCATGTTGAGTTCTTCAGCTACATTGTCTTGATTGTAACCTTTGATCAGTCTTAGTTGACGAATTTTCTCTCCTAGTTTTTTGTTCACGTCCCAAAATTGAGACAATGAAAGAGACTGTAAAAGTCATTAAAAGCATTGTATTTGTCATTATATGAGTTTTATATTATATTTGATGAAAAATACAGCTTTATGCAAAAGCGATTAAATCATTCGATTCTTTTCATTGTATCCTTTGCGTGTTTCCAAACAGTAGAGAGCCAAACCCTTCCCGACTACCTCCCCTCCAATGGACTAGTGGCTTGGTATCCGTTTAATGGAAATGCCAATGATGAGAGTGGGAATGGGAATGATTTTGTGAATCCTAATTTTAGTTTTAGCACAAACGCCGATTTGGATTCTTCGGCAAATTTGAAAGGAACACTTAATGAGTCTGTTGTGATTCCAGAATTATGTTCTAAGGATGTCGAGCATTCATTTTCTTTTTCATTCTCTTATTTTGGAAACGATGCATTCGATATCTTTTTACAGAGTGAAAACGATGAATTAATATCAATTAATATCTCATCACGGCATGTGATTTTCCAATTTTCGGGCGAAGAAACAAGTTTTTTTGATCTGCCAATAAGATTAAATTCAAATGACTGGAATCATGTCACTATTGTAAGAAATGAATTGGAAGAAGTTTTTTTTTATTTCAATGCGCTAGAAGATATCTCAAGTGACGTATTAAGCAATCCCAATATTTTCGGACCATTCTATTGGAGATCATCAGCAACTCCATGTGCGTTTTTTTTTAACAACATATCGTTTCCCAGCTGTGGTTATTTTTATTATTTATTTGATGAAAATGACGTATACTCTTCTAACTTGTATATCGATAATGTAGCAATGTATAAGACGGCGTTATCTTCGGAGGAGGTTGTCGCCATTCATTCAGAAAGGCCTGTTTCAATAGCACGGATAATTAGCACTCTAGAAGAGTCTAGTACACCATTGGATGCGGGTGATAATGACGAAAAAGTTTTATCCACTCTTGTTTTCGAAGATGAAGAAGATTTAAAAATGAACTCGTTAATTCCATTCCAGCTATTGTTGACTAATGCTCGTGGTAAAGTGTTAGCCAATAAAGAAGTTTCTGTCAGATTTACAATTCATAAAATCACCATTGACGGAGATGTAGAATACCAAGAAGTACAGCATTTGAATTCTGATAATCGCGGAGTTTTATCAGGCGTTATTGGAAATGGGATACCTGTTTTTGGTTCCACCAAAGAAATGAATTGGTTTGATATGAATAAGTTCCTTCAAGTAGAGGTGGATATGGGAAAGGGGTATTTGGATCGAGGTACTCAGAAGTTAATGTTTGAGAAAGATTTTAGATAAGTATATAGAATTCACCCTTGTCCCTTAGAACAATGTGAAAAATTTCTATGTCACCCCAACGGGGTTTGATAAGGCGGTGGTTTTATGGGTAGCGAGATGTCACCCCTACGGGGTTTGTTGGGTGGGGGATAAAATTTTTAGCGAGAATTTTACGATATCGTGTGTGTATGCATCCTTATGTGTTTCTTGTTTGATGGGGGATTGCGTTTTCTCTTTGTCACATGGAACAATATTATCCTGTGCATTATCAAGGTGGGCTATCCCATCAATACTGGTTTGTAAGTGTTGGCAGAAGAAATGTGATCAAATGTATTCAGTTGGATTCTCTTTTGGAGGATGACAATCATTACAACCTTTGTTTATATGATTATGATGAAGAAATGAGTGTATTGTCTGATACCGTCGTTTCCAATAATGGGGATGTTGAACGGTTATTTGTGACCATTGCCTATTGCTTGAATCTCTTTTTTGTGCGGAATGCACAAGCACACATTTTTTTTGAGGGTAATTCGGCTGCCCGCAATCGATTGTATCGAATTCAAATTAATAAGTACCGGAATTATTGGGAGAGGGAGTTTGAAATAAAAATTATTCTAAAGAATTCAAATCAAATTTTGTTTTCCATCTCGAAAATAAACTAATTTTACAATGATGAGAAAAGTAGAAAATAACAAGTCTATCTCAGTAGAAGAGCTCCATGAGATCATGCGAAAAACGTCCATGAGACCTTCCAAAAAGACAGAGGAAATTAAGAAAGATATACCGGGCTTTCTGGCATTGATCAATGATCAGAGTAAAATAGAAAGGCTATAAGTCGTTCTTCCTTAATTTGAAGTTGTACTTCAAACCAGCGTGAAGTCTTCAAGGAATTAGCTCTTCTAAGCCAGTCCAATTGAGAATGGTGGGCGATTGCCTTTTCAAAAGTTCAAGATCAATTTCTTCCAATAAGAAATTCATGCGACCATAATTGCAAGGCGCGCAAGTAATAATCATGTTATCTAAAGTGGTCCTACCTCCTCTTGCATGGTGAAGGACATGATCATATTGAAGCCACATGGCTTGAAAAGCGGCGTGCTGTGAGAGATTAATTTTACCCCACGGAAGTTCGTCCGGAAATTGAGATTTCAATTGATCTCGAATCTCTTTTCTAATAACCGGTGTTCCGCAGAATCTGCAATAATGGCCGTCTCTTTTAATTAATTCAGAAGCCAACTTTTTGTCGGGCATTCGAAGTATATCCCTTTGATCTAAGGGAATAGTTTTGGGTGTTCCAAGATTTTTTTGCAGTTGATAGTAAATACCTCCCTTTCCCCACAAGGCTTCAGTCCATCGTCGAATTTCGGGGGAATTTGATTCTCTAAGAATTTGTTTCGCCATTTCGTAATTGCCCATTTGAATCGCATGGGAATTTGTGAAAGTAGCGAGGCTATTTCAAAAATTTCTGAGGGTGGAGGTAATAGACAGGATTTCAATTGGGTTGATTTTCATCCCTAAACACTTTTCAACTGCTTCAAATGCTGCTCTTGCTGGTGCAAGTTGAAATTGTCCCAGTGGGGCGCGTTGCTTGGTGTTTCTCCCATTAAAGAATTTAAATACAACGTATCTTTTTGATGCAATTCATGTAAGTGCTGCAGTATGGCAAAAAAGAATTGATCCAAATGGTTGTATGGGGTCCATTCTTCTGAAAGTTGGGTTTCTCTTGGGTTTGCCAATTGAAGGGCTTTGAGAATCTCCAATTTTTCTTCTTCTGATATTTCTGTTTTGTATCCTTCTTTCAAGGCTCGGAAAACAAGATTGTTCCAAGCGATGCTGTCCGTTGCCCATTCTACTTGATCAAATGCTTTGGAGTGCTCACAGATCAATACAATGGCATGCAATACGGCCGGTAAATAGGTTGCTGGAAACTCATCGAAACTTCTGAATTCAAATCCACTTTGGTACAGTTTCTCTCTGTTGAAATCCAATCCCAGATCGGTAAGCAATTCATAACACAATTCACTCTCTACTTGATCTCGCCACCAGATATTGTCTTCTTTGGTGAACTTCAATAATTTTCTAAATTCTTCAACGGGATAAGTCAAGATTTTCCCTTTGGCCATGGACTGATGATAGGTGCCGACTCCTGTGTATCGGGACATGGCGTTGCGCATCGAACCAGCGGCAAACTTCTCTTTCAATTGATGCTCATTGCTAATGACGGCCATGATGTCGGGACTACCCAACGTGGCTATAAACAAGGGCTCAAACCATTGCAATAAGTATATGGCGTTGTTGTGGGCTTTGTCAAATGCGGCGTAATCCACAATTCGACTGTCCTCCGTTAAGGTGGGCAGGGTGAAATGAAAGTGCAATGTGCCGTTGTTGAATAATACCAAATTTTTTTGATTAGACATGAACATGTTGATGCCAATGTTGTAATCAGGGAATGTGAGTTTCCCAGGTAGAATTTGTGTGGCATTCAGACACTCAAGAAATATTTTCTTGTTGATGCGCATCTCATTGCAGGCTTCTTGCACCGTCCGGTTCTCAAAATACTTGGTGACAAATTCAATGGTGTCGCCGTCAAAAATGATACAACCCATGGGGTTGTTTTTTTGGGTGAACATGCTTTGAATATGGTACGGTTGTTTTTCTAAGAATAGTTCCAAAATGGATTTCCCTGCATAGTCAGGATTGTCCAAAAGGGGTGGGGCTGATTGTATGGTTTTGTGTTGAAAATGAATGTCCAATTTCTCCAATGAGTGGCTATTCATCATCTGACTCACCGCATAATTTTTATCACTCTCAAATGCCGCACGCAATAAGGTTTCTAAGGTTCCTGCTCTGTAGCACTTGAGGTAATCTATGCTGTATCGCTCGCGACCCATTTTTTCTTGAATGAATTGACCTGTTACGATCAATGGATCTTCAAACTGCAGGTAAGTTTCGTTTTCTAACCCAATTCCCCAGTAATATTTTCTTATCGGGCTATGATTCATGTGCGTGTTGGTATTTGATATTTAAGGGCTTATTTGGAATTCAATCGTGGTAATAAAAGACATGTGAAGAATAGCGGGCGTGATTCCACCAATCACGGCGGATATGGGCAAAGTAGTTGTAGTTCAATTTACCGGCTTGCGACTGCAAAGGGTAAATCACCTTGCCATCCTCGCGAAATGCTTTTCTCTTTTCTGTTTCTGGAACAATGGGAACGATGTGACCGGATAGTCCTACAATTTTCCTTTTGGCACAAATGATTCCAATGCCGCCGTTTTCATTTACTTTATCCTGAATTTCGGTCAAATCGGTCATTCTTTTCCAACCATAGCATGGACCCCATTTCAAAAACCAATCATGAATGGCACTTGAATATATCGGCATGACGGTATCCATAAAAACAGGCGCTACGTCCATTCCGTTTTCAAGTTTCTCAATGGCTTCGTCAGTCCACCAAACCGTGGGAAGATAAACCTTGCTGTGAAAGCAATAGTCAAAAGAATAGACATTGCAGTAGGTGTCTTCAGGCGTCCTTTGATATCGGATGCTGTGCTTAACATCCAGCTTTTTAATGATTTTGCGGATACTTCTCCTTTTGGACTCCGCACTGGATAAATTTCGAAAAGGAATCGAATCATCCACCATGGGATGAAACTTGCGTTCCATCGAATCCAAATTGGAATCGATGTGTGGTTCTAAGATGGCTGGCTTTACAGCTTTTGTTTTTGGGATAACATCATTCATATAGAATCTTTCAGGGGTCACCAAAGGCTAATGTATGGTGAAAGAATGTGCGGATTGCTCCCATTTCCCCAAGAGAGCAAACATTGAAATGTGAATTGAGATAATTCTTGGGCTGTTATTTTAAATCCAAGGCACCGATCCCTTTGGCCATGGTTTGACTTCTCATTTCAATCTCCAATAAATTGAATTGTTCCTTGTTTACCACTTGTGTGATTTGCTGGTTGTCGAGAACCAAGATGACATCACAATTTTCACGCAAGGTTGAAAAAATATGCGAGGAAAGAATTAAGGTTTTATTGAGATCACGAAGTTGATGCAAGATTTCTGTAATGAGGATGTTGCTCTGAATATCAACTCCATTGAACGGTTCGTCCAAAATGAAAAATTTGTTCTCTTGAATTAAAATGCCCAGTAGCGCCAGCTTTTTTTTCATGCCGGTTGAATAGTTGGCGGCATATTCATTGAGCGGAAGGTCAAAGATGTTTTTAGATACGAGATCAGTGTAGTCCAAGCCTCGAGAATGTCGCATCAAAGACAGGTATTCGAGTCCTGTCATTTTTGGAAAGAAGTAGGGATCGGTAACCAAAAAGCCAAGGTGGTCTTTGATGCTGAATGAGGGGGATTGTATTGTGCCATCATAGGATTCTAATCCAGCAATGCATCGAAACAAGGTCGTTTTACCGGCTCCATTTTCTCCGACAATTCCATAGACTTTCCCAGGTTCAAATTCAAAGTTTATTCCTGACAGAACAGGTTTTGAACCATATTTTTTGTAGAGGTTTTGAATCTGAATCATGATAAAAGAGATTGAAGTCGTTTTTTGGCGATTTGAAACGAATAAGGCAGAAACAAGAGAAGGGCAGGAGGGAAATTAATGGATAACACCAAAACAATGGTTTGGGTCTTGCTCATTTCAAAAGGGAATGATGCATATTTTCCCCACAACGTTGCGAGTAGAAACATCAAACCTAGCATTTCAAATGCGGAAAGGATGAGTAACTGATCTTGGAAAACGATGGCCAAGGAGATCCAGATGGGTGCTGAGAGCATCAAGGCGTTACCAATCACCATCTTGGATTTCATCCATAAAAATTGCGTGGCTTTTAAACGATAGTTCCAGACCATGAGCTCAGACTCTGGACGAGCCAAAAAAGAAATTTGCGTGACCATCAGGCCGAGCAATATTGCGATACCCAGATTGAAATTATTGACACTTATGGCAACCCATGTCAAAATGTACAAAAGCAAGATGATTGGCGCAGATTGCCTGAAGATGTGGTTGTACTCAAAATGATACTTGACAAAAGGGGAGGGGATTTGAAACTCGAGTTGAAATTTTTGCTTTGCCACGGCCAACAGGGCAGCAAGGACCAACAGGACCAAACCAAATGGCCATTGATTTTGCCAGACAAGAAAAAGAAAAAAGGGAAAAACGATGATTAGATTCTCGGTTGCTCTGATTTTCCAGAGCATGTTTGGATTGAAGTTGAGTTGGATGAATTCATTTCTCTTGGGATTGGAAAGAGGAAGCGTGAAAAACAATCCAATCATCGGATATAAGTAAGGCGCCATCTCCGATCGTGTAAACAAATAGTATGAAGTAAATAGGAATAATATTGGAGTTAGGGTATAGGCCAGGCCAATGGGAATGCCACTGTCCGCAACTTGGCGATGCATCAGCTTGAATTGAAGAAGGAAATAATATCGCATGTTGGGTTGAAAGTCCTCGGGATTGAGCTTTGAAAAATACGCCAAATCAATGCATGCAAAATGAGATGGCCTAAAATATCAACAATGGAAAACTTTTTTTAACGTTCGCAGACCTGCGGTTTATTTTTGTGGGGATGTCTTTTTTGAATGAACTAAATGATGCGCAACGTTCTGCGGTGACGCATATCAAAGGACCCTTGATGGTCATAGCTGGAGCGGGATCAGGAAAGACCCGCGTACTGGCCTATCGCATTGCGCACCTGATTCAGAATGGAGTGGATCCATTTCAAATCTTGTCGTTGACTTTTACCAACAAGGCGGCTGCGGAAATGAAGCACCGTATTGCTTCTTTGGTCGGCGAGGCAGATGCTAGAAATATTTGGATGGGTACCTTTCACTCCATCTTTGCCCGCATTTTAAGGACGGAGGCCGAACGTATCAATTATTCCAGAAACTTTACCATTTACGATACCAATGATGCCAAATCCTTAATCAAGGATGTTCTCAAAGAATTGGGTTTAGATGACAAGATTTATAAGCCAGGAAATGTGATTCATCGTATTTCATCTTGTAAAAACAATTTGATTGGTCCCAATGATTACCGCAATGACATTGATCTTATGAATGAAGATCAAATGAGCGGTAAAACCAAAATGGTGGATATCTACGAGCGATACAACCAAAAGTTGTTTAATTCGAGCGCCATGGATTTTGATGATCTATTGTTCAAGACCAATATTTTATTTCGTGACAATCCCGATTTACTACTCAAATATCAACACAAGTTTCAGTATATCTTGGTGGATGAGTATCAGGATACCAACTTTAGCCAGTATTTGATTGTGAAGCAATTGGGTAAGATGCATGAAAATGTATGTGTGGTTGGAGACGATGCCCAAAGTATTTATTCATTCCGAGGTGCAAACATTCAGAATATTTTGAATTTCAGAAGGGACTATCCGGATTATGCTTTGTACAAGTTGGAGCAGAATTACCGCAGCACCCAGACCATTGTTAAGGCGGCCAACGGAATCATTGCCAAAAACAAAGACCAGATTAAAAAGGATGTGTGGACATCCAATGACCGCGGGTCTTCGATTGGTCTTTATCGTGCTTTGTCCGATAATGAGGAAGGTTCGTATGTAGCCAATCATATTTTTGCGACCAAGCGAGAAGAAGGGGCAGCGCACAATGATTTCGCTATATTGTACCGGACCAATGCGCAAAGCCGATCCTTTGAGGAATCGTTGCGCAAGCTCAATATTCCGTACAAGATTTTTGGAGGCATGTCCTTTTATCAACGCCAAGAGATCAAAGATTTGTTGGGCTATTTCCGATTGGTGGCCAATCACAAGGACGAGGAGGCGTTGAAGCGCACAATCAATTATCCTGCCCGCGGTATCGGAAAAACCACCATCGAAAAAGTTCAAGTCTTAGCCGCTGAACACAACGTGAGTATGTGGGATGTGATTCTTCAACCAGCCAACATTGGGGTGAATGCAGGGACAGCCAACAAGTTGTCTGAATTTACAACGATGATTCGCAGCTTTGCGGTCAATATGGAAACGGCGCCGGCGTACGAGGTGGCGCATCATATCGCATCAAGCAGTGGATTACTGAAAGAGTTATACAATGACAAAACTCCGGAAGGTGTGGCGCGATATGAGAATATTCAAGAGCTTCTGAATGGTATCAAGGAGTTTACGGACAAAATAGACCCTGCCGATCCGCATAAAGTGAATACCCTAACCGAGTTTTTGATTGATGTAGCCTTGCTCACCGATGCGGATTCCGAAGATGAATCGGAAAAAGATCGTGTAAGCCTCATGACTATTCATGCCTCCAAAGGGTTGGAGTTTGATTGCGTGTTCATCACAGGCATGGAAGAGGGGTTGTTCCCTCACGAAAACTCGATGAACGACTTTGATGGCCTCGAAGAAGAGCGCCGACTCATGTACGTGGCCATCACGCGTGCGCGCAAACGTTTGTATTTGAGTCATTCGCAAACGCGCATGTTGCATGGCCAGACGCGCTACAACCTGAAAAGTCGTTTTTTTGAAGAGCTGCCCGAGCACACCCTCAAGTGGATCACGCCTGCGCGTTCAGCCTTTGCCGATGCGATGCCCTCGCGACGCGATGCTTGGCAGAACAACAACGGCTGGCAAAACAACGCCTGGGGCGGTGGTGCTGCCACGGCTGTTGCGCCCAAGCCCGTTCCACAGCGTGCAGCACCCGTGACGAGTGGCCCTAACGCTTGGGTACGCAGCGGGGTGCAGGTGTTTAATGCCAAGTTTGGTGAAGGCGCGGTGATGAGCATTGAAGGTGTGGGCGACGATGCCCGTGCACAAGTGAACTTCCCGCGTCACGGCACCAAGTGGTTGGCGCTGAGTGTGGCCAAGC
>CALJKR010000052.1 GCA_937974555.1 uncultured Flavobacteriales bacterium | reverse complement strand
AAGTCCTATTTACCTTGGGAGCTGCGATGTAAGATTATTAAAGAAACACGGTCAGAGGCCATGGTGTTGGAGCGAAAGTTGAAGAATTTGAATCGTGAACGATTATTGCAATTCATTGAGAAGTACCGATAATCCCGTTTCCGACGATTCTGCAAAGCAGAATGTCGGAATTCCGACCGAAGCGTCGGAACCGGACCGCCAATTACGACGATTCTGCAAAGCAGAATGTCGGAACTAAAAGCAAAGTCTCAGGAAACTGAGACTTTTTTTTGCACACAATCATGCCTGGCATGGTTTTATTTTGGGCAAAATATCCTTTTTTTATGGTTGGCTTTTTTTTGCACTTCAAGCATAGGATTTTTCAATTTTCGCCGTTATCTTCATTAAAAATTTTAATACCATGAAAAGGATTCTCAACAAGTATGATGTCCTCAAGCTAGGACACAAATTGCACCAATTGCAAAAGAGATTGACCAGAGCCGTAGAAAATGGGTATCCACAAAATAAAATTGAAGAACGAACGAGACGAATACGACGGATTCAAGAAGAAATAAGACAAGCATCAGCATAATGGAAAAAGAGGCCCTAGGCCTCTTTTTTTATGCG
The DNA here is from genome assembly GCA_937974555.1 of uncultured Flavobacteriales bacterium. GTDB lineage: Bacteria > Bacteroidota > Bacteroidia > Flavobacteriales_D > Sanyastnellaceae > CAMCTV01. The sequence goes on along the minus strand of CALJKR010000052.1, from coordinate 27,304 downwards.
TTAAAATGAGTCTGATTTTTAAACTCACCAGGGGTGATTCCATTCATCTTTTTGAAGATTCTCGAAAAATAATTGGGGTCTGAAAAGCCTACCGCATAGCATACTTCTTTCATGGCCATGTTTCCTTCTTGAATGAGAAGTTTGGCCATTCTCATTTTTTCTTGCAGTACCATTTGATTGGGCGTAATTCCAAATTCATGGGTGAACAATCGGTAAAATGAGGACTTACTCATGTAGGCCATTTTGCTGAGTTCGCCCATGTTCAACTCCTGGGAGGCATTTCTTTTAATGTACTCAATCACAGCCATCATTCTTTCTATACCCGGGTGTTGCTTGGTATTGATTGAATGACTTTGTTGTGACCACAGCGTTTGACGGTTTTGCAATCGAAGAATGCTAATCATCAATTCCTTTAATTTCAAATCCACCAATACATCTTTCAATGGGTCGTCACTTTTAAACAATTTGATCAATTTATGGCTAAGTCCCGCGATATTTTCATCGTTATCAAAAAACAATCGGTCCCAATCAATGGCCCATTCTTGATTCAATTCCTTGTCCCGGGGACATTTCTCATTTAAAAACGCCAATTGGTTTTCCAAATATTGTTTGTCCAAAACCAACGCGGTGCATTGGGTAGGGGCATTCCATTGAGCGTCCGGGAAATCAATGATCATTTCATCTTGCTCCTTGACCATAAAAGTTTGTCCAGGGATAAAATCAAGTGCCTGCTCTCCACAGTGCAATACTTTCTTTCCGCGTAACATGGAAGTAATGGCAAATCCTTCAAATTGCAAATGAACCTCAGCCGCTTGCTCATGGGTTTCAAATATGTTGAACTCGCATTTGTCCAATGAAAATCGGGTTCTGTTCTCTACAGAAGTCACCAGTTTTTCAATCGGCGTTAACGGAGCGGCAGTGATGCGATACATGTTCTCTCAAATGTAGTAGAGCATTTTAATAAATGTTCATGAGAAAAATCACATTGGGAAAAAAATGCTAAGGCTCGAGAATTTCGTCCATCAGAATCGAAAATCAAAAGATGAATTTGGTCAAAACAAAAAATAAAAACTATGAGCAATTTAGCCAATCGACCAACTTTCAAAGCAAAGTATGGCAATTACATTGGAGGTCAATTTGTACCGCCGGTGAATGGGGAATATTTTGATAACATCTCTCCGGTAGATGGAAAGGTGTTTACCCAAGCCGCTCGTTCGGGCAAAGAGGACATTGAAAAAGCGTTGGATGCCGCGCATGCAGCGTTTCCGTCTTGGAGCAAAACAGCAGCCACAACCCGCAGCAATATCCTATTAAAAATCGCTCAAGTTATCGAGGATAATTTGGAGTACTTGGCTACGGTGGAAACCATCGACAATGGAAAACCCATTCGCGAAACCCGTGCGGCTGATCTTCCTTTGGTAGTAGATCACTTCAGATATTTTGCAGGTGTTATTCGTGCCGAGGAAGGCTCAATTTCCGAACATGACGAACACACGGTGAGCATCAATTTACATGAACCCTTGGGCGTGGTGGGTCAAATTATTCCTTGGAATTTCCCCTTGTTGATGGCAGCATGGAAGATGGCACCTGCATTGGCTGCCGGTAACTGCGTTATTGTAAAACCCGCTGAGCAGACTCCGACGTCAATCATGTGTTTGATGGAATTGATTGGCGATTTATTGCCAGCCGGTGTATTGAATATCGTTTCTGGATTTGGTCCTGAGGCGGGCAAGCCATTGGCTACCTCGCCAAGGGTGCAAAAAGTGGCCTTTACTGGTGAGACGACTACCGGTCGTTTGATTATGCAGTATGCAGCTGAAAATCTTAATCCCGTGACCATGGAATTGGGTGGCAAGTCGCCCAATATCTTGTTTCCATCAGTAGCTGAAGCCGATGACGAATTTTTTGATAAGGCCATTGAAGGCGCGGTATTGTTTGCTTTGAACCAAGGAGAAGTGTGTACATGTCCATCTCGTATTTTGGTGCATGAGTCTATTTATGATCAATTCATGGAACGTGTAATCGCTCGAACCAATGCCATTATCGCTGGAAATCCTTTGGATGGTAGCGTCATGATTGGAGCCCAGGCTTCCAATGATCAATACGAAAAGATTTTGAATTACATCAAAATTGGAAAAGAAGAAGGAGCAGAGGTATTGTGCGGGGGAGCAGCAGCCCAATTGGATGGCGAATGTGCAAATGGATATTATATACAACCTACCATTTTGAAAGGACACAATAAGATGCGGGTTTTCCAAGAAGAGATTTTTGGTCCAGTAACTTGTGTAACAACTTTCAAAACAACAGAGGAGGCCATTGCAATCGCCAATGATACTCTGTATGGTTTGGGTGCAGGGGTTTGGACACGCGATGCCCATGAATTGTATCAAGTGCCCAGAGCCATTGAAGCGGGTCGTGTATGGGTGAATTGCTACCATGCATATCCTGCGCACGCTCCTTTTGGTGGATACAAGAAATCAGGATTTGGTCGTGAGACACACAAAATGATGTTGGCGCATTATCGCCAAACCAAAAATATGTTGATCTCTTACAACAAAAACAAACTTGGATTTTTCTAAGGTTAATCAATAAACGCAAACAAAAAACCATCCTTTAGGGGATGGTTTTTTAATTTTATGTTATGGTACAACGCGTGTTATGCAGCCCAGCCGCCGTAGAGCTGATTAATGAGCTCAAGTTAAAATTTGGTCCACTCATGTTTCATCAAAGTGGCGGTTGTTGCGATGGTTCGGCACCCATGTGTTTTGAATTGGGTGATTTTAGAATCGGTGAAAGCGATGTTCTTCTTGGTTATGTCGAAGAATGCCCCTTTTACATGAGTGCAGATCAATTTGATTATTGGAAACATACTCAACTTACTCTGGACGTTGTGCAGGGCAGAGGGTCTAGCTTTTCAATTGAAATCCCTACGGGCAAACGCTTTATTATCCAATCACGGTTATTTAGTGAGCAAGAATTAAACGTACTTCTTACCAACCCATCCCAATAGTGCCCATGGTATGATGCCATCCATCATGCAAGCCATTATATCTGGGGTTTCATACCAAATAAAATTCAAATAGCTGATGGATAAAAATCCCGAGAAGCCAATAAAAGTAGAAATTAATATGGCTTGTTTCGTTGTAATATCTCTCACCTGCTTTAAGATGTAGAACAACATCAATACTACGATAATATCGATAACAAAACCCCTGAACATCGGCATGGCCATGCCCATATCCCAATTTTTGTGGTATTGCATGATAATCCAGGGTTTCCCCTTTTTGGCTTCCATATATTTTTGAATCTCTTCATTGCTCATATTGGGCGGATACATGGGCATCATGTACGATCCTTCCTCCAATTGCAAGGATTCAACAAACGACGTGATGGTGTCTTGCTTCTCAGTATACTTGTGAAAATCACTGTGGAAGTCCAATGCAGCGTGTGATAAAAATTGCCAGACGAAAAGGAGGATTCCTCCAATAAGTCCAAAGAGTAATTGTTTTTTCATATTGTTTTGGTTTGAGAAACGAATATAGAAATTTATTTAGATTGATTTCAAATAGGGTGGTATATTTGCAGCATGGTTAACATCGTTATTGCAGACAACAACTTCATCGTTCGGGCTGGATTGCGCAGTGTTCTCTCTCAGTGTGAGGATTATCAGATTGTTGCAGAGGTAACAACCAACACTGAGTTGACTGAAATTCTTCAGACTTTTGATGTGGATGCAGTGATGATGGATTACACTTCTGAAGGATTTGATTTGAGTGTTGTCAATCGTTGGGCTAAGAAAGCACCTGTTATCAAATGGATCGCCATTACAGGTTCAGAATCCGGAGCAGTGATGGTGGGCGCCTTGCGCGCGGGTTTCCAGAGTTACATCAAAAAGGATTGTGATTTCCATGAAATCATCGATTCTGTGAGAGAGACCGTGGATGGTGCACGCTTCTTTTGCGGAAAGGTTTTAGATCAGATCAAAAGGGAGAATATCAACGTGGCAGATTTGCATATCATGGATGCCCATTGTGATGGTGTTGTTATTTCAGATCGAGAGTTGGAGGTCATTCGATACATCGCCGAAGGATATACCAACAACGAAATTGCAGAGCACCTTTTCCTTTCGCAGCATACCGTAAACACGCACCGCAAAAACATCATGGCCAAGTTGGGTGTCAATAATACCGCGGCTATCGTGATGTATGCAGTGAAAACCAAGTTGGTGAGTCCCAACAAATACTTATTTAGCGGAATCCAAGAACGCTGATTTTTGTCCGTATTTTTAAAATTTCTTGCCACCTCAAAAGATTCTTTTACATTTGCCGATAGGGGAAACCCAAAATTTTGTGCTCAATGATAGCGAACATGACGATGGAGATTCAAAAGATCGAGAAAAGTAGAATCGATCAAGTTGAATGGGATAATTTAGGTTTCGGTAAAGTATTTGCCGATCATATGGTGGTTGTAGAATATCACAATGGCGCATGGGGAACTCCCAAAATGTTGCCTTACGGCCCTTTGCATTTTTCACCAGCCATATCAGCCCTTCATTATGGTCAAGCCATCTTTGAAGGTCTCAAGGCTTTCAAAAATGATGAGGGAGAGGTGAATGTTTTTCGTCCTGAAAAAAATGCGGAACGTTTCAACCGTTCTGCAGAACGCATGTGCATGCCGCCGCTTCCTGAAGGACTTTTTGTTGAGTCTATCAAGCAATTGGTTGCCATGGATCATGCATGGATTCCCAAGGGAGAAGGTGAGTCGCTTTACATCCGCCCCCACATGTTTGCGATTGATGAATATGTAGGTGTTCGCCCCAGTGAGAGTTATATGTTTGTGGTTTTCACTTGCCCTGTAAACAAGTATTACACGGGTGAAGTAAAAGTGAAAATTGAGCCCAAGTATACGCGTGCTGCCAAAGGAGGAACTGGACATGCCAAAGCCGCAGGTAACTATGGAGCCGCATTGTGGCCAACCAAAACGGCACAAGATGATGGGTACAACGCCATCTTGTGGACCGATGCGCAAACGCATGAGTATTTAGAAGAAAGTGGAACCATGAACGTGATGTTCCGATCTGGAAATACCATTTTTACGCCAGAGTTGAGTGATTCCATTTTGGATGGTGTGACCCGAGACAGTGTGTTGCAAGTGGCCCGTGATTGGGGATATAACGTGGAAGAAAGAAAAATCTCTGTTTTTGAATTGATTGATTTGCTTCGCGAAAATAAATTGGATGAGGCTTTTGGAGCAGGAACTGCTGCAACCATTGCCCCCATCAGAACCATCTTATACCAAGGCGTTGAATACAATTTAACTGAGTGTTCCACTTGGGATTTTGCCAATAAAATTGGGGTTTATTTTGATCGATTGAAAAGAGGATTGGAAAACGATCAACACCACTGGAATTGTAGAATTGTATAATTGAGTTTCCTCAAACCTTGAGGAATATGGAAACCCCCATGATTTGGCATCTAACCAATATGAAAAGATGTTTAATCATTGGGGTTTTTCTTTTTTGGGCCAGCAATCTTTGGTGCCAAGTACAAGGTAAGGTTTCGGACGCTGAGCGTCATTCAGCGATTCAAGGGGCGTGGATTGTTTTAGACAATGGACGATCTGCTTATTCCAATGTTCAGGGTGAATTTGTTATTCAAGATAAACGATCAAAATCGGATAATATCCAAGTGCAAATATTAATGACGGGTTACGCCAATTGGAAATTCGTCGGTCAATTGCAGGACTTCCCTAATGAAATATCGTTGCAAGCATTGCCAGACACCCTACAAACATTAGAAATTGTTGAAGGGCCTTCGGTGGTTTTTGGCTCGGATATTTATAATGTTGGTGATTTTCTTTGGGATGACAATGGCGACTTGCTTCTCATGATTTACGAAGCAGAGGAGCGATGGAAAAGACAGGAGGATGCCAAGCGAACCCTCTACAATGGGGTGAAAATTTTGAGGGTGATTTCCAATGGAAACCAAGAGGGTGTTGAACATCATTTGTATCCGATTCCGGGATTGGTTGAAGGATTTTATGATCAATTTCCAGGCGAGGTGATGATCAAAGGACATCATCAGTATTTTATGCTTCGCGATGATCAACTCTTTGTTGTGCCAGATTCTGTAATGAAAAGAGAGGTCATGCCCGTTGTGGATACATTGGGAAGTGGTGAATTTGTGATGACCGATTTTCAAGCCACTTATCCGGCATTTGATTATTACTTGGCTTCGGACAATGGTTGGAAAAGTCTTCATCATATGGTTGACGAAAAAGAGATGGAGTTATTCCGAAGTGAGTTCAAGTATTTGGGTCCCAAAGAAAAGGTGGAGGCTTATCAATTTCAATTGGATACTGGAGTAGACAAAGAGATTATTGCCGCTTATATGCGGGGATTTCCGCAAAGCCATTACCATAGTCCCATCAATGCACCATTGATGATTTTGGGTGATTCATTGATTGTTTTGGATCATTTGCACAACCAGGCTTTTTACTATTCTAAAAAAGGGCAACTTTTACAGAGTAAAAAAATAGAATACCATCAACTGAAAGGCACGGGCAAGTGGAGTGGCAAGATTTGGAAGGATCCGGTGACGCATAAACTTTACACCAGCTATTTGAAGAGTGGTAAAATTTCCATTTATGCGCTAAACCTCCATCAAGAAACGCAAACGCAGGTAATAACATTGACCCATCCTTTCGTCGATAAGATTAGAATCAAAGGGGATCAGATTTTTTACATTTATCGACCATTTGAATCTTCACAAAAGCGATATTTGTATAGCGAAAAAATCAGTCCATGAAAAAATTCTTACAAATCATCACATGCCTTGGATTTATGCTGTGTATTCAACCGGCATTTTCACAGGGTGAGTTTTCATCATTTACCATAACCGGCCATGGATTAGGAACTGTGTTTGCTACGGATTATCAATGCTTGGGAATCAACCCAGCCAATACCGCTGTGAAGTACAACGATAAATCAAAGCGCTTTGCTATTGGCTTGGGAGAAGGTGCTTTTTCATTGCACAGTGGAGTGTTGACCAAAAAAGAATTGGTACAAAACGTATTACAAAGTGGTTTTTCATCGATCAATCGTAACCAACAATTTCAATACGCCCAACAATTTGCTCAGCAAGCCAACGCGTTGGATATGGACGTAATGTGGATTGGCGCTTCAGTCAATCTGGGAAAGTTGGGCGCAGTTGGATTTTCAGTTCGAGATAGAATGGATATGTATTCCAAAATGGGCCCGCAAGTTGCCGAACTCATCTGGTTGGGAAATACCGCGAGTTTATTCAGTGATTTGATTATTGAGACAGCCAATGGCAATTACGACACCATCCCCAATTCGCCCAACATCAATACCGATACGCTGGCGATGGTGGTTCAAGGAATAAGTTCATTGTCCAATTCCAGTGTCAATTCAATACTGCAGGGAACGAAAATAAATTTCTCATGGATCCGCGAATTCAATTTTAATTATGCTCGACCAATAGTAGAATCCGACAACTGGTCCTTGTATGGGGGAGTGGGCTTGAAACTACTTCGTGGTCAAGCCATGATGTCAGTTGTTTCAGAAAACAATACTACCCAAGCTTTTGCGGCTTTTAGTCCAATGTTTGAAGTGCAAGTGGATAGTCTTTCTAATCCAACCAGCATGTCATTTTCACCTCAATTGAGTAAAATGGATCCTGTTGGAAAAGGGATGGCCGTGGATCTTGGAGTTACTCTAAAAATTAAAGACACTTTTTTTGCTTCTGCGGCAATCACGGATATAGGTGGGATGAATTGGAATACCAATGTTTACCAATTTTCCAACGATACGCTGAGTAGCTTGGCGTACAATGGCATGCAGGATGTGAATTTGGTCAATAACCTAAGCCAACTTTCATTGGGGAGTGATTTGGTCAAATGGAACGGAGTTTCGAGTTTTCATACCAAAATGCCGGCTACAATGCGTGCAGGTGCTGCCATTCAAATTTTAGATGCAGTGAAAGTGGGAATTGATGCTGTGGCGCCATTGAATAGAGAAGTGAGTAACCTTCAAAAAGGAATGATCAGCATGGGCGCAGAAGTGAAATTGCCTTTCAATTTTAGAATCTCAGGTGGCGTAGTGAAAGGTGGGAATTATGATACTCCACGCATAACGGCTGGATTGACCAAATCCAGTTTAAATGGTACGTATGAGTGGGGGATTGCATCGAGGGATATCATAACTTATTTCTCACAAAATGAACCAACGGTCTCGATGGCTGTTGGATTCTTGAGGTTTAAAATTTAATCAATGAAAGTAGTTTTGCGTTTGTGGATGGTTTTGTTGTGCTTTGGAACGATTGCATGTGGTCAATCGCCATCCATTGAAAAACGCAATTCGACAGAAAATAAAGAAGCCATGGGATCAGGTAAAATGGAAGTCGCCACGTTGGGCGCGGGTTGTTTTTGGTGTGTAGAAGCGGCCTTTATGCAATTGAATGGAGTTGAATCGGCCAAGAGCGGATACAGTGGAGGACACATCAAGAACCCCAGCTACAAGGAAGTTTGCAATGGAAACACGGGACATGCTGAGGTGGTGCAAATTAAATTTGATCCAGCCATTATTTCATTTGCTGAGATATTGGAAGTGTTTTTTACTGTTCACGACCCAACACAATTGAATCGTCAGGGCAATGACATCGGTACACAATATCGCTCGGCGGTATTTTTTCACAGTGAGGAACAGAAACAGATTGCGTTGAAGGCCATCGAGGCAGCCAATGAAACCCATACATGGTCCAACCCAGTGGTTACCGAGGTTACGGCTTTTGAAGCCTTTTACCCTGCAGAAGAATACCATGACAACTATTACAATCTTCATACAGATCAGCCTTATTGTTCTATGGTGATTACTCCCAAAATGGATAAGTTCAAGAAGAAATTTCACGATAAATTGAAACCCTAAAATGTCTGCCAAGTGGAGTAAACGAATTCCTTGGATTGCAGGAATAGCCTATTGGATCTTAATGATTGTCAACCATCGTTTTGATCTTTGGGATTTCAAAGTATATTATTCTGCAGCAGATGCGTTTATTCATGGTAAGCCCATTTATGGGCAAGCCTTTGGATTGGGTAGCGGATTTTACAAGTATTCTCCATTTGCGGTTTTGCCTTTTATTCCTCTGGCAATTTTGCCCTATTTCATTGCGCAATCCCTGTATTATTTTTTTCTTCTGGGCTTGATGATCAAGGCCATTTATTCTTGGAATGATCAAATGAGAAAACCCAACGCCAAGTTGGCAGTGGGTACCAGCTTCCTTTTGACCCTGTTGTTTTTTGGTGATCACCTGGAACGGGAACTGTTCCTGGGTAATGTCAATTTTTTGTTATTGACTTTACTTTTTTGGGCTTGGAAGAATTACAAAGCAGAAAAATGGAAATGGTCGGGATTTCTCTTGGCAGTGGTGATATTATTTAAGCCACACTTCGTCGTTTTGATTCCTTTGTTGGTGTTTTTAAAACAATGGCAATGGTTGAAATATGCTTTGTATTTCTGCGGATTGCTTTTGGTTATCTCCTTGCTCATTGCTGCTCCATGGGCGGGTTGGGGCTTGCTGGGTGAATGGTTGCATACCATGCAATCCCATAACATGGCCCTGTACCAAAGCCCCAACACATTGTACGGGATCCTCAATGGATTGCTGCAATTTTTGGGATACCCAAGTTTGAAGCAATCCATGATCCTCATTGTTTTGGTCTTGTTTGGTGGAATTTTCGTGGGCTACTTATACAAGAAATTTATTCCGGGACATTGGCCATTGACTTACGCTTATTTGTGGGTAATTGCTGCTGTACCATCCATTACCCATACGGATACCGAGCATTTTCTTTTTTCTCTACCCATTTTTATTTTTTGGTTAACCTCTTATCGCTATGATGAAAAGTGGGGCTGGGATTTGATTCTGATTATCATCGCCTTTATTCCATTTACGTTGAACTCGCCGGATTTGGTAGGAAAAAAGTGGAGCAAAGTTTTTGATGAGCAAGGAGGCATAGGTTGGGCCAATTTATTGTTGATGTTGGCGTACTTAAGAAGGCTTCATGTAACCTATCGAGCGACATAAAGTTTATATTCGTTCTATGAATAGAATCTTTTGGTTTGGCTTTCTTCTAGGTCTTTTGGGATGGAAGAATTCTTGCGCCTCAGGATTTATAGAGAACAAGGGCCAATGGCCAAGTCATGTGCTTTATTCAATAGGAGTTGACAATGCACAAATTTTTATTGAAAAAGGGGGCTATCGGGTACATGTTTTTGACCTGCGGGGACTGCATCATGCACAAGGTGATTTTGTCCCACAGCCCAACGATGTAAGATTCAAAGGCCATGTTTTTCAAGTCAATTGGGTTTCTCCCAATTTTTCTGCCAAGGCATTGCCCCAACATCCATTACCAACGCGATTCAATTATTTTTTAGGCAATCAATCCGAACATTGGGCTCAGGCTTGCCAAAGCTATCAGGAAGTAATCCTTTTTGATTTATTTCCTGGCGTTGATCTCCGCTGGATGATAGAGGATGGTCAAGTAAAAACGGAGTGGCACATCAAACCTGGAGCAGAAGCCTCTGCCATTGGTTGGGAGTACAAAGGAGTGGATGATTGCACATTATTGAAGAATCAACTGATTTTGGAAACCGCCGTTGGTCAATGGCGCGAAAGAATGCCCAAAGCATGGAGCATCAATTCAAAAAATGCAAAAACCAACCAAACCCACCATACGCATTGGGTGAAGGAGGGCAAGACCATTCACTGGAAAATAGATCGGAACAATGATGAGAAATGGGTCATTGACCCCCAATTGATTTTTTCTACTTTCAGCGGAAGTACATCGGATAATTTTGGTTATACCGCAACCTATGATCAAGAGGGTTATTTATACTCAGGTTCCTCTGCCTTTGGCCAAGGTTACCCCACGACATTGGGCGCCTACCAAACCACATGGGGCGGGGGTGACGGTAGTTTTACTTTACCAGGAACCGATATCGCATTGTCCAAATATGACGTCAGCGGTACCTACATGGTTTGGTCTACTTTTATAGGTGGAGTGGGGGATGAACTTCCGCACTCCTTGGTGGTGAATGCCAACAATGAACTGATCATGTATGGCTCTTCGGGTTCTAATAATTTTCCTTGCTCCAATAACGCTTTGGACAATTCTTTCAACGGAGGAACTGCCTTTACTCCACAAGGTGTGGGAACCACATATCCCAATGGATGCGATATGGTTCTGACTCAACTGAATGCCAGTGGTAGCAGTTTGATCATGTCTACCTATTATGGAGGGTCTGGGAACGATGGAGTCAATACGGCTGGAGGTTTAAAATTCAATTACGCAGATGAATTCAGGGGAGAGATTGACTTGGATGAAACTGGAAATATTTATGTGGTTGGAACCACCCAAAGTGCAGATTTTCCGGTCATCAATTCCAATGCGATGGCTGGAGGGATGCAAGATGTGTTTGTGTTAAAATTCAACAATGATTGGCAAGTACAATACGCGCAGAAATGGGGAGGTGCTGAAGATGAATCAGGCTGTAGCGTTGCGATTAAGGATGGAGAGGTGTGGTTGTGTGGTGGAACGCAAAGCCTCAATTTGCCCGTCTCCAATAATGCTTATCAATCCAATTTTGGAGGTGGATCTTCAGACGGTTGGGTAGCGCATTTATCCAGCAATGGTCAATGGTTAGAAGCATCCTACTGGGGAAGTGCAGCCTATGAACAATGGTATTTTATTGAGGTAGCTGGCAATGGAAATCCTTTTATCTATGGCCAAAGCACGGCCAATGGAAATACATGGGTAATCAATTCGGATTGGTTTCAAACCAACAGCGGAATGGTTGTCTCGCAATGGAATCCAGACTTAAGTGGCTTGATTAGATCGACAGTGTTTGGTTCGGGAAGTGGTGTCCCCAATCTTTCTCCTGCTGCATTTTTGGTGGATGTTTGTGGTCAGATTTATCTGTCCGGATGGGGAGGTGCTGTTAATCAGGGGTCGAACGCTCAAACAGGAAATACCCAAAATCTTTGGATTTCAAATGATGCTTTTCAATCCACAACAAACGGAAGCGATTTCTATTTGCTTCTTTTGGCTGATGATTTTTCGGCTCCTATTTACGGTACTTACTACGGCGGAGGTGTTTCAGCCGAGCATGTGGATGGGGGAACCAGTCGTTTTGACCGCAAGGGGATTATCTATCAAAGTGTTTGTGCCGGTTGTGGGAATCACGATGACTTTCCGATATTCCCTCCCAACGCGGTCTCACCCATCAATGCCTCCAATAACTGCAACAATGGGGTATTCAAATTTGATTTTGAATTGCCATTGACCTATGTGCAACCACTGTTTCCTTATGAAGCTTGTGTGGGTGAAACAATTTCTTTTGACGCCAATTTTCAAAATGTATCCGGTTGGATTTGGATTGATCAAGATGGAACTGTATTGGGCAATGCAGCTTCGTTTGAATTCACTTTTGAAACGCCAGGCGATTATTACATTGCGGCCATTGGCATCGATTCTTCTACTTGTAATATTACTGATTCAGCAGGGCATTGGATCAGTGTTCATGGTCCATTGGTTGTTTCCCAGGAAGCAACGGTTATGTGCTGGGGCGATTCGGTTTGGGTGGGTTTGGACTCAGCGCAAGCCAACATCCAATATCATTGGATAGGAGATAATATCGGTGTCGATAGTTTGTATCAAACGGTTTATTATGGAAACACTAACACGGAGTTGATATTGACGGCGCAAGGACAATGGTGTACGGACACTTTGAAATTTCCTATTTTGGTTTTGCATGTCGAAATCTCATTGCCCCAAGATACCGCTTTGTGCCAAGGTCAGCCCATTGCCATTGCACCTGAGGTGTTAAATGGTCAAGATCAAATCACCTGGTATTGGAATAGTCTCAATGGGCCCAGTGTGGGCTCCAATCCCATCTTGAATTGGGACCTTCAACAAAGTGGGACTTTTTATGCCATCGCGGAAAATCAAATTTGCCAAGCCATGGACAGCGTGCATTGGGAAGTGCTCACTTTTGATTCAGATGTCATGGATGATATTGCGGTATGCGGTGGCGATACCTTGTGGATAGGGATTTCAAATCCCATTCCCGCATTGGATTATGTTTGGACGTCGAGTGATCAAATACTTTCCAATTTAAATGCGGCTCAAGTGGAAGTACAAGTTACGGAAAGCGAGGTTTTTTATGTTACTTCTTCGTTGGCCGATTGCTCTCGATTGGATTCGATTCAAGTTTTGGTTTCTTCCTTATCCCAATCGCCTTTGACATTGGGTCTATCACAGAATGTTATACTCAGTGGACAATCGGTTAATTTGTTGATTCAACCGGATCAGTTTGATTTGTCGGTATTGCCTGCAAATTGGGTTGTTCAGCAATCTCAAGGGATGGTCGAAGGAATTCCCAGTGAGAGTGGTTGGTGGAATGTCGAATGGATAGATGGACAATGTTTGAGAACCGATTCCATTTGGATAGAGGTCGTGGATTTTGATTGCACAGATCCTTATTTGTTTATCCCCAATGCCTTTAGTCCCAATCAGGATGGAAAGAATGATGTCCTTTATGTTTATGGTCATTTTGATCATGATTTTCAATGGCAAGTGAATGATCGATGGGGCAATGCCGTTTTTTATTCTGAAAATCCGTCCTTGGGTTGGGATGGCAAATACCAAGGGCAATGGGCAAATGCGGGTGTTTATCATTATTACCTGAAGTGGAAATGTGCAGATGGTTCTGTTTGGAACAAAGAAGGAAACATAAGTTTGATTAAATGAGGCATTGCTTTTTTGCATTCATATTGATTTTTGTGTGTCCCCAATTGAAGGCGCAGGATATTCATTTTACACAATGGTGGAATGCGCCATTGACGGTCAATCCTGGATTGAATGGTCATCAACAGGGACACTTGCAGATCAATGCAGGAATGCGTTCTCAATGGAAAGGCGTTTCTGGTGTGCCGTATCAAACCCAGTGGCTGCAGGGCCAAATCAAACAATGGACAAAAAGCAAATGGACTTGGGGTGGAGGATTAGGAAGAGACATGGCTGGAGATGGGAATTGGAGACAGTTGCAAGGCATGATTAACGGTGCCAGACATTGGCAATTGGACTCGACCCAAACCACTTTTTCATTGGGTGGACAAATCCAAATGCAGCAATGGTCATGGGATGCAAATCAATGGCAATGGGGAAGTCAATGGAATGGGGTGTATTACGACCCGAGCCTGCCAAGTCAAGAATATCAATTGCAACAAAAGACTGGCGCCTTTTCTTTTAATTCAGGTGCAGTTTGGAGTCAAGGATGGGGGAAGCAATGGGTTTCTCTTCTGGGATTCAGTGTATACCATGGCGTATCCAGTGCTTACGACATGAACGGGACTTTGCAGAAGATTCCTTCCAGAAAGGGAGTGTCGCTTCAGTTGAAATATCGATTAAATGACCAATGGAATTTTCAGCTGTTCAGTTTAAAACAAAGGCAAAGTATGCAAAAGGAATGGATGAACTTGGTCTATGCTGAACGGGTTCTGGAACAGCGGGAATGGAATTTTTTAAGTTATCGATTGGGAGGAGGATTTAGAAATCATGATGCAGCCATGCTTTTCGTCGGTGGAAGAATGGGACAACATCAGATGGGATTGAGTTATGATTGGAATCTTTCTTCTTTTTCTCAAGCTACAGAATATCGCGGAGGTTGGGAATTGCATTACAGTTGGTTATTAAATCCTCTGCCCATGCCCAAAAGAGTGAGTGCCCCATGCCCGGATTATTATTAGCTTTGCCACATGATTTCAATTGTATTTATCCTGGCAACCTTCTTTAACGCTTTGTATTGGACAGCAAAATTAGGCGCAGAGCAATACGCGTTTTTATTTGGAATTCACAAGAGCTTTATCAGTATTTTCGGTCTATACAGCCTTTTAAATTTCCTGGCTGTTTGCTCTTTGGTTGCCGATACCATTATACGTTGGGACGAATATGAAACATTGGGACAGCAAAAGTGGAGAATGGGATTGGCTGCGCTTATTGCATTTTCTTTTGGAGGCCAAGTGCTGTTGGCATTGATGAGTTTGTTTACCCGAGGAGAAATCGTATAATTATCCGCCCACAGCGTGTTTGAGATTCTCAACAGAGCTCTCCCACAATAGCAAACACTCGTCTTCTTCTCCTTCTTCACAAAAGTCCGTAATGATCAATGCCAAATCACTGGTCATTTCATCTTTGGTGATTCTGATTTCAAAGAAAGTCTTTTCTTTTCCGTCTTCAACCCAATGAAACTTGACAAATTGATCTTTTTTAGATGAGACCAACTTGGCTACTTTTTGTTCGCCTTCCCAAATAAAAGTTAGCTCATCACCTTTGATGTTCACTTTGTCTGCAAACCACTCTTCAAAACCACTGGGGGTACTGATACAATTGTAAATGGTATGAGCAGAAGCGTGAATGATGAATTCAAATTGAACTTGAACTTTGGCCATAGTATTTTATTTAGGTCTATTGCAAGTATAGGCATAAAAAAACAATTATTTATGAATTGGTTATCAATACAATTTGAAATTTATGTTTACTTTGGGAATCTGTTAGATTGATGAGCAATGCACTTAAAATAGGATTGGTTGGGCTAGGCAATATTGGCAAGCGTCATGTTTCCATCATAAATCAATTGAGCATGTTCGAAATGACTGCGGCTTGTGATGTTCAATCTGACTCTAGATCCAATGTGGGGAATCTTCCTTTTTTTGAAGATTATACCCAATTTCTGGCGTTTTGCAAGGATCAGCAAGTGGATATCATTGTCATCGCAACGCCGCATGCGTTGCATGTTGAGCAAAGCATTGCGGCCCTTTCCATGGGGTTTCATGTTTTGGTGGAAAAGCCCATGGCACTCAGCAGTGCTGGAGCACAATCCATGATTCATGCTGCGAATGAAGCCTGTAAAAAATTATGGGTGGTGAAGCAAAATCGATTCAATACCCCAGTAGCACACGTGAATCGGCTCATCCAATCGGGTGTGTTGGGGAGGATATTTCATTTGCAATGTCAAGTAATTTGGAATCGTCATGCTCCGTATTATACCGAGTCAACATGGAGAGGAAAATTGAATGAAGAGGGTGGTGCGTTGTTTACCCATGCCAGTCACTTTGTTGATTTAATGACCTGGTGGGGAGGGAATCTTATGAGCGCACAAGGTTGTGTCCGTAAATTTGAACAACCCATCGAAACGGAAGACCTTGGCTCAGCGGTTCTGGAGTTTGAGTCGGGAGCCATGGGAAGCATTACATGGACAACCTTGTCCAATAACAAAAATCAAGAAGGCAGTATTACGATTTTAGCGGAAAATGGAACCATTAAAATAGGTGGATTGTATCTCAATCAATTCGATTATTGGGAGGTGGATGGATTGACATGTCCCAAGGATGAAGAAGGTCAAGTAGATTTACCCAATGATTATGGACAATACCAAGGAAGTAGTAGCAACCATCATTTTGTATACCACAGTATAGCGCAAGAATTAATACAAGGGAAAGGTTGGGCAGTCGATGGGCAAGAGGGTTTAAAGAGCATTCAGGCGATAGAGAAGATTTATCAGGCAGTTCGATAGCGGATGAAACAGGTTTTGGTTGTCAATTTTAAGTCGCCTCCTTTTCAGGGAATAGGCGGAAGGCGTTGGTCCAAAATTTCCAAAGGTTTAATTAGAAAAGGTGCTGTGGTGCATAATATTCGCGCTGAATGGACAGCCGGAGATCTGAATGGTACTTTTTGCAATGGCGATTCTCGATCCATTGAAATCAACCATCCTTTTTACCAGAAGCCAGGAATAGTCAAAAAACTAAAAGATCATTGGCATT
Source organism: uncultured Flavobacteriales bacterium (assembly GCA_937974555.1). Taxonomy (GTDB): domain Bacteria; phylum Bacteroidota; class Bacteroidia; order Flavobacteriales_D; family Sanyastnellaceae; genus CAMCTV01. The sequence goes on along the minus strand of CALJKR010000052.1, from coordinate 10,406 downwards.
TGATTCGAACCAAATGGACCGGTGATTACAGTTACTTTGATGAGGGGGCTTTTTGCATTGAGGAATTAAAGCAGGCCCTACGAGAAGTACTTTCTAATAACAAAATCCAATGGGTATTTATTTCGTGCCCTCCATACAGTTGGACTTTTGAAACCGTTAAGTTGGTCAAATCTGAATTTAAGGATGTTCAAATTTGGGTGGATTTAAGGGACCCTTGGCTCAAAGCCAACAATTGGGGAATTCCTGGTTTAAGTCCAAAACAGAGAAAAATGGAAGAGAAACGTCATCGCTTTGTTGGAGAAAACGCTGATTTCATTTCAAGTCCGGCCTTTGAGATTTTGGAGGAGTTTGACAAGGTGCAACTTTCAGAAAAATTGATCCACCTGAGACACTTTTTCGATTGGGATGATCACCATTCTGCAGAATCTGTAATTCCGTTTGACAGCAAAACGTGGATGTACACCGGTCAGTTTTATGTGGGCATGGATGAATATGTTGATCAACTCAGAAAATTTGCCAATACCCATTCGGATCTCTGCATTAAGATGTTTTCAAAAGACGCACAGCGTTTTAATTCTTTTTTCAGTTCTACCCAAAATGTGCATTGTGAAATGGAGCAGGGCGCTGGAATTTTTGAAAAGATGTCGCATGTTCACGGTTTAATTTTGATGCTTTCAGAATACAACAAGGACTTCTTCACCACCAAGTTCTTTGATTATTTGCCACTGAAAAAGCCCATTGCGTATTTTGGGCCCAATGGAAAAGTAAAACAGTATCTGAAGGCTCATGGAGAGCAACTGACAGCCTATTTGCCATTCGAAGTTTATTCGTTAAAAGGATACGATATTTCTCAGGATGAATTATCTTTCCGCGTCGAACAGATTTTGAACCTATGTCAACCAACCGAAAACAGCATTTAGTACTCGTACTTCTCGGAATTTTATTTTTCCAACTTCCCATATTTGCCCAGTTGATTGTGACTCCGGGAGTGCCGGCAGCCAACTTGGCGGGCTCTGCCTTTGGAAATGGTATTACCGTTTCAGGGATTCCAGAAATCAATTGCAACAGTGCGCAATACGGGGCTTTTACCAATGGAGGAACAACCGTTTTGGGTTTCAATTCTGGATTGGTTATGTCCACAGGATCAGCAGCGGCTGCTGCAGGTCCATCTGGACAAAATGCTTCAACTTCCTATGGTATCTCCTACACTGACCCAGATCTTACAGCGATCTCTCCCGGTGCAACCCGTGATGTTTGTATCATCACAATCAATATCGTTCCCCAGTGCAATACCCTGGCTCTTCGATTTGTTTTTGGCTCGGAGGAATATCCTGAATTTGTTGGAGGAAATTTCAATGACGTTTTTGGCTTTTTTGTTTCTGGACCAACCCCTGGCGGTGGTTCTTATACCAATATGAATGTGGCCCAATTACCCAATGGGACGCCGGTTTCTATTAACAATGTAAACGCCAATACCAATTCTGCTTATTATGTTAACAATAGCAACAACGGGTATATTAAATATGATGGACTAACTACGGTTTTACTTCCCGTGATTGATGTAATCCCATGTGAGGTGTATACTTTCAAATTGGCCATCGCCGATGCGGGTGACTTTATCTATGATTCGGCCATATTCATCGATTTCATATCTTGTTCCAATAGTGTCGCGGCAACCAATCCTGTTATTACTCCTGCTACTTGTAATGATAGTTCGGGAAGTATCGAATTGGAAATTACCAACGGAATTGGACCTTTTGTAGTGAATTGGGAGCAATTTCCAGACTCAACAACCACCTCTCTTCACAACGTTCCGCCCGGGGTCTATACTTTTCAAGTATTGGATCAAGGGATCCCATGTGCAACAACCAGTGTTTTTAATTTTGAAGTTCCCACCAATGGGTCGATGCCAGTCACCAATATTGCCACTTCGGATAGTGTGATTTGTATTGGTCAATCGGTTGTTTTAAATGCAACAGGTGCTGATGATTATGTATGGATTTCCTCATTGGGGACTTCCACGGATTCTATTTTTTCGGCAGCCTTAACGGCATCAGAATGGATTCATTTGCAGGGAACCAACATGTGCGGAATGACTGAAGACTCCATGTTTGTTCAAGTCAATGAGATACCATCCATGGTGCCAACTGCGGCTGAAGATACTTTGTGCGCAGGACAAATGATTATTTTCCAATCGAATATTGCGCAGACAGGAACCATCTCTTGGTTTGGTCCAGGTGGTTTTAATAGCAATTCTTTCAATCCCAGTATTCCCAATGCTACTGTAAATCACTCCGGAACTTTCTTTGCTAACGTATCCGTCAATGGTTGCTCATCAGGGCCTCAACCCATCACGATTCTTGTAAAACCGACCCCATCTGTAGGCGGAGCGGCTGTTCCCATCATTTGTCAAGGACAGAACATTCAACTTTTTGCTCAACCCAATGGCAACCAATTTTCATGGACAGGTCCCAATGGTTTCACAGCCAGCACCCAGCAGGTTACAATCCCCAATGCAACGCCCAATATGTCAGGAGTCTATAGTTTGCAGATTGGTCAAAATGGTTGTTTCTCCAATACCCAAAACTTCAATGTTTCGGTTACCGCATCTCCACAAGTAGGTTTAAATCCCACTTACGCTGCATGCGCGGGATCCAATATCACCATTGACGCCATTCAGGTTTCTGGCGCCACCTATGCGTGGACTGGACCCAACGGCTTTACCGCTTCCGGGCCGAGCATTACCTTGAGCGGAGTTAATGCCTCCAATGAAGGTACCTATGGGGTTACAGCGACATTATCGGGTTGCCCTTCGAGCAACATAACCACAGTATTTTCTGTAATCAATATTCCAACTGCCACTTCAGGAGCAACGGACAATACCGTTTGCGTAGGAGAGAGTATCCAATTAACAGGGCAGAGTAGTGCACCAGGTGCATTGTTTTATTGGACTGGACCCAATGGATTTCAGAGCGGAGATCAAAACCCTGTGATTGATTCTGCTATCGAAAATAACCAAGGCCTTTATAGTTTATTTGTTGATTTTATGGGATGTATCTCTCCCACTTCAGCAGTCAATGTCACGGTGAATCCCATTCCCAATGCGACCATATGGAGTAATTCTCCGGTTTGTGAGAACGGCACTATTTCATTGTTTAGTTCAAGCACCTCTTTTGGAACATACAGTTGGATAGGTCCTGCAGGTTTCACCTCAGCACAAGCGGAACCAACCATTTCAAACGCAGCGGCAATCCATGAAGGGGCGTACATTCTTCAGATGACCGCATCGGGTTGTGTTTCTCAGCCTGATACGGTATGGGTCAATGTTACCCCTTTGCCTGTTGTCAGTCCCAGCAACAATGGCCCTTTGTGCGTTGGCGAGAATTTGCAGCTGTCATCCAATTTCCCCAATGCCACTAGTTACGCATGGACTGGTCCCAATGGATATGCAGCGGCGATTCAAAACCCAACCATTTTAGGAGTGAATGGGGGAGATCAAGGCAATTACACCCTGATTGTGACGGCCAATGGCTGTGCCTCTTTGCCAGGAACAACCCAACTGATCGTTAATGCCAACCCAGTGGTAACAGCCACTTCCGACGGTTGGATTTGCAATGGTCAATCCATCGAACTATTGTCTACAGGTTTAACGACCGCTGTTTGGTCGCCGGGTGCTTTAAATGGAAACGCGGTCAATGTATCGCCCAATGTTACAACAACTTACACGGTATCGGGTACAGACAACAATGGATGTGCAGGCATGGCTTCCACTGAAGTTGTCGTTTATTCACCGGCGGTTAATGTTACTTCGGTAACTCCCAATCCTTTGAATAGTGCTGATTCTACACAAGGCTATCTCCCTTTGGATGTAAGTTTTGAATGGACAACCAATGCTGAAACGGCTGTTTGGAATATGGGAGATAGTTCAGATTGGATTATCGTAAATCCTTCTGATCCCAACGTGGCCTATATGTATGTAGATGAAGGGGTATTTCCTGCTGTGATTATGGTTACTTTAAATGGCTGTCCTGCAACCGATACTGTTTGGGTGAGTACTTTTGGAGTTTCCATGGTGGGCTGCGAGTTGGATTTGGGAAGTTGTACGGATGGATTAATCCCCAATATTGTAACGTACAATGGAGATGGAAACAATGATTTTTTCTGGGTCCCCAATATGCACATGGCTACTTTAGATGTTCGAATTTTTAACCGTTGGGGAGACGAAGTAGGTTCAATTACACAACCCAATAAATATTTGTGGACACCCGATTATGTCTGGGAACCCAAGGAGGTAGGCAACGGCGTATACTATTACGTTGTCAAAGGAACGGGAAAAGACGGCGTTGAACATTCCAAACAAGGATTTTTCGAGGTCGTAAAATAAAATTTATGAAAAGAATTCTTCTATTCTTGATGGCTTTGTTGTCCATCCAAGCGCATGCGACCCATTTGTTCGGGGGTGATTTGACTTATGTTCATCTTGGAGGCAACGTGTACCAAATTAAACTGGTGGTGTATCGGGATTGCGGACCATCCAATACCAACAACACTTATTTTGATGCTACGGCCAACATCGCGGTATACAATGTTGGTGGGGCTTTGCAAACTACCGTATCGATTCCTTTGAATGCCGCCAATGTGAGTTTTGTTGAGATTACACTAAATGACCCGTGCTTGGCTGTGCCCAATGAATTGTGTGTGCAACAAGCCATTTATCAAGCGGATGTTACACTTCCTTTTACAGCCAATGGCTATGTGCTCTCGTATCAGCGTTGCTGCAGAAACAATAGCATTGACAACATTACCAATGCATCGAATAGTGGGATGACTTTGACAACCAATATTCCGGGTACCAATTTGGTAAACGTGCAGAATTCGTCTCCCGTTTTTAATTCTCTTCCCCCAGTGGCGCTGTGCTTGGGTTCCAATTTTGTTTATGATATTGATGCCACAGATGCCGATGGTGATTCGTTGGTTTACTCTTTTTGTAATCCTCTATTGGGAGGTACTTCGACTTCTCCAACCCCCAATCCGCCCTCGGCCCCTCCATACAATGCGGTCAATTGGACTGCTACTTTTTCTACCAATTATCCAATATCGAGCAGTCCAGCGATGACGGTGAATCCCGTTTCAGGTCAAATTACAGGAGTGGCCAATCAAATCGGAACCTATGCCGTGGCGCTTTGTGTTGCAGAATATAGAAATGGGGTATTGATCAATACCGTAAGAAGAGATTATCAATTCAATGTGGTATTGTGTGATCCTACTACCACTGCAGCGATTGGTCTTCCCAATAACGTTTCCACTTGCGTGGGATCAACGGTTACATTTAGCAATAACTCTCTCAATGCAAGTTCTTACTCTTGGGATTTTGGTGTGGATTCAATCGCTACTGATACATCAACACTCTTTCAACCTTCATTTGTATACAATACTCCGGGCACTTATTATATAACTTTGATTACCAATCCTGGACTGGATTGCGCGGATACTACGGTGATGTCTTTCACTGCTTATGAAATTCCAGTGGCTTCAGCTACAAGCAACAGCCCCATATGTGCGGGACAAGATTTATTGTTATACGGAACTTCCGCCGCAGGAGTGACCTATGCATGGACGGGTCCTGCCAGTTTCGCCAGCAATTTGCAAGACCCTATTCGTCATTTGTCAACTCCAGCCTTCACGGGCAATTATACGGTTACTCCTTCCTTCCCTGGTTGTGCGGGAACGCCAGCTACAGTGGCAGTGGTGGTTTATGCTACACCCAATGCCAACCCAACCACTTCCGGCGCCGCCTGCGTTGGGGGTAATATTCAATTGATTGGCAATGGGGGATTGAATTATGCTTATGCATGGTCTGGACCCAATGGTTATTCTTCTTCGATTCAAAGTCCAATGCTGAATGCCGTCAATGAAAGTTTTGAAGGTTATTATTATCTGATTCTGACTTTCAATGGTTGCAGTAGTGTGGTTGATTCGACTTGGGTCAATGTATTGGCGGAGCCTTCTACCAATGTAGCCTACAATAATCCTTTGTGCTTGGGTGATACGTTGAGCTTGAGTTGCACGGAAATCGCGGGAGCTACATACCAATGGTCAGGTCCCAATGGTTTCTCTTCCAATGTATCCAACCCCATGATTCCCAATGCCAATAATTCAATTGCTGGAAATTATAGTTTGGTTGTTACTTCGGCTTCTTGTCCTTCAATGGCTTCAACGGTCAATGTTAGTGTCAATGCGCCCCCCGTGGCGAGTATTATCAATACTGACTTAAATTTTTGTGAGGGTGAGAATTTGACACTTACCGCAAGCAATGTGGTGAATGGAACTTATTCATGGATCGGCCCCAATGGCTTTTCCTCAAATGTCAACGCACCGGTCATCTCCAATCTTCAATTGACCCAGGCCGGTGAATATGCACTTCAGGTGGCTCAAAATGGTTGTTGGTCTCCAATGGTGTACCAGAACTTTAGTGTATTCCCTATTCCCCAAGGCACGCTGTCTACGAATGCACCGATTTGTGAAGGAGAAACGTTAACGGTCAATGCAACCGCTTCGGTTGGCAATAACCCGCAGTTCAATTGGCAAAATGCCAATGGTCAAACCATAGGTAATTCCTCCAATCTAACCATTAATCCGGTTACCCTTGCTTGGAATGGAACGGTTCAATTACAAATAACAGCGGATGGCTGCTCTTCTCCGTGGATAAGTCAAGATGTAGTGATTTATCCCATTCCTTTGGTTACTTTTTCAGGCGATGTGACCTATTGTCAAGGGGAAAACGTTTTGATGCAGGCTACTACCCAAGTGCCTACATCCATGGCATGGTCGGGTCCTTTGGGCTTTATGGCAACGGGAAATAGCGTTTCTTTAAGCAACGCACAGCCCAACGTTTCTGGAGCATACGCAGTGACGGCATCGGCCAATGGCTGTGTGTCTGAGCCTACTGTATGGAATATTGTGGTACATCCCAATCCAATCGTTTCCATTAGCACTGCGGATTCGTCCATTTGTATCGGCGAATCAATTACTTTAACATTGGTTGGAGCCCCCAACGGCTATTGGACAGGTGCTCAACAAGGTTCAAGTATTTCGTTTACACCCAATAATGATGTCTATGTGACGGTAACGGGTGTAGATGAAAATGGTTGTACAAATGAGGCTGGAATTCAAGTCGTTGTTCATGAACCTTGGGTTCAAATTGAAGATGCAGGTCCTCAGCATCCAATGGTAGATGGATGGGTGGGCGGCTATTATCCGCTCACGAGTTATTTTGTAGTTTCCGGAAATGGAGAATCTTACACCTGGCAATACGGTGACACCACCCAAGATTTTACGTTGATTTTACCAGATACGGTATTCCATATTTATCAAAATCCATCGTTGTATCTGATGACGGTAATCACAGAGATTGACGGATGTTTTGCTTTTGATACTCTTTCTGTTGAAACCTTTGCGGAGTCACTTCTGGGCTGTGCGGATGATATCGATGGATGTCCCTTGGGAATGATTCCTAATTTGGTAACTTCAGATGGAGATGGGGATAATGATGCTTTCTGGATTCCCAATCGATTTATGAAATCATGGGAAGTCATCATCTATGATCGATGGGGAGGAGTAGTGGGTAAAATAGAGCAAGGCAATTTGGAAAGGATGACACCCATTCAGGTTTGGGACCCCAAAGACCATTCAGCGGGTGTATATTATTATACGTATAGTGGAACCGGAGTAGATTATCAAGATTACAAAGGTTCGGGGTGGTTTCAAGTGGTAAAATAATATTTGGAATCCAACGAAAAAGGAGTATCTTTGCCAACCTAATTTTTAAAAACAATTAAAAAATGAATCGTTACGAAACTGTTTTCATTATGACTCCCGTGCTGTCTGAGGATCAGGCTGCGGAAACAGTGGAAAAGTTCAGAAAGTTTTTGAAAGGAAAAGGAGCTACAATCAAGCACGAAGAAAACTGGGGCTTGAGAAAGTTGGCTTACCCAATCCAAAAGAAAACTACTGGGTTTTATCACTTGTTGGAGTTCGAAGCTTCTGGTGAAGTAGTAAATCCATTTGAGACGGAGTTCCGTCGTGATGAGCGTATCCTACGCTTCTTGACAACTCACATGGACAAGTATCATATTACGTACGCGGAATCTCGTCGTAATAAAGCGCAAGACAAAAAATAAGTTTAACTCCTAAATTCGAAACACAATGAGTGAAAATGGAGAAATTCGTTATCTTAATCCGATCGAGATTGAAACGAAGCAAGCCAAGTATTGCCGCTTTAAAAAAGCTGGTATCAAGTATATCGATTACAAAGACGCTAACTTTTTGTTGAAGCTTTGTAACGAACAAGGAAAAATTCTTCCACGTCGTCTAACGGGTACTACTTTGAAGAACCAACGTAAAGTGGCGCAAGCAATTAAGAAAGCCCGTCATTTGGCCTTAATGCCTTTTGTGGGTGATATGTTAAAATAATCAGGAGGAAATTATCATGGAAGTTATTTTAAAAACAAACATCGAAAAGTTGGGTGCCAAAGATGAGGTAGTCAACGTGAAGCCTGGTTATGCTCGCAACTATCTAATCCCTCGCGGTTATGCAGTTGCTGCTACAGAAAGCGCTCGAAAAATGTTGGCTGAAAATTTGAAGCAACGTGCTCACAAGGAAACTAAAATTTTGGCTGATGCGCAAGCAACAGCTGAAAAGTTGGCTACGTTGACTTTGAAAATTGCTACCAAAGCATCTGATACTGGAAAAATCTTCGGTAGTATCAACACCATTCAATTGTCTGAAGCTTTCGCTAAAGAAGGCCACAACATCGATCGCAAATCAATCAGTTTGGTTGAAGAGCACATCAAAATGTTGGGTTCTTACGAGGCCAAAGTGAAATTGCACAAAGAAGTTACTGCAGTTGTTAAGTTTGATGTTGTAAACGAAGCTTAATCACATAACGGAATATTGAAAAGGTCGCTATTTAGCGACCTTTTTTGTTATGTCCAATTGATGGATAAAAAGAAAGAGGCAATTCAAGCCCCTTTCCTTTATTGATTTTCATGATGATTTTCGCGACATTACTGCTTTACCCAGGTAGCACGTATGAATTCATTCTTTTCATTGATTAATACCATTTGATAGACACCACTCGCGAAAGAACCAACATTAATTTGATTCGTACTGGATTGTATCAGATCTTGCAAAACAACTTTACCATGAGCGTCGATAATCTCAACTTTTGCATTTTGATACCCAAAAGAATGTGGTGTTTCAAAGGATAAAATTTCATTCACTGGATTGTTTTTAATTATTAAGTGATGAGAAATATTATTTTCAGCCAAACCCGTAGAAGTGCTAAAGCAGTTTCCGTATATATAATTGGGCAAACGCTCATATTCACTGTTGACTACATCCACGATATTATTCAAACAAATCAAACTTGCATTGATTGCATCAAAATAAACCCTACAGATTGTGCTTGGAATATTAGACATCGAAACAAAATGACCATCATGTGCCAATACCATAATTCCATCGCTAGAGCTGTATACAGCGGAGGTGCTATTGCTGGAGCTTGGTAGTGACATCATATTTGCACCAGTAATATGGACGCCATCTACGGTAAATTGAGCTCCAACGATATTCTGTGAAAGTGAATTGATTTCAATGTCCAAATATCCTTCAGCAAGATTTACCGATTGTATGGCCATACCCACGGCTACGTTGGGATTAATTAGATCTTGAGGAAAATGACAGTCGTTATTCCAAATGGTTCCATTGTTTTGATTGATCATACAGTTTTGGGCCAAAGCGATGTCATAAATACTTAATTGACCATTGCCATTGAGGTCATTGCAAGTTGAGGCGTTCAGAGCATCGTTACAAACCTCATTCATAAACAATTGAATATCGATTGCATTTAACAGGGTGTCACCATTGATGTCTGCAAATAAATTAGGTCCGTCACAAACCCCTTGACAATCAGGAAGAGCGCTTCCATTTATCTCTCCATTGCAATCCACGTATTGAGAACATTCCGCTAAAACTTGAAACTCGGGAGTTCCGTTGACCCAATTAATTTCAAGGCAGACGTTGGCAGCATTGTTTTCATTGTTGGATTCAATTCTTCCCAATGCATCTGGCAAATACTCTGGATTTACTATTGCCATTAAACGGTATTGTCCGCTAGGGATATCAGTTATATCTACCCATTGGCATTGGGTCCCTGCACCGTATATGTCATAACATCCCGCAGAAATGCCCATGTCACCGCAATTGTATTGACCCATGCCACATAGATCCATTACGCAAAATCCATTCTTATGACCAGCCGGAATTAAATTTCCTTGCGCATCCAAAAGACGGTAGTCTCCATATCCCTCATAGTGGGTATGCCCATGACAATTTTCAGTGGTGA
>CALJKR010000051.1 GCA_937974555.1 uncultured Flavobacteriales bacterium | reverse complement strand
CTTGTGCGAAGCGGTAGGTGCAGTAGGTGTGGGATGGAAGCCGGAAAAATCAGGATCGAAATCCAACCCGGCCATGGCGTCTTGTAAAAAGTTATTTTCATCAAACCAACGCTTGATCTCTTGGTGTCTTTTTCCACTGGGAAAAGTGCCTTGATGCCAAAGCTTCATTTCCTCCATTGATGGGGGCAAAGACGATTTATTATTTTCCATGGTCAAGTTGGTTTTTCAAGTTGCGTTTGCCATTTTGGATGTGGGACTTTATCTCATTCAAAGTCCAATTCATTTCTTTTGCAATTTCTTGATAGCTCATGTTGAGCAAGAAGAATTTTTGAATGCAGATTTTTTGTTTTTCAGGAAGTTGGATGATGGCATTTTCCATGGCCGCAAGTTGGGGTTCGATATGATGAACCCCGGGATTTTCCCAAGGATCTTGATCCAACTGTCGGAACGCCGCTTGTTCTTTTCTCAATTTCATCAGACAATGAAATTTGGTTACGCTGTGCAGCCATGCAGGACCGTTTTCTATTCGTTCTTCAGGGAAGTGATATAGAAGCTTTTCAAAAATATCAGAAACAACATCGTTGGCGTCTTCTTTATTTTTCAGGTATTTCAAGGATACGGCATAGACAATATGGGCCCACTGTTGGTACAAGAGACCCATATTTTCTGGGGTAGGGTTGGTTTGAATCACCTCCCAGATATTGTCATATGTTTTATTTCTTATCAATCTTTTTTATTGATCTTGTTGTAATATTCTTGAATATAACTTTTGGTATTGATTACCACCACACCACCGGTACTGTCACCATACGTTGCGGGCATTCCTCCTGTGTAAACAGAGATAGTAGAAATGCCGGATGATGGAATGTTGGGTACGTTCTCTCTCACCTTCACACCATCGATATAGTACACCACGCTACCGGCGCGACTTCCGCGAAAATAGAGTTCTTCTCCTCTATCTCCCGTTTTTACGTCGGAAATCATTCCCGCGACGATGTTTTTAATATTTCCGCCATGTGCAGAAGGCAAGTGGGTCATTTCTTTTGAGGTCATGGTGATCAGGGTACCACCGTTTTTGTCAATCAATGGAATTTTTTGCTCCTCAATCACCAGTATTTTTCCCATTTTGGATTCTTCTTCCAATAGCGCATCAACAAAAGTAATTTTATCCGGGGTTACTTGCACTTGTGTTTTGAGCAGGTCGTTCATACCTAAAAATCTGAAACGTACGTTGTATGTCCCTGGCTCAACGCCGTTGATTCGGTAACGGCCATCTACATCGCTGTGTATGCCATATACGGTCACTCCCAAGCTATTTTCAATGGTTACGACCACAGCAGGAATGGTATTTTTAGAATCAGCGGAAAAGGTGGTTCCCATGATGCTACCGGTGTTTTGTGTCCAGCTTACTCCCAGAGTAAGACAAAGAGCCAGCGTGAATAATGTTTTCATAGTGGTTATTTATAGTTGGATGCGTTTTCCATTTAAATTCCATACCGAAGAGATTAATTTTTTTTCAAGGCATTTTAAAAACTATCTTTGCGACACAAAATTTGACACTCCCTATGAGTGACGCGATCAAGCACGAGTGCGGAATAGCCCTGCTGAGATTGAAGAAACCCCTTCAGTTTTACACCGATAAATACGGAACCGCTTTTTACGGCCTTAACAAAATGTATTTGTTAATGCAGAAACAACACCATCGTGGGCAGGATGGGGCTGGTATGGCCAACATTAAGTTGGACATAGCGCCAGGAAAAAAATACATCAGCAGAATCCGCAGCAATGATTCGCAGCCCATACGGGATGTGTTTGCCAAGGTGATGTCTCGATTTGGACAATTGGAGAAATCTGATCCGGATAAATTAAAAGACAGCGCATACCTCAAGGACCATTTTGCATTTACAGGTGAAGTATTTCTGGGTCACTTGCGATACGGCACTTTTGGTGGAAATAGCATTGAAAACTGTCATCCTTTTTTGCGTCAGAACAACTGGATGACGCGGAATTTGGTATTGGCCGGCAATTTTAATTTGACCAACGTCGATGAGCTTTTTTCACTGTTGGTTGAGTTGGGTCAGCATCCCAAAGAGAAGGCGGACACGGTAACCGCCATGGAGAAAATTGGTCACTTTTTGGACGAGGAGAATCAAGTTCTTTTTGAGCGATTCAAGGCCCAGGGATATTCCAATGTTCAAATTTCAGAATTGATAGCCAAGCATCTGGATGTGCAAAGAGTGTTGTCTAGGGCTTCCAGAGAGTGGGATGGTGGATACGCGATGGCTGGAATGTTTGGTCATGGAGATGCTTTTGTTGTCCGTGATCCCAATGGGATACGTCCAGCCTTTTTTTACGAAGATGAAGAGGTGGTGGTGGTCGCCAGTGAGCGTACCCCCATTCAGAGTGCCTTTCATGTGCAAGCGGAAGAGATTCTGGAGATTCCAGCGGGTCAAGGGTTGATCATCAAAAAAGATGGACAAACCAGTTTGAAAGAAATTCGCGTTTCTGAAAAAACAGCACCTTGCTCATTTGAGCGGATCTATTTTTCAAAGGGCAACGACAAGGACATTTATTTTGAGCGTCAGCAATTGGGAAGAAACGTGGTTCCAGCGATTTTAAAGGCGGTGAATCATGAAATTGACAATACTGTATTTTCATTTATTCCCAATACAGCGGAGACCGCTTTTTATGGCATGATCAAAGAGTTAGAGGATGCTGCCAACAGGAAGAAGATAGAGAAATTAAGTCAGTTGGGAAATCAAATAACCGCTGAGCAAATCGAAGAAATTATACTTACCAGAACGCGCATTGAGAAGATAGCATTGAAAGATGTTAAGTTGCGCACATTCATCACCCAGGATTCTGCACGTGATGAAATGGTATCCTCTGTTTACGACATCACGCACGGTGCGGTAATTCCCAACCAAGATCACTTGGTGGTTATTGATGATTCAATCGTACGTGGAACTACATTGAAAAAGTCGATTCTTCGAATTTTGGATCGATTGCAACCCAAGACCATCATCATTGTTTCTTCAGCCCCTCAGATTAGATATCCCGATTGTTACGGCATTGACATGGCCAAGATGGGCGATTTCATTGCCTTTCAGGCGTGTGTTGCCTTGCACAAGGAAAGAGGAACAACCGCATTATTGGATTTGGTTTATCAAAAATGCAAAGAGCAATCTCATTTACCCAAGGAACAAGTAAAGAACTACGTCAAAGAAGTCTATGAGCCATTTTCTGCCGACGAGTTGAGCGATAAGATTGCTGAATTGTTGACTCCAGCGGATATCAGTGCACAAGTGAAGATCATTTACCAAACGATAGAAGGGTTGCATCACGCATGTCCCAATCACAGAGGGGATTGGTATTTCACTGGCGATTATCCAACGCCGGGAGGAAACAAGGTGGTGAATCAAGCCTTTATCAATTACATGGAAGGGCGCAACGAGCGTGCGTATTAACATGTGTATTCCTTTATCTTCGTAGGGTTAAACAACTACGGGAATGAAGAAATTGAATTTGACGCAATGGATTTTCATTGCATTGCTTTTGGGAATAGGAATTGGCGCTTGGTTAAACGTTCAATTTCCCGCCACTCCGAGTCTAACCAAGTCTGAGGCTTGGTCTAAAGTTGTTCCCCTTTTGGGAGATAAAACAGAACCCAATCGAGACACTCAATTGAAGGCGATAGCTGCAGATAGCTCGTTGAGTGCTGAAGAAAAGTATAGCGCTGCGTTGAAGATAGCGCAGGGTCATTCAGAATCCAGTTTATCCGAGCAGGTGATCAAGGCGTCCAATCGCGAGTCCAAGATGAATCCAACTTTGGAAAAGATTTTGGAGATTTTCAGCATATTCACAGAAGTTTTTTTGCGTTTGATCAAAATGATTATTGCGCCATTGGTATTTGCCACGTTGGTTGCGGGAGTGGCCAAGTTGGGTGATTTAAAGGCCGTAGGAAGGATAGGTGGAAAGACGTTGTTGTGGTTTATGACCGCTTCCTTGATCTCATTGGCATTGGGAGCGGTATTGGTCAATCTTTTTCAACCTGGAAAAATGTTGGAGCTTGAAATGCCGGATGGGGCTGCCGGCATTGGATTGGAGCATGCAGCCATCACATTGAAAGGATTTATCACCCACATATTTCCCACCAGCTTGATGGACGCCATGGCCAAGAATGAGATTTTGCAGATTGTCATATTTGCCCTTTTGTTTGGTGTAGGAGCAGCAGCCATGGGAGAAAAGGCTGATGGATTGATTAAGGCAATGGATGCTATAGGACACGTGATGCTGAAAGTAACCACCTTTGTAATGTATGTTGCGCCATTTGCGGTTTTTTCAGCCATTACCACCATCATAGCCAAAAAGGGAATGGGTGTTTTGGCCACATACGCCACCTTCATTGGAGAGTTTTATTTGGGGTTGATTTTACTTTGGGTCATTTTGCTATTTGTCGCTTGGTTAATGTTGCGTCAAAGAACAACTACTTTTGTTAATCACTTAAAACAACCACTCCTTCTTGCTTTCTCTACTGCTTCAAGTGAGAGCGCTTATCCTAAGATGTTGGAGCAATTAGAAAGATTTGGCTGTCGCAACCGAATAGTAAGTTTTGTTTTGCCATTGGGTTATTCTTTTAATTTGGATGGGAGCATGATGTACATGACGTTTGCTAGCTTGTTTATTGCCCAGGCCTACGGTATTGAATTGTCGGTAGGTGATCAGGTTACGATGTTGTTGACATTAATGATTACAAGCAAAGGAATTGCAGGGGTGCCTCGCGCGTCATTGGTTGTTATAGCAGGGACAATTTCTGCTTTTGGGATTCCGGAAGCAGGTTTGGTTTTGCTCTTG
Organism: uncultured Flavobacteriales bacterium; assembly: GCA_937974555.1. Classification (GTDB taxonomy): domain Bacteria; phylum Bacteroidota; class Bacteroidia; order Flavobacteriales_D; family Sanyastnellaceae; genus CAMCTV01. Next base: position 82,523 of record CALJKR010000051.1, on the reverse strand, counting down.
GGAGTGGATCATTTGTTGGACATGGGCCGCTCCGCGACCAATGTTATCGGCAACGCAGTTGCGACAGTGGCAGTGGATCGTTGGGAGCATTAATTTGGTCAATTCGAAAAATTTTGTACATTCGCTTATTGTAACCGAAAACAAAAAACAAAAATGGCACAAAAATTCAATGAAAAGGCTTACTTGGCTTCAGTAGGAGCAGGTATCCGCGCACTTCGCAAGAAGAAAAAAATGACCCTTGAGGTATTTGGTGATGTTGTAGGATTGGACAAATCCAACGCATACCGTATCGAGAAAGGTCGCAACATTACTTTGTTGACTTTGGAGAAAATTGCTCGTGTGTTCAACATGTCTTCATCTAAATTGTTGGATAGCGCAATCGAAGTGAAAGAAGAACCAAAGAAAGCCAAGCCAGCAGCCAAGAATGTGGCGAAGCCTGTTGCAAAAAAGGCGGTTAAAGCGGCTAAGCCAGTTGCTAAAAAAGCAGTAAAGGCGGCCAAACCAGCAGCTAAGAAAGTTGTAAAGAAAGGTAAAAAGTAATTTTTACTACGATATAAAAAAGGGAGTCATTGACTCCCTTTTTTTATGTCCTGTCATCATCGGGTTGTTCAATCCGAACTTTCTGAATGATGAGAAATATCGGAGGATGATTTCATTTTTTGCGCATCCAAAAGCAGTTTGATGGACATGATTAACATGAGGATACCAAATGCTATTTTAACTTTTTTAATATCCATCCCCAATGCCCATTTACTTCCGTAGTAGGCACCAAATACAAAACCAATGGCGATAATAAAGGCCGGAAGAAATTGGATGTTTCCCGCTTTGTAATAATTGATCACGGCAAAAATACCCACCGGCATGGCCAGAACCATCAGGCTTACACCTTGTCCTTGGAGTTGATTGTAGCCCAGGAAGTACATCAATGCGGGGACAATGATTACCCCGCCGCCAACCCCAACAAATCCGCTGATGATTCCGGCAAATAGGCCTACCAAGGCAAGAATGATTATCGTTGATATTTCCATATTTTTTTGCATTTGAGGCGCTTTATGATATTCGTCTTTTTGTGTAGAAAGTCATTTGATTTCGAAGATAATGTTCTATTTTTACGTCACATTATTATTTTATGAACTATCCAGCAGAATTAAAGTACACCAAAGATCACGAGTGGGTTCGTGTAGAAGGTGATGTAGCCACAGTAGGAATCACTGCTTTTGCTCAAGGTGAATTGGGAGATATCGTTTTCGTTGAGATCGAGACAGCCGGAGAATCTTTGGATGAGCACGCTGTATTTGGAACCGTTGAGGCAGTGAAAACCGTTTCTGATTTGTTTATGCCAATCAAAGGAACCGTTTTGGAAGTGAATCCAGAGTTGGAAGCCAATCCAGCGTTGGTGAATGAAGATCCATATGGTGCAGGTTGGATGATTAAAGTAAAAATTTCACCCGATGCTAATTTGAACGACCTTTTAGATGCTGCTGCCTATGAGGCGGGGTTATAAGAGATGTTGAGAATATTACAACATAGAAAGGTTGCTCCATGGGCAACCTTTTTTGTTTTGTTGCTGCATGTGATTCATGTTCCCCATGAGGAGTCCTTGGGGTGGTTGGATGGCTTGCACGCAGACAAGTGGGTGCACGCGATGATGTTTTCTGGGATTACTTTTTTGTGGATTTTATATCCGTGGAAATTGAATTTTCCCTTCTATTATTTGCCCATCGCCATGATCCTATATGCAGGATTGCTGGAGGTCATCCAAGGGGCATTAACGGCGGATCGTTCCGCGGATATTTGGGATTGGATAGTAGACGTTTTGGCTATCGCGATGGTCTCTTATTTTCGTCCCTTAATTTTGACTCGGTTTAGCGCGTGATAATACCACGGTAAAGACCAAATAGGCGATGAAAACACTCATTGCCAATTGCAATTTCTCATTCATTTCCCAATCTTTGTGGGTATACAAAGCGATGGTGAGGTAAATCAATGTGATGAACATCTTGGCTGCAATGGCGCCCAAAAACAACGTGATGAATGACTTGGTGTTTTTGGACTGGATCAATTGGTTGTGGAAGAACAATACAATCAAAGTAAATACTCCAATGTAACCATACGACCACGCGCCTATTTCCATGGAGATTAAAGACGATTGTACCGCGAGACCGGTGGCAATAAAAAGAACCAATGCGGATGCAATGGGAGTGATGTGTGCTTTCATGGTTTTAAAATCTGCTTGATCATGGTATACATCGCCAGCACAACGCCAAGGATAGAACCAAATAGAGTGAATCCATGTCCGTTTCCATTGTCGAGCCATCGGCCCAAAAAAATGCAAACCAACATGATCGCTGCCATTTGACCTCCCATGGCAGCATATTGTAAAAAAGAATTGGAATTAGACTGCCTTGGCTTCAACTGGAGCATCTATTTTGATGTCCTTGATCTTGGTTCCCATGCTGCATGATCCTGTGAAGTTAGCTCCAGGCTCAATGGCCAACTTATCGGTTACCATGTCACCTTCAACCTTGGCGGTTGATTTCAACGTCAACAATTGTTGTACTTGAATTTTTCCTTTGATTTGCCCCTCTAACTCCGCATTTTGACAGGTTACATTTCCTTCGATCTTTCCGTTGGGACCCACAACCAAGCGACCTTTGGTAATCAAATCACCCACGAAAATACCGTCTATACGGATGTTACTTTCACAACGAATATCCCCTTTGATTGAGGTGCCTTCAACGATTCTGTTGATTGATGTATCCAATGGGTTTTCAGGTAAACGTGCCATAAGCAAGGTATTTAAGGATAGTTTTGTTTATAAAAGGTTTTGTATGTGTCTAAACTACGTGCTTTAAAGAGCAGTATATAATTCGGCTTAGAGACCAAGAAAAAATTAAATCCTTTTTCATTTAAAGTCTTTAACTCCGAGTTATTACTGGCGAATGTAGTCATAAAATCTTGAGCATCAGCCAGTTTTTTGAAACTTTTCGTCATCAACAACTGGGTTTCCGTATTGAGCATATTCCCGGTTACGGTGAGCTTACTGGAGGCATAGAATTTTTGAACGTAATCAGAAACCATGGATTTGTAGCTGTTGATATCGGGCGTAGAGACTGGGATTTCGATGGCAAAATAGTGCTCCACATTTTCATCAAAGTTGTAGGTTACTTCGGTATTTAATGGGGGAGTAGGGTTTACAGGCTCTGTTTTTTCAGCCGTTTTGGGTTGGAAAGGGATCAATAATTCTTTGGCTTTTTCTGCTTCAGGGCTACCGGGACATTCTGTAATCACGGCTTGCAGGGCTTCTTGGTATTGATCTGTTAATCCTGCCATGGCATCAACATATCCCACACAAACGGCACGTAAGATTCTGTATTTGCACAGGAGGTGATTGGCGCTGTCTTCACGCAAAATCTGATTGCATGCAGTCATGGCCTCTGGATACCTGCGCTTGGCGTATAGTTGATAAATCTCTTCGTATTGGGTTAACTCTTCTTGCTTGCGTTTCTCCTCTTCGTCTTTGGCATTGGGATCATCTACAAATCGCGCCCATTCTGAGCCGGGGTATTTCTTTTTAATTTCATTTCCCCAATATTGTGAGGAGCAGGTGGTACAGCTTTTTGATTTTTGTGCACCAAATTCCTCGGCTGTTTTCCAGGTGCGATAGATTTGATAATAGGTCAGTGGCGTGTACAAGTTCTCTTCGACTTTTTTCAAAGAGGTTTCCCAGATATTGAGCGCGGCGTTGTCATCATTAAGATCTTCTTTGTATACCAATCCTCCTTTGTAGTAGGCTTCGCATCTTTCGATACTCATTTTTTCCATGGCCTTGGAATCTTTGCAGGGTAGACTTTTGAGCAAATCTTCTTCGGTTGCAACAGCACTTTCCGCGCTATTGGCATTGGATTCCGTAGATTCCTCTTGACCTGGCCGCTCATCAGGCACGTCATTCATGGTAGCCAATTTGGCCTGCCATCTCCAATTGTCTTTTAGGGGTCGATCATCCCAATAATCCAAAAATTCTTGCGCCCCTTTGTCACGCATGGATTTGTTATAGCACCAGAATCCTGCGGTGCCGGCATTTTCCAAGGCTGCTGCTTGTCGCTCAGCCGCCAATCGGGATTCTTCTTCTCTTTTCGCAATTTCTTGGGCAATGAGTTTTTGTCGAATTTCTTTCACCGCAGCCAATTGCTCTTGATTGGACATACCGCATAGTTTGAATAAACTATCAGCGGATTCAATTTTATTCAAATAAGCCACGAGCTCTGTCAAGCTTTTGGCTCGGCCGCTGACTTCGTCGTAGCGGGGATGTTTGTCTCCTATGATTTTTTGGGTACTGTCATAGGCTGCTTGCGCAGAGACATATTCTTTGGCTTTAAAATGCAAATCAGCGAGCATTAAAAAAGACTTGCCTTTCTGCTTTTTGTTTTTCTTGGATTCCTTGATGGATCGAGCCAACAATTGTTTGGCCTCAGTGGTTTCCCCTTGCTCCTCAGCCATGAGCGCCAATGTGTACAAAATTTGGTCTTTGTAATCCGCGTATTTGGATTCCTCCAACATTTTAAGCAACTCCGTTTTGGCCACCAAAGCACTGGAACCATTTCTTAATGCACTCAACGCTTTTTTCATGCGGGCTTGAAAATCCAACTCCACTGTGGGTTTGCTATTTAATACATTGGCATATTGGGTTTGGGCAGAACTAAATTCCTCCATTTCCTCATGCACCTGACCCAGGATGAAGTGCAATCTGGCGCGCTGTTTCTTTTTCTTGGTTGATGCCAAGGCTTTGTTTAATTCTTCTTTGGCTTTTTCCCACTTGTGCGCTTTGATGAAAAGATGTGCCAATACACTGTGGTAGAAAACTTGATTCTTGGCCTCCATCAACACCGGATTAAATTCCTCTCGGGTCATGAGCTGTATGGCCTTGCCCAACTCGTCCTGCGCCAATAAATCCAATGCCAACCAAGAGGATCCGACACCAACGGCATTGGGCTCCGTGTATTTTCGGGTTACAAATTGAAAAAGCTTTTCGGCGTCATTGTAATTCTTCTTGTAATAATGCGCTTTCCCGATGAGTATATAGTTTTCATCAATCCATTGGTTGTACTCTGGCCATTTGATGCTGCTTTTCTTTTCGCCAGTGATGGTATGCTTCGCGATGACCTTTTCACTTTTCTCAATCACCCTTTCAAAATCTTCATAAGCGGTTTTTACGGCTTCATCATTTCCAAGGGCGATGACAGAGAGAATCGAATCAAAATCTTCCGTGGTGTTGGAAAGGATTTTGGCCTCGGCCTTCAGCATGGCTTGGTCAGCGTTGAAATGACCGTTGTAGTGGGTGGTGGTATTGTGATAAATGCGGTATGCGACACCGTCTCTTTTGGTGGTGCAGGACACAACCAAAAATCCCAGTCCCAAAAAGAACAGAAGTAAACGGGTGATGACGGACATTCTCATTTAAAAATCTAGTATAAACCTGAAAAGTCCAAATTTATTTCATTTTCATGCTTTAATTTGTAGTAATTGAAAATAATCCATGAAAAGAGAACGTCGCCCTCGGCGAAAGAAATTGCTAAAGAAGCTCAAGTCCAAGTTCAGACTCACCGTCCTGAATGAAAGTACTTTTGAGGAGCGCTTTAGTTATTCTCTGACCCCCATGAACTTGATTGTCATGTTTGGAGGATTGTTGTTTGTCTTTGGGTTGATTATTTATTTGTTGGTGGCATTTACACCGCTCAAAGTATACTTGGTTCCCGGATATGTGGATGTGGAGTACCGTGAGCAGGCCCGTGAAGCCCGATTGGCAGCGGATTCATTGAATAAAGTATTGGCTCAGAATCAAGCGTATTTTGAAAATGTGAAGACCATTATTTCTGGTGGTGTGGTGAATCAGAAGGTGGATACCACGCATTTAAAAACCAAAAAGTTGGAGTGGACACAGGAAGATAGTCTGTTCGACTTGGAGATGAAAGCCAAAAAAATCAAGAAGAATTTTCAATTGTCCGAAACCGATTTTACAGCACCAGTAGTGGGAAAGGTTGTGGGCGAATACAATTTTGCCAAAGGTCATGCAGGCGTGGATTATGCAGCTCCCGTGGGATCTCCGGTGATGACCATAGCAGAAGGAAGGGTGATTAGTGTATTGCCTTTGGCTGCAAATTCTTATCAAGTGGTGGTTCAACATGCGGACGGCTGGTTATCTATCTATTCCAATCTACAACAAGTGCTCATCGCTCCTGGACAAGCCCTAGTAGCGCAAGCGGTATTGGGACAAGTGGGGACAGGTTGGGAAAAATCTTTGGGCGCCCATTTGCATTTTGAGATCTGGAGATCGGGAATGCCGGTGAATCCTAAAATTTATTTTTAATGAAACTTTCTTACAAGCACCAGGGTAAGACGTGGCAAGCGGCCATGGATCAACCTTTGGATATTTCCATTTCTCTTGGAGCCCAGGGTCCACGCGCGTGGTATGTTGCTCCTCCAGTGATTGCGCCTGTAATGGAAAATGGTTTTGTGGGCAGTATTGCCGAAGGCGGAAAAGTCAACTTTTTCAATGTTTCCTTTAATCCCCATGGTCATGGAACCCACACAGAGACCTTGGGACACATCGATCCTCTTCAGTTTCCCATCTCACAATGGAAGGGGCCTTACCTCACCCATGCCTTGTTGTTGAGTGTTGAACCTGAAAACAAAGAGAATGGTGATCGGGTGATTACCTGGAATCAAATTTCGCAGGATGTTTTGCAACATCGTCCCCAGGCCTTGGTCATTCGGACGTTGCCCAATGCTTCGTCCAAGAAGAGTACCAATTATTCGGACACCAATTTTCCATATTTGGAGGAAGAGATAGGTAGCAAACTAAACGAATGGGGTGTCATTCACTTGTTGGTGGATTTACCCAGTGTGGACAGGGAATCCGATGAAGGTAAACTTTCTTGTCACCATGCGTTTTGGGGATTCCCGACCAACCCCCGAAAAGAAGCGACCATTTCTGAGATGGTGTTTGTGGCGGATGAAATTTCAGACGGATTGTATTGTCTTTCATTGCAACCTCCAGCTTTTGAGATGGACGCAGCCCCCAGTCGACCTATTCTTTATCCTGCTGTATTGTCGGAGTAGGAAAAACAAGGAAAAAAGAAGTCCCCAATCCTTCCGTGCTTTTGCATAGAATCTGTCCACCCATCTTTTCCATCAGCGCTTTGGCAGTGGCCAATCCTATGCCAGATCCAGTGGTTTTGGTCGTAAATCGGGGTTGGAATAGTCTTCCCAAAACATCTTTTGGAATTCCTGTTCCGTTGTCTGCAATGCGAATGAAAACTTGTTGTTGACTTTTCCAAATCGAAACATGAATATGCAAAGGTGTATTTTCTTTTTGCGCTTGAATGGCGTTGGTCAATACATTGGAGAGCACACGGCTCAAACTGTTATTGTCAGCAGCGATACTGGTTCCAGGGTATAGATTGTTGTATTGAACAAAAAATTGTTCATCTTTAAATACATCCAAGTGGTGGGTAATGAACTCGTCCAGATCCATGGACTGCAGCGTCATTGCCTCTGATTTGGCCAATTGAGAAAATGTGGTGGCGATATTGGCCAAGGTATCAATTTGCTCGGTCATGGATTGAACAAATAGCTTCAATTGATTTTGAAATTCGGGGTTATGTCCACCGTCATATTGTCTGGACAAGTGTTGTACCCTGAGTTTCATAGGTGTCAGCGGGTTTTTGATGTCATGTGCGATTTGCTGCGCCATTTCGCGCCAAGCCCCTTCTCTTTCATTTTCTGCCAATTGCTCTGCCCCTTTTTGAAGAGCGGCCAGCATTTTATTGTATTCAAGAACCAAATTTCCTATTTCGTCATTGGAGTCCCAGGAAAGGGGTTCAAAGTTTCTTTGAAGGTCGGTAGACTTCATTTTGGCAGCAATCACCCGCAAAGATTTGGTGATGTATCGTGAGAGGAAAAAAGCCAAGAAAGCCGCGATGAAGAAAAGAACGATGTAACTACCGCTGATGCCCAAAAGAAAATCTTTGACATCTTTCGATTCTTCGTCCAAGTTGGAATAGTCCATGGCAATGATTGCAATGGGGTGATGGTCCATATCGGTAAAGAGCCAATAGGCCAGGGTGTAGTTTTCATGGAGGTAATCGTCATAAACCAATTTTTTATCCCAGCCACCCTGAATGCTTTGAACGATGTCATCGGGGACTTTTTCAGGAATGTGCAAAGAATCGAGGTAGGCGCTGTTGTTGGAGATGAGGTATTCGCCTTGTAGATCAAATAGTCCGATGAACATATCGTGCACATCGGCCAGCTCACAGATTTTATCGCCAAATTTATAGGCTACAGAATCAGGGGACATGTGTCCCCCTTCATGTCGAAGGAAGTAATCCAAAGAAGCGCGGACGGACTTTTCTTTTTTCTCCAGCGCTTGCTGATTGAAAGCTTTGTTTTGTTCGATGTCATTGTAAATCGCAACCACGCCCGTCACCAAAAAGGCCAACGCCAAAATGGCGAGCATGGAGAAGTAGATTCTTGTTCGTAGGTTGAATCGAAACATGTTGCTAAAGTAGCAACTATCCTGCCCAATTTTCTCGATCTAGGCTCCGGTATTGGATGGCCTCGGAGAGGTGGTGGGTTTGGATGTGTTCGGATCTTTCCAAATCTGCGATTGTGCGGGAGACCCGAATGATTCGATCATAGGACCTTGCGGAAAGCTTGAGTCGTTCCATGGCCGTTTTGAGTAAGGATTGACAGGCGGAATTCAAAGGCGCATATTTTTTCAGCTGGGCTGTCGTTAGGGCAGCGTTGTATTGGCTGGAACGTTGCAATTGAAAACAACGCGCTTGTATGACTTGTTCTCGTAGTGAGGCGGAATTCTCGGCGGCTTTGGATTGAGTAAGTTCATCAAAGTTCACAGGAGTTACTTCAACGTGCAAGTCGATGCGATCCAATAAAGGGCCACTGATTTTGTTCAAGTATTTCTGAACGATTCCCGGACCGCAAACACAGGCCTTGGTCGGGTGGTTGTAGTAGCCGCAGGGGCAGGGATTCATGGAGGCCACGAGCATAAAGCCTGCAGGAAAGTCAATGGTAAAGCGACTTCTGGAGATGGTGACCACACGATCTTCGAGAGGTTGTCTCAGCACCTCGAGTACGGTGCGTTTGAATTCAGGAAGCTCATCCAAAAAGAGAACCCCATGATGGGCCAAGGAAATTTCACCCGGTTGTGGGATGCTTCCCCCTCCGACAAGCGCGACGTCTGAAATGGTGTGGTGCGGGCTGCGAAAGGGTCGTTCAACAATCAATCCGTTTTTGGTTCGCAGTTTTCCCGCCACGCTATGAATCTTAGTTGCTTCCAGAGCTTCGTTCATGGTCAGAGGAGGAAGAATTCCCGGCAGGCGCTTGGCTAGCATGGTCTTTCCTGCGCCTGGTGGGCCCACCATCAGGACATTGTGTCCACCGGCGGCCGCTATGAGGAAAGCACGTTTGATATTGAGTTGTCCTTTAACGTCACAGAAATCGACGTTGCTGTTTTGTGGTTGTCGTTGCAGTAAACTTTCGATCGAGGATTTTAGTGGGCTAATATTTTGTACCTCATTAAAAAAGTCCACAATCTGTTGCAGGGATTCCGCGGGAATGACGTCGATTCCGGCGACAATGGCAGCTTCTTCCGCATTTTCTTTTGGAATAATCAAGCCTTTGAAACCTTCTTTTTTGGCTTTGATTGCCATAGGAAGCGCCCCTTTGATGCTGCGAAGTGAGCCGTCCAGTGAGAGTTCGCCCATGATAATGTATCGATCCAAATCCTTTGCGAGCATTTGTTCTGTTCCAGCTAGCATGGCCAAAGCAACAGGCAGATCATAGGCCGCTCCCTCTTTGCGCAGATCGGCAGGCGCCATGTTGATGGTGATGCTTCGCACCGCATTTTTGAACCCCGAATTGGCGATGGCTGCTCGGATCCGCTGCATGGATTCCTTCACAGCGGTATCGGGAAGACCCACCATCATAAGTTGAGCACCACGATCTACTTGAACTTCTATTGTAATGGTATTGGCATCAATGCCAATGACCGCACTACCAAATGATTTGACGAACATGTCGCAAATGGAAATAAAAAAAAATCGCGAAGCAAAGAAAGGTTATGCCTATAAAACGGCATATCATTGAGTTAGTGTCACTTAACTGTTGGACATTCCCATAACATTATTTTTTCCACCCTACCAACACAACGCCGAACACAATGAAAATAGTAAAAACAATCTTCCAGAAAGAGAATAAATCCGAGAACGGAATTCCGGCCAACACGCTGAATCCTGCAGCAATCGGCGGTTGCAGATAAATGTACACGCCGGCATGTGTGGGAGAAAGTTTTTGAATCGCGATGATGTTGAAGAGGTATGTAAGAAAGGTAACTCCGAGTATAACAAAGCCAATGATCAACCACTGCGTTGTACTGAATGACCATGAAACTTGTGTGGTGAGTTCTTGCCATCCAAACGGAAGAACACCCAAGAGACCAAAAGTAAAGACCCACGGAATGATACTCAGCGGGTGGTATTTGGACATGAGTGGTTTTACCATAATCAGGTAGATACTATATGAGATGGCGTTTATGAGAATGAAGATGTCGCCCAAAGCCGAGGCTCCGGCCATCGGGTTGGCCTTGCCATAGGCGATGAACCCCAGGGCACCCAGAAGGCCGATGCCGATACCCCACCATTGCATCTTAGACGTTCTTTGTTTCAGCGCGATGATGGAAAAAGAAGTAACAATGACGGGAGTCAAAATCATAATGATGGCAGCATGCAGGGGCGCAGTCAGCGATAGACCATTGAAGAAGCAGAGTTGGTTGATCGTTACCCCAGTCATTCCACAGAGAAGGAGGCGAACGAGGTCATCGCGTTGAGGGAGGATCCAGTATTTTTTTAGAAATATCCAGAAGAGCAGAGAAGCCCCACCTGCACGCATGACAATAAAAGCATTGGGCGCAATGGGGTTGGGCATCACCTCCTTGGCCCACACGTAATTTGCTCCGTAAATAAAGGCTACGGCAAGGAGTAGGATGTGGGCGATGGTTTTTTGGGGCATGGGGCAAAGATAAGGTGGGCATAGCCGATGGGGCATTATCGTGGGAGCATTACCGTGGGGGCATTACCGTGGGCTAAAGCCCACGGGGAAGAATAAGGGGAAATAATTGTGATGTGAGCCGTGGGCTAAAGCCCACGGGAAAAAGAATTTTATTTTTTCTTATCGAGTGCTTTGACGAGTACGCGGTACATCTCTTCTTTTTCTTTGACGAGATTTTTCAAGAAATCGATTTGCTCCTTGTAAATGTTGATGGAGTCTTTTTGGGTTTCACTTTGGTATTTTTCTGAAAAAGGCTGAAAGAAATTGTGATTCAAAACCTTGCAAAGACGTTCCAATAAACCGGTATCGATGGTTTCTCTTTTGTAGATATCGAAGATGTTGGGTTTGGAGACGTTGAGGGCTTTTGCAAGCTCGTCTACTTTGAGACCACGCAGCTTGACAACGCGTCTGATTTCTTGGCCAATGGTCTTGTTACCCATGGTTCGAAACTATGGGAATTTTTTACTCTCGGATTTAAAGCGCTTGATTACAAAGCCATCATTACTATAATAAAGTAATACAAAATAGTTGTAATTTTAAATCCTGAAGAATCTTTGATTAGCCATAAATTCAATTAAATGTGTAGCTTTTAAACAAATTCATTTAGTTTTACAACTATTAAATTACTATAGTAATGGCTAAAAAAGTTAATAGTAAAACAACTACAAAAATATTGGAGTCTTATACGCATTCTGATTCCACGCGTACCAATTTGCCGCCCATGGGATTGGTAAAGCCAGAGAATGATCCGGTTGAAGCACCCAAAAAGAAATATGAATTTGATCCGCACATGGATCCTCAATTGCAATGGGCGGGGAAAACGGAGCGGACTTCTTTTGAGGTTCCGACGGTGAGTTTGCATGTGCACGAGCGAATTGATCCGAGACGCATTGTAGACGCAGTGACCAAGGATACCGATGGCGCACAGATGTCCATGTTTGAAGACGAGCGCAAAAAGTCTTTCCGCGAAGCCATAGAATTTTACAAGCACAATGAGAATTGGAGCAATCGGTTGATTGCAGGGGATAGTTTGTTGGTCATGAATTCCCTCTTGGAAAAAGAAGCGATGGCGGGTAAGGTGCAGATGATTTATTTTGATCCGCCTTATGGAATTTCTTACGACAGTAATTTTATGCCTTTTACCAATAAAAGAGATGTAGTCGATGGAAAGGATGAGGATTTGAGTTCAGAGCCAGAGATGATTAAAGCATTCCGCGATACCTGGGAGTTGGGCATCCACTCCTACTTGGCCCACATCCGAGACCGCATGCTCTTGGCCAAGGAATTGTTGAGTGAGACAGGAAGTGTGTTTGTTCAAATTGGTGACGAAAATGTCCATTATTTAAGGATGATTTTAGATGAGGTTTTTGGTAGAAATGGTTTTGTCTCTCAGATTTCAGTGGTTAAAACGACCGGAGTGATGGCAAGTACCAAAAGATTGAATGCTCGTCTTAATTTTGTTTTGTGGTATTGTAAAAATCCTGAAAAAAGGAAGTATCACGAGATTTTTGAAGAGCGCTCTGTTTCTAATTCATCATCCTTTAGTCAGCTGTTACTCGAAGATGGGACCATCCGGTCTCTAACTAAAGAAGAAAAAAAAGGTTCTATAAATACTCCTATTAACTCAAGACGATTTCGATTTTCAGATCTATTGAAGCAGGGCCCTGGCAGTAAGTACACTATCGAGGTAAATGGAGTTCAATATTCAAGTGGTAAAAAGTGGTGGGGTATGCCAATAGAGTCTATGGAAAAACTTATAAAAATGGGCAGGGTTAGACCAAAGGGAAATATGCTGTATGGTGTTTCTTTTGAGGATGATTTCCCCGTTTCTAGATCTTCCAATTTATGGACTGATACCACCTACCTAGGTGAAAGATTGTACGTTGTTCAAACAGCCACAAGAATAGTAGAGCGTTGTATGCTAATGTCAAGTGATCCGGGAGACTTGGTATTGGACATCACCTGCGGCAGTGGTACAACCGCCTACGTCGCAGAACAATGGGGAAGAAGATGGATGACCTGCGATTCCTCGCGCATTGCACTCACCTTGGCCAAGCAACGATTGCTCACCGCTACTTTTGATTTTTATCAATTGGCGCATCCCACGCAAGGGGTAGACAGCGGCTTTAAATACAAAACCGTTCCGCATATAACATTAGGGTCTATCGCCAATGGTGAGTCCCCTGCACAAGAAACTTTGTACGACCAACCCCTGGTGGACAACAAACGTTTGCGTATCACAGGACCTTTCACAGTAGAGGCAGTGCCGGCTCCTATAGTGAAGAATGCAGCCGACGATGCAGATGTTGAGGCAACAGAGACTCCCATTGAACACACCAAAGCCACCACGCGCAGAGAGGATTGGATTGCTGAATTGTTGAAGTCGGGGGTGCGCGGTAAACACGGAGATAAGTTGGAATTCTTGTCCATTGAATCTTTGCCCGGCACTTCATACATGCAGGCATTGGGTATAACCAAGGATGAACGACAAGAACGGGTGCTCATTTGCTTCGGTCCTGAGCATGCGCCCTTGGAACAACGCATCGTAGAACTGGCCATTGAAGAGGCCGAAGCAATTCGACCATCGGCTTCTATTTTATTGTTCTGTGCATTTGCCTTTGAAGAAGAGGCGGCAAAAGATATTGATGAGGCCAACTGGCCTGGAGTTCAGTTGCTGAAGGTGCAAATGAACATGGATCTTCAAACAGATGATTTGAAGAAAGGTGGAAAGACCAACGAGAGTTTTTGGTTTATCGGACAACCCGATGTGCAGTTGCATCGAGAAGAAGATGGAAAGGTTAGTGTTTCTGTTCATGGCTTTGACTACTATGACCCGAAGAGCGGAGATGTGCGCAGCGGAAGTGCCAATGATATTGCCATGTGGATGGTAGATCCGGATTATGATGGAAGAGCAGTTTTCCCGGCGCAGGTTTTCTTGCCATTGAGCGGTGCCAAAGACGGATGGAATTCCTTGGCCAAGGATTTGAAAGCACAGATTGATGAGGACAAGATGGAATTGTACTCAGGTACAACGAGTATTCCTTTTGTTCCCGGAAAAAAGATAGCCGTGAAGATCATCGATAATCGTGGTATAGAGTCGTTGAAAATCATCAAAGTTTAAACGATGGCACAGAAGAGTATTGATCAATTGATCATTTGCAATCCCTATGTATCACCGTCTCATCATTGGTCTTACGATCATACCCAATTGGGATTTGAGAAGAAGGTTGGAAGACGTCGAGCGGGTTATATGGTGGGGTCCTCCAATGCATTAGGCCAAGGTGAGTATCGGGAATTGCCTTTGGCACAGAAAATTCGTGAACGTGTGGATGATTGGCGCGATGCAGGATTTCCTGGAGTGACCAAGGTGACCAAAGATCTTTTGGAGTATTGGACACAAAGGACCTTTGGCGATAATGAATTGAGACCCTTTTTCTTTTGCCAATTGGAGGCAGTTGAAACATTGATTTGGTTAACCGAGGCACCTGCTGCAGAGAAGGTGGGGATTGATATTCCAACCGATGGTGGTGACTTTGTTCGCTGGTGCACCAAAATGGCCACAGGAACAGGAAAGACAGTGGTGATGAGCATGCTGATTACTTGGAATATCCTCAACAAATTAAAGTTCAAGCAAGACACCAGGTTTTCAAAAAACGTATTGATTGTGGCTCCCAATCTCACTGTAAAAAGTAGATTGCAAGTCTTGGATCCCAGCAATCCTGAGAATTTTTATAATCAGTTCAATATTGTCCCGCCGCATTATGCCAACGAATTGCGACAAGGAAAAGTACGCATCATCAATTGGCACATGTTGGATTGGGCAGATCAGGCCACCTTGGATAAGAACAAGCACAAGATAAAGTCAGTAGATAAGCGGAAGAAAATTGAAATCTCGGATCGTGTGTATGCCAAACAAGTTTTGGACGACATGCAAAAAGCGGAGAATTTCATCGTAATCAACGACGAGGCCCATCACGCATGGCGCGTTCCAGCCATCAGCAAAGCCAAGGGATTGAAGAAAGATCAAATAGAGGCGACGGTTTGGGTTTCGGGATTGGATCGATTGAACAAGTCCAATGGCATCCTGCGTTGCTTTGATTTGTCAGCCACTCCCTTTGCGCCCAGTGGTGGAAAATCAGGGGAGGATGCTCTTTTTGAGTGGATCGTTTCAGATTTCAATTTGTACGATGCCATAGAAAGTGGATTGGTTAAAACACCGAGGGTCGTTGTAAAATCGGATGATAAAGCTATTTCGGAAGAGATGCGACCTAAGTTATTTCATCTGTACAATGAGTCCGAGATCAAAGACAATCTTCAGCTAAAAAACAACGATTCACCGTTGCCTCCCTTATTGCTGAATGCCTATATGCTGTTGGGTGAAGATTGGTTGAAAACGTACGAGGAATGGATGAAAAATGGAAGTCAAATTCCTCCAGTCATGATTACAGTAGCCAATACCACCTATTCCGCCATGCGGATAAAGAATGCTTTTTTACGGAAGGACATTGCCATAGATGAATTGGGAGATGAGAAATATTTGGTGGAGATAGATGCCAAGATGATGGAAGAAGCTGAAGATACTGGAGGAACAGGTTCTGGTGATGAAGGTGATGATTTGGGTAGATTATCCAACAAGCGTAAAGCAGAAATTATTAGGGAAAAGGTAAATACCACGGGAAAGGTTGGTAAGCCTGGCCAAGATTTGCGCAACATAGTTTCTGTGGCGATGCTGTCTGAAGGATGGGACGCGAACAACGTTACACAGATCATGGGACTAAGGGCATTCAGTAGTCAGCTGTTGTGCGAGCAAGTTGTTGGTCGAGGATTAAGAAGGGCCTCTTACGATGTAGATCCAGCAACGATGTTGTTGAAACCAGAATATGTGAATGTATTTGGAATACCATTTTCATTTTTACCTTTCGAGGGTGATGGGACATCTACGGCCTCATCAGGGCCTACAAAACCATCCGTTCTTATTCAGCCAGACGATAAAAAAATTGATCATCGAATCCATTTCCCGGATATCAATACCATACAGGCAGTCATTAAACCTAAGTTGGTATTGGATTGGCATAATGTACAACCATTAACCTTGAATTCTTCAGTGGTTATTACCAAGGCGGATTTAGAAGGGATAATTGAGGGAAAGCCATCTTTGAAGGCTTATTCTGAAATAGAACTTCAAAAAATGATTGAGCGTAACCGGTTGCAGACAATCATTTTTAAAGTCGTTGCACAATTAAAAAATGCCTTGATGGGAAAGGCCTGGAAGGGCAGTGATTACAAGTACATAGGACAACTAGTGGATTTGGTGGAGGAGTTTTTGGATTCTGATAAATTGGTGGTCCAAGATCAGGATTTTGCTAAGGGGTCGGACAAATGGAAGGTTTTGATTATGCTTCAAATGGGAACCATCATTCAGCATTTGGGCCACCATTTGAGTATCATCAATGCTGATCGTTATGAATTGATTTTTAATAATCCCCACAAGCATTGCCGTTCTACCTCAGATTTACAAACTTGGTATACCACCAAGAAGTTTGTGAACTTAGATAAGACTCATATCAATTTGGTGGTAGTGGATAGTCAACTCGAGGCCATTGAGTCGCAGATAATCAATGATTCAACATGGGTTAAGTCTTTCGTGAAAAATGATCATCTGCACTTTGCGATTTGGTATTTATGGGAGGGCGTCCCAAGGAGATATTATCCAGACTTCATCATCGAGATGAATAATGGCAAAAAGATGGTATTAGAAACCAAAGGGAAGGATGATGAACAGAATCGAGTGAAGAGACAAGCTTTGGAAAGATGGGTAAACGCCGTTAATCAATCAGGAGCTTTTGGCACTTGGAGTTGGGATGTAAGTTTTCATCAGGATGATTTAAGTGAAAAATTAGAACAGCATGGCAGGGAGTAAGAATATTTTCTTTCCGACGAAATGGATTATTGGTGATGATCAAATCTTAGGACAAAGTGAAGAAAAGGAATTCGTCAGTTTTGAGATAGGTCAGGAAACCATTCCGTGTCATTTTTATTTTAAGAAATCGAGACATACCCCGAATCCTGTTATTGGTTATTGTATCCATCAAGAATTTAAGGATGAAGATGAGGTAATGGGATTTCTATTGACCCAAAATAAAGAGTTGCCAGGATCCAGTCTGTTGAGTAAAATGCTGCTGGGTTGGGGAAAAGTCGACTATGCGGTTTGTTTGCATACGCCGAATGGAGTTTGGCTACTGCGTTCAATTTTCCAAATGATGATGACATGGGAGGAAATGAAAGATTGGAAAGAGATATTTAAAGTCCTTTCGGAAGGCACAAGGTAAGTGGTTTGTTGGCAGTGGGCTTTAGCCCACTGTTTTAGGGAAGACCGGGGGCTGAAGCCCACGGGTTTCATTGGGGATGTTGATGGAAGGTGATGTGATGTGAGCCGTGGACTGAAGTCCACGGGAAAGGTTTAGGGGAAGGATCCACGGGAACAGTTTAGGGGAAGGATCCACGGGAAAGGTTTAGGTGTTATGCGAGATTATGTATATTTTAATTGTATAATATGCCTATAATTTATAGTCGCTATTTTTAGGGGGTAAGCAATTGAGGAAATAAATTTGAAAGTAAATTTTTTTCAATGCCTAATTCTTACGTTCGCATTTGGATTCATGCTGTGTGGTCCACCAAATACAGAAATTTCTACATCCATTTGGATAAGGAACGCCCCATCCATCAGCACATGCAACAACAATTTCTGAAGATGGGATGTCGGGTGAAGGCGATCAATGGCATGCAGGATCATGTCCATTGTTTGTTTTCTCTCAACCCCAAAGTTCCTCTGGATAGGATCATGCAACAAGTCAAAGGCAGCACTTCTTATTTTGTAAATAAGAACAACATTATTCCAGAACATTTTAAATGGCAAGACGGATTTTGGGCCACCAGTCTAAGTGATGAGCGAGTGAAAATTGTTCACGCCTATATCAGAAATCAAAAGCATAAACATGGACGGCAGCCCAGGTATCAATGAAGTTACATGCCACTTTTCGCCGCCTCTACCACTTTTTTGCTATTGCCGATAAATATGGCGTCGCCATTTACAATTACAGGGCGCTTTAAGAAGGTGTACTCTTCCAAGATGTATTTCCTGTAGTCCTTTTCTGTTAAGTCCATTTCATTTAAACCCATGGAGCGGTACTTCATAGCAACACGACTAAATAGGGCTTCATAACTACCGGCCAATTTTTTCATTTCATCCAAATCCTTGGCGCTGATTTTTTCTGTTTTGATGTCCTGAATCTCGTACCCCTTGGTTTTGGTTCCTAACTCTCCTAAAATTCTTTGACAAGTGCCACAGTTGGCTAAAACAAATATTTTTTTCATTTTTCTTTTTCTCTAAAACAAAGGGATTATTCAATTGTTCAAAGGTTGTCTAGATGCTTTTGAATGACCTCAACCAAAACGGCCAATCCGTCATCGTAACTGTGACTGTTGTCTACGACAAGCTCGCAGCTTGATTTGTGCGGCTCTAAATATTTAAGTTCTGCGGGTCTAACGTGGTTGTCCCATTGGTATCTCACTTCATGCTCTGGATACCCTCTTTGCTTGCTGTCTCTCCTAATTCTTCGGCTGAGCCTTAAATCAATGTGCGCATCCAAAAACACTTTGTAATGGAGCCGATTCATGATTTCAGAAAAATGAAAAACAAACAATCCTTCCATGACGATTACGGGTGCTGGATGAACTTCTATGGGCTGCGGTTTCCATGCCGGATTGTTGAAGTTGTATTCCAATTTGGTGATGGATTGCCCCGACGCCAAATCCTCCATGTCCTTTACAAAATGCAAATGATCGATAGAGGATGGCAAATCAAAGTTGATGATGCCGTTCTCGTCTGCCTGTTGCAATTCCTTTGGCTTGTAATAGTTGTCCTGAGAAACCAAAGCCAATTGATGCGAATCAAAATGGTCTGTCAATGCGCGAAGAAAAGTGGTTTTTCCTGCGCCACTGCCTCCTGCAATTCCGATGATCATGGGGTTCATTGCACAAATATAAAGTGTGTTATACGCGAATCGAACTTCAGATTTAATGCTTATTTTTGACTCGTGCAAAAATGGAAAGTCTATATCATTCTGGTTGTCTACACCTTGGTGTCGCTTTCCCCAACCATTTATTTCCATGGTTGTTGCTGCGGGACAGAGCAGTCTTGGTTTGTACCCATCGATGACTGTTGTGATGATCATGAGCATGGACATGAGTCAGCATGGGCAAATGATTGTTGTCAAGAGGAATCTTTGCAATTGGTGGTTGACGATCAACCCGCTACAGGTTTATTGCGTGTTTTTATCTCGCCTACGATAATTGAAAAGTTGAGCAAACCGCTGGTTGGGCTTGAGTTATTGGAATTTGAGACTTCTTTTAGAAGAGAAATCAAAGCGCCTCCTTTGATTCAGGAGCGAACGATTCTTTTTTCGCAGTGGTTGTTTTACGATGATGTGGTTTGAGTTTATTCAAATTCAATCACGTAAATCAATCAAAATCAAATGAAAAAAAATATTTTAATGTTGCTCTTTGTAGCAACTGCAAGCGCATTAATGGCGCAAAGTAAAAAGACGGAGGAAACCTCTTTTTGGGTAGCTGGAGTCTGCGGCATGTGCGAAAAAACCATCGAAAACGCTTTAGATGTTAAAGGAGTTATGGTAGCGGACTATAACTTGGATACCCATCAAATCAAGGTGATTTATAAGCCTTCAAAAATCAGTATCGAGGAGATGCATCGTTTGTTAAACGTCGCTGGGTATGATACGGAGAAGAGCATCGCAACGGAAGAGCAATACAATCAAGTACATCGCTGTTGCAGATACCGCGAATTAAAAAATCACTGATGCGTACGATTATCATCATGTTGTCCTTTGCGCTGATGGGATTTGGAGCATGGACACAGTCAGTGACGGGAGTAGTGCGAGATGCTGATACAGGCACCCCGTTGGAGTATGTTGCTGTTTTTTGGAAGGACAGCCAAGCCGGCACCATTACCCAATCAGACGGAAGATTTGCCATCGGCAGAATACCCAATCATGGGATATTGGTTTTTCAATTGATACCTTATCATCCTATGGAAGTAATGATTTCTGAGCAATCCGAGTATTTGGTTGAATTAAAAATCAACGAAATGGAAAAATTGGAAATTGAGGAGCATGCAGGCAGTCAGCATTTTCATGGCAAAGACCCTCATCTTTTTCAAACCATGACTGAAAAGGAATTGTGCAAAGCGGCTTGCTGCAATTTATCGGAGAGTTTTGAGACCAACGCCAGTGTGGACGCCTCTTTTACGGACGGAATTTCAGGAACGAGACAAATCAAGATGTTGGGTCTTGACGGCAAGTATGCGCAATTGATGTCGGATAATATTCCTGACCTCAGGGGTTTGGCCTCTGTTTATGGCTTGGGCTGGGAGCCGGGGCCATGGATTAAGGAGATCAACATTTCCAAAGGTGCAGGATCGATTATTCCAGGATACGAAAGCATCGCAGGTCAAATCAATGTCTCACACAAGGCAGACGAAATGAAAGAGCGATTTTTCTTAAATGGATATGTCGGCTTTCAGGGTCGCTATGAATGGAATGCCGTTTCAAAGCATTCCATTGGAGAACGTTTCAAGTGGGATTGGTCTACCCATTTGGCAATAACGCCCAGTAAATATGACATGAATAATGATAATTTTCTGGATAATCCTATAGGTAATGAATTGAACGGAAGACTGCATGCAAGTTATGAGGGTAAACATGGTTATCGGGGTGATTATACTTTTACCCAATTGAGGTATAAGACAGAAACCGGAAAGTATAGTACGTTGGGAAATCCTTTGAAATTACATAACACCAATGAACGCTATGGCATTTTTCTGAAAAATGGATGGATTTTGGATCGAGAGAAGGAGCAGAGCATTGGTACGCAGGTCAGCTACACGGCATATAAAATGGGAAATACCCAACTGGGGCTGCCGCACAATCCAAGTGTATACCAAGGAGAACAAAGAAACCTACGGGCTGTGGCGATGCACGCCTTAGAGTGGACACATGATATCAAGTGGACCAATGGTGTGTCTTGGAATTGGGATGAATACCGTGAAAAATTTTATCAATGGGGAGAGTTCAATCGAACGGAAAATGTGGTAGGTGCCTTTTCTGAGTTTTCTTGGAACGAGGAGGATAAGTTTCAAATGATTTTGGGTATGCGCTATGATTACCACAATTATTTCGGATCATTGTTTACACCACGTATTCATTTCAGGTATTCCATTAACGAGAACATACATGTGAAAGTGATGGCAGGTAAGGGACGACGTGTGGTGAATCCGATTTTAGACAATCCGGGTATTTTGGCCTCAAACCGCATTGTACAAGTTACACAATACAATGCCGCTTATCCCAATGGATTACCCATGGAGTCAGCCACCAATTTGGGATTTGTTTTGTCAGGCAATACAAAATTGTTTTACCGTGATTTAAACTGGAGTTTTGATGTTTTTCAGACGATGTTTGATCAGCAAGTAGTCATGGATTGGGACACTTTTGGGTATTTAAAAATGTATACATTGGATTCTAAGAACGGGGCAAAATCAATTTCTCAAACGGCCCAATTTGAATCACAATTTTCTCCCTTAAAAAGGTTGGAAGTTAGATTGGCTTATCGATACGTTAATGCCTATTTGGACTATGCATCTGGCAGGAGGGCATTGCCATTTGTTAGCAGAAATAAATTTTTTACCAATGTGTCCTATAGTACAAAGATGTTTGGCAGAGAAAAGAATCGCATTCTTTTCGATGCTACTGCCAAATGGAGTGATGGACAGAGAATGCCTATTCATGAGGATTACTTATATGTTGTCGGTGATTATTCTCCCGCTTATTGGATTGTAAATGCTCAAATATCGTTAGCCAAGGAGGAAAAGTGGGATATGTATTTTGGATGTGAAAATCTATTCAATTTTCAACAAAAGCGGGTGGTTATTTATCATACCCCAAATCCCTTGAGCTTTCCTGAAGATACGAGTCCAACCGTTTTAGACGGCAACTTCGCTTATGCGCCTGCCTTTGGAAGGATGTTTTATTTGGGCTACCGACTCCGGTTGGGTGGAAACAAAGATTAGAAAAGGTCGGCAAATTCTCGATGGTTGGCTAGGCGCGGCACTTTGTTTTGTCCGCCTAGCTTTCCATTTTTTTTCATGGCTTCTTGGAATGCGTTTTTTCTTACCCAGGTTATTTTTAAAGGTTGAAGTACTTTACCCTCAATCAAATCACGGTAGTAAATATTTTGTTGGGTCATGCATTGATCCATGAATGCGCGTAATCCCTCCAAATCATCGGGCTGCCTTTCTGCTTCAATGAACCACTCGTGGTAGGGCAATTCATCCGCAACATGGACTTGGGGAGCAACATGAAATTCAGATATGGAGAAATTGAATTCTTCCATCGCCAATTGCATGGTTTTTTCTACCTCCTCGGCAATAACGTGTTCACCAAATGCGCTGGTGTAGTGCTTGATTCTTCCGGTTACTTTGATTCGATACGGTTGCGTAGATGTAAACTTTATTGTATCACCGATGCTGTAACTCCACAATCCCGCATTGGAGCTGAGAATTAGAGCGTATTGAACGTTTTCCTCTACTTCCCAAAGCGGAATTCTTTTTGGATTTTCGTCAAAATAATGTGCGGCTTCAATGAACTCATAAAAAATTCCGGCGTTTGTATTTAAAAGCAAATCATCACGGTGAATGTCATCTTGATAGGCAAAGAATCCTTCGCTTGCGGGAAAGGTTTCTACTGTATCAATTTTACCACCCATTAGGGTTTCCATCTTTTTTCGGTAAGGCTCATAGTGTACACCACCAAAAACGAATAGGCTGAAATTGGGAAAGATCTCTCGAACACTTTTCTTTCCCGTTTGCTGGATTAGGGTTTCAAAATACATCTGCACCCAGCTTGGAATGCCGGATATCAGGCGCATGTCATGGGGGATGGTTTCTTTGGCGATGGTGTTTACTTTGGTTTCCCAGTCCTCGATACAATTGGTTTCGTATTTGGGCAGCCGATTTTTTTGAAGGTATTGTGGGATATGATGAGCCACAATGCCACTCAATCGCCCTACGGCAATGCCGGACTTCAGGTAATCCAAAGCGGGGCTCCCTTGGAGGAAAATCATTTTGCCATCTACAAAGTGGTGGTTACCGCTGATGGCGATATAACACAACAGCGCGTTTCGGGCGGCCGCAATGTGATGCGGCATGCTCTCATGACTGATGGGGATGTATTTGGCCCCTGCAGTGGTGCCAGAAGTTTTTGCAAAGTACAACGGCAATCCCGGCCAAAGAACATCGCGTTCTCCTGCCTTGACGCGATCGATGTACGGGATTAAATCCTCATATTGATGAATGGGATTGGCCAATACAAACCCTGCATAATCAGCGATTTGATCAAAACCGTGGTCCTTTCCGTAAAGGGTGTTATGGGCTTGCCGAACCAATTGGTTCAAAATATTTTTTTGGTGCTGAATCGCGTTGTGGCTATCCTTCAACACTTTTTTCCTTACCCACTTCGCCAAAGGAATGGCGAGCCAACCTTTCAATCCCATATTATTTTTTGATCAATTTTCTTCTGTACGTTTTCTCGTTGGTCTTGAGTTCAACATAAAAGATGCCTTGGCTCAAATTGCGCGTCTCAATTGGCCCTACCGGATTGCTTTTGCTTAATACCAATTGTCCCAAACCATTGTAGATATGGACTTGTGAAATTTTGGCACCGGCCGTATTCATGATGGAAAATTCATCTTGTGTCGGATTGGGGTACAGGTACAGCGTCTCAGCCCAATCAAAGTCTTGAATCCATGTCGTGTCTTCGGGTTGATGCGTTATGGTGTCCATGCAGGATTGAATTCTAATCATGGGTTTTTTAGAAAGGTAGTAGTGGTACCCTTGGGAATAAATCCATGTGGTAAACATATCGGCATCACCTGACATACCCACATAAACCTCATTGGGGGCGTTGTTGGTTTCTATAGTAATCCAATAAGGTGTTTGCGGATTGAGGGTCACTGTATCTGTGAATGCGAGTACTTGGAATTTATTTTCGCCAACTTGATTGGCAGTATTCATGTCCATTGCCGTCCAAGGGGTTTCAGCAACAAGGGTGGTGGTAATGCTATCGTTGAAAACGAATTGGTGAACCCTACCCCGAACTTGGGCGTTTGTTACAGGAGACAACTGACTCCAACCTACCGTGATGGCTGCTGCTTTCATTTCAGCGGTAGGGAGCATAATATTTCCCATTTCGAAAGGCAGATTATTTACCGCATCGGCGCCCATGTACACGCTGCCAAGGGCACCATTGTCTCTGGCCAACACGCATGGAGAAATACGAATAAAACTGGAATCGATATTGTCTTCTGGAATTTCCTCATTCTCGGTTTGAAAAGCACGGTATGTAATTTTATAGTTACCGGTATCTTGTGGCATTTGAAACGTACCTGCTCTCAGTTCGCTGATGTCATTCACGGGAATCGTCACTGTTGCCGTTTGCGTGGCAGTGCTCAAAAGGGCATTGTCTTGAACTCGGATCACCCGTGATTGCAGGCCGCATCCTGTTTGTGCCAAGCCACCCTTGTTTTGGGTCATGGACCACAGCTTTAGCAAAGGCGCCTGCGCTTTGGGGTATTGGCTGTATTCCATCCATTCAAATCCTGTAGGATTGGCTGGGTCAAGAATGTCAAAATCGCCGTAGTGCACAACATCCAGGGCCAAATCATTGGCTGCTACTTCAATTACACGCACATCGTCAATCTGCCAGAAATAGTATAAACCGTCATACACAAATCGAAAGCGAACATCCGCTTGGTTGGACGCTGCGGGAATTGGAATGCGGAGGTGCATGGGATTGGCCGAGCTTCCGCCTGTGGCGATGGAATTGGTAAAAAAAGTAGACCAGGGACCTTGGTTGACGCTCATCTGAATGGACGTATTCCCTTGATAAAACCGAACATATTGATCCATTTCAAATGCAGCATACGAAACGGCAGAAAGGTCAATGGATGGAGTTTCAAGTGTAGCATAATGGGGACCGGGAACGGGACCGGTTCCAAAAAAACTGGGCGTACATGGATTGGCATTGTTGTCCCAATAGTTGGAATCAAAAATGATGAATCCGTTGCTTGCCGTTTCGCTTTGGATGGGTGCCCCTTGGAAATTGGGATTGCACGCGCCTCTGGACCCAATCGTATTGTTGGGAGCAGTGCTGGGGCCGCGGTATTCCCATGCCGCAACGCCTGACGTTTCTTGATTGATCCAATCAGTGGGAATGCCATTGGCAAAGTCCTCGGACCAAATCGTTAAATCCTTATTCTGTTGGGCTTCTAAGTTGAGGTAGGTGCCAGGCGCTTTGCTTTGTGCTTGCGCCAAAAAAGTGGTGCACAATACCAAAAAGGGAGTAAGGATCTTTTTCATGGTTGAGGTTTTGCTATGGTGAGGTAAGCATCGTTTAGTTTTTTAAACGTTATCCGAAAGTATTGATTTTTATGATGAATACCATCATAACGTAGAATAAAATTACCATCGGAGAGGTCAAAAGGCATCACCCGCATTTCTGTTGCAAAATCCACTTGATGTCCAAAATATTTGAATACCGACTCTTTGGCGGACCAGATCAGCGTCAGCTTTTGGGCGTCTTTTGCAAAATCCAATTCACTGGAGTGGGCAAATTTTGTGGCGATGCGGTGAATTTTTTCTTCTACCTTTTGAATATCAATCCCAAAATTTTCAGGTGCCCAACAAGTGACCACTTGTTCATGGCTATGGCTGATACCGAGGTATAATGGGCCCAAAAGCGGTTTACCAAATTCGTTTTTGGATATATCGTCCATCGTAAAGTCAGGCCGCAAGCACCAGGCAACGGCGTCAAAATCTTTTTGTCGATCTTGGATTTTACGTTCCAACCGCGTGGGGTGGTGGACAACGGGGACATCATTTTTATTTTCGATGTGATGTACCGTGAATTGATCCAAAAGGAAAATTGTTTTCAAAAGATAAAATTCTTGTTCAATGCAAAGTAAACTTATCTTTGCTTAAAATATCAAAAATGAGTAGTTTAACAGCAACTTCTATGAAGTACAAAGTAAAAGATATGTCTCTTGCCGAGTGGGGTCGCAAGGAGATCAAATTGGCCGAAGCTGAGATGCCAGGCTTGATGTCATTGCGTTCAGAATTTGGCGCATCAAAACCATTGGCGGGTGCCCGCATCGCAGGATGTTTGCACATGACCATCCAAACAGCAGTTTTGATCGAAACATTGACCGCTTTGGGTGCCCAAGTTTCTTGGAGCTCTTGTAATATTTTTTCAACGCAAGATCATGCCGCTGCTGCCATTGCTGCTGCTGGTATTCCGGTTTATGCTTGGAAGGGAATGACCAATGAGGAATTTGATTGGTGTATCGAACAAACATTGCATGCTTTCGAAGGCAACGAGCCTTTGAATATGATATTGGACGATGGTGGTGATTTGACCAACATGGTATTTGATAAATATCCTGAGTTGGTTGCCGGTATCCGCGGAATTTCTGAAGAAACTACCACCGGTGTTTTGCGTTTGTATGAGCGTGAGAAAAATGGAACTTTGTTGTTGCCCGCCATCAATATCAACGATAGCGTGACCAAATCAAAATTTGATAACAAATACGGTTGTCGTGAGTCCTTGGTAGACGCATTGCGTCGTGCTACCGATTTGATGATGGCCGGTAAAGTTGCTGTTGTAGCTGGATATGGTGATGTAGGAAAAGGATCTGCAGACTCTTTGAAGAATGCTGGTGTTCGTGTTATCGTAACTGAAATTGATCCTATTTGCGCATTACAAGCGGCGATGGAAGGATATGAAGTGAAGAGAATGGATACAGCGATTCCTGAAGCGGACATTATTGTTACAGCTACCGGTAATCACCAAATTATTGTTGATCGTCATTTCTTGAACATGAAGCACAACGCGGTGGTTTGCAACATTGGACACTTTGACAATGAGATTGATATGGCTTGGTTAAATGAAAATTATGGATCAACCAAAGACACCATCAAGCCTCAAGTAGACAAGTATACATTGAACGGAAAGGACATTATTGTATTGGCTGAGGGTCGTTTGGTGAACTTGGGCTGCGCAACAGGACATCCTTCTTTTGTGATGAGTAATTCCTTTACCAACCAAACATTGGCTCAGTTGGAATTGTGGCAAAATCATGAGAACTATGAGAATAAAGTGTACGTTTTGCCCAAGCATTTGGATGAAAAGGTAGCGCGTCTACACTTGGAGAAAATTGGTGTTGAATTGGAAGAGTTGACACAAGATCAAGCAGATTACATCGGCGTTCAAGTGGATGGACCATACAAGTCAGATCAGTATCGTTACTGATTAACATCAAGATTATTTGAAGGGGCAAGAATTCTTGCCCCTTTTTTTTATCGTATTTTTGGCCAGTATAATATACGCTTATACATGAGAAATAGACTTTACAATACCACTGACCGAAGGGTTCTAAAAGCCAGAATGGCTGCGGATAAAACGCCCAGAACCACAGTATCTTTTTATAAGTACTTCAAAATAGAAAACCCCCAAAGTTTCAGAGATTTTTTCTTTGAAAAAATGAATGCTCTGGGAGTTTTGGGCAGGGTTTACATTGCCCAAGAGGGAATCAATGCACAGATTTCAGTTCCGACAGCCAAGTTTGAGGCATTTAAAATGTTTTTATACAGCATTGAGCCTCTCAACCAATTGCGCTTGAATACCGCTGTTGCTGATGATTCGCATTCTTTTTACATGCTGAAAATCAAGGTTCGGAATAAAATAGTCGCAGATGGATTGGATGACGCCACGTTTGATCCTGCGGACACCGGAGAATATCTGTCCGCCGCGGATTTCAATGATTTGACGGATGATCCCAACACCATTTTGGTGGATATGAGAAACCATTATGAGAGTGAAGTGGGACATTTTGCAGGAGCTATCTTACCGGATGTTGATACTTTTCGGGAAGAGCTACAAATAGCGGAGGATTTATTAAAAGAAAACAAGGACAAGAATTTGGTGATGTATTGCACGGGGGGAATTCGATGTGAAAAAGCATCGGCCTTTATGAAACATCGCGGATTTAAAAATGTATATCATCTGGAAGGCGGAATAATCAAATATGCCAGAGATACCAAAGCGCAGGGTTTACCCAATAAATTCAAGGGGGTAAATTTTGTTTTTGATGAGCGCTTGGCCGAGCGAATTTCTGACGATGTAATTGCCCATTGTCACCAATGTGGAAACCCTTTTGATGTCCACACCAACTGCGCCAATTTGGCTTGTCACATACTCTTTATTCAGTGTCCAAGTTGCAAAGAGAAATTTGAGAATTGTTGTTCTTCCGCATGTCAGGAGGTGATTCATTTATCGGAAGAAGAACAGAAATTGCGCAGAAAAAATACCAAGGCGGAACGCAATGTTTTTAAGAAAGGCAGATTTCCGGGAAAATTGGATTGATTTGGAATAAGTTATATTTGGTTTATCGTCCATATAACCTTAAATTGCATCCATATTTTGTTGGTATGAAGTACTATTTATTTTTATTTTTCTCGGTGTTACTGAACTTTGGAATTTGGGGACAGACAACCTCTCCTACTGCCATTGTTTCAGCCGGAAACGCCGTGACCATTCAAGGTACTTATGTTTCTTGGAGCGTAGGAGAGACTTTTGTTTCCACGCTCTCAGCGCCACAAGTCATATTGACTCAGGGATTTCAGCAACCTGAAATAGATTTAGATGTGGACAATGATGGTTTCACCGTGGTTGATGATTGTGACGACAACAATGCCGCAATCAATCAGGCGGCGGTCGAAATTTGCGATGGGTTAGACAACAACTGTAACACAGATATCGATGAAGGTGTTTTGAATATTTTCTTTGCTGACACGGACAATGATGGTTTTGGAGATGCCCTGACCTCAGCGG
The DNA here is from genome assembly GCA_937974555.1 of uncultured Flavobacteriales bacterium. Classification (GTDB taxonomy): domain Bacteria; phylum Bacteroidota; class Bacteroidia; order Flavobacteriales_D; family Sanyastnellaceae; genus CAMCTV01. The sequence goes on along the minus strand of CALJKR010000051.1, from coordinate 53,379 downwards.
AGTTTTGTGTGGTTCAACCAGGATATTCTTCAGATAACTCGGATTGTGATGACACCAATGCTTTGATTAATTCCTCAGCAACGGAAGTTTGCGGCAACGGTATTGACGAAGATTGTTCTGGTGCTGATTTGGTTTGTGCACTTACTGGATGTACTGATCCAACTGCGATCAATTACAACGCATCCGCCACCATTGACGATGGTTCTTGCATCCCAACTGTATTGGGTTGTACAGATGCAACGGCATTTAATTTCAATGCCAATGCCAATGTGGATGATGGATCTTGCGTGCCTGTGGTCTTGGGATGTATCGATGCAACCGCATTTAACTTCAATGCACAAGCCAATACGGATGATGGGTCTTGTATCCCTGTTATTTTGGGATGTTTGGATCCGACCATGTTCAATTACAACCCGGATGCAAATACGGATAGCGGCATTTGCATACCATTTATGTCCGGTTGTACAGATTCAACAGCTTGTAACTTTGATGCAGCGGCCAACGTGGACAACGGAAGTTGTGTGTTACCGCAAATAGAACTTTGTAACGGCATCGATGACAATTGTAATGGCCAGATTGATGAAGGTTTGACATTGGAGTCAGTGGCCACAGTTCCTGTAACAACGGCCCTTTATCCCACTTGTTCAGGTACGGCTTTGAAGTCAGCCAATTTGAATAATGGAGTGAATTCAGCAATCATTGAAGGAGATGGTCCAGATTTGTGGTACAGTTTAAATGCCCAGTACAACACACTACGTGCGAGTCTATCGGCTGCATTTGGGGACAACGAAATTCGTTTGTACCATGTCACCAACGGCTGTTTTGAGTTACTTGAAACAGAACACGAGGTATATACTGCGAGCTCTGCGGCGACTGGAAATCAAATTTTAATTTCGGATAACTTGACTGTTGGTGAGACTTATTATGTTGCGGTGCACAGGGCCTCAGGGATTTCAAATACAAGCGCCAAAGTGTGTTTTAACCATTTTGTTGGAACGACATGTGACCATTACTACAGCAATAACACTGGCATCTATTCCAGTGTTTGTACCAGTTTCAAGGCGCAATACAAAGGCAATGCGACCAATTATATTTTCAATGTTCTCAGCGCGACGCAGAATAATACAGATTTAAACATCACACCATGGTCGTATACAACAACGACTTCCAATTCTGTTGTACCGCGATTGGGTACCATTTTCCCAGTAAATATGTCGGCTTCAGCCAAGGTATACACCTTGAATATTCCGGTGGTTTATGCAATTCCGGACGCAGCAGGGAATTATACTTCAATCACAGCCAATGCAACGTCTACGTGCACAGTTACATTGAATCCTGAATTGCCAGTTGCATTGAGAGCTTCAGACCGTTGCCCCAATACCAAGAATACAACTTCATCGATATCCATCGATCGAACTGTTTGCGGCGCGATGCGATATGAGTGGGAGTTTACCCAACAGATCCCCTCCGTACAACCTGCTGTGACTGTTTTAGGCGGAATGAATACCACGGTATTTTTCTTGAACAATGTACCAGGAATGGGTACCGGTAAGACATACAATGTTCGTGTACGCCCCGTTCATGCCAGCGGCGAAGTGGGCAATTGGGGAACGTCCTATTGCTTGAAGACGGGAACTTCAGGAATGACAATGGAAGACCCCGCTGTCTTGTCCAATGTGGAGGCGCAATCTGCGAATCTGATGATTTTCCCAAATCCGGTTTCTGGACAGACTTTCACTTTGGTAAGCAACCAGTTTGAAGATGAAAATTTGGAATTGACAATCACAGATGTTGCAGGGAAGTTGGTGATGAAGAGAAAGGTGACATTCAGCGGACAGCAGGTTCAATTGGATTGCGCGACCCTTTCCAACGGTCTATATGTTGTGACAGTCGGCAATCAACACACCCGATTGGTGGTGAATAAGTAAGAAATTGAAAGAAATAAAAAGAGCGCTTCGGCGCTCTTTTTTTTGGTCCATTTATGGGTTCATCAAAAATGTGATGGCCTTCTCAAAATGATGGGACCAAGATTTTTCACTGTGATCAAATCCTGGGTAATAACAAGAGAGATAATGGGTCTTGGGAAATTTCATGCCTACTTCTAAATCTATTTCGCTTTGGTATGGCAGATAGTAGGCATCCAAAGTTTCTGAACCGTGGTCAAAATAAAGAGACGTTTGGGCGGGGAAATTTTGGATGAAGTAGTTGAAAAATGAATGGAATATCTTTTTCTGTGGATCATCTTGGGGCCAAATGCCAGGCCAGTGCGTGGAGAAACAAGCCGCGCCACCAAAAACATCGGGGTATTGCGTCACCCCATACCAAGAAATGAGTCCGCCCATGCTCGCGCCCGCCAGGTAATTGTGTTTGGGATTTTTAGAGACAGGGTAATTCTGTTCAACGTAGGGTTTTAGTTCGGTAACAATGAATTTTAAATATGAATCAGCATATGGATCCGTTTTAAAAAGCGGGGAATCAGAGTCTTTTCTGTTGGCTTGCAACAATGAATCTTGAAAATTTTTAGGGAGTAATTCAAATGGTTTTTCTGGAAAATATTCTGCATGTCTTTTTCCTCCATTGTTCCAAATGGCAACAACAATGCAGGGTTCGATGGCGCCTATATCCATTAAGTGCTGAATGTGGTCAGCAGCCTCCCAAGATTGGTGGTTCCAAGTGATGTTGGCGTCAAAAACATTCTGGCCATCGTGCATGTACAGAACACGATAAGACGGATTGGGTTGATTATTTTCTGGCGTCCAAATGGCCACAGAGCGGGCATCAATCAAAGAAGATGGAAAGGAAGGAATGTAGTCAATTTTCCCTCTTTTAACCGCGGGCTGCTGTGCCCAAGTGAATAGGGGCAAAATCAATGTGGCCCAAAAGAGTTTGAATTTTTTCATGCAATTATCGTTTCCGCAATCACGTGAGGAAAATGTTCAATTTCCAAAGCACGTACTTTTTTTTCGATTTCTGCGGGGCCATCCGCTTGTTCTATGGTACAACGGGCTTGAAAAATAATATTGCCTTCGTCGTAGTGTTCATTAACAAAGTGAATGGTAATTCCTGATTCCTTCTCACCAGCCTGATGAACCGCATCGTGTACAAAATGACCGTACATCCCTTTGCCCCCGTATTTGGGCAGTAAGGCAGGGTGGATGTTGACAATCTTATTGGGATAGGCATGGCAAAGCGCGGCGGGGATTTTCCATAAATATCCCGCCAGGATAATCCAGTCTATTCCATTTTTTTGATGCTCTTCAATCAACGCAGTACAATTTTCTCTCTCCTCTTTTGCGATAACTCTAGTCGGAATTTCCGCGTCTATAGCGTGTTGCAGGATCAGCGCATCGGGTTTGTTGGAAAGAATCCATGCAATTTCAACATGGTCGCTCCCTTTGAAATATTGGATTAAATTTTTTGCATTTGAACCCGTTCCTGACCCCCAAATCGCAACCTTGATTTTTGACATTTAGTTCTCTTTGAAAGTGGTAATGGTCATGGTTTGGTTGTGCAAGGCGCAAGCGACGGTGTCTTTAATTGGAGAAATTTCTCCATTGGAGTAGAATCCACAATAGGTAGTGGACTCTCCGATTCTATCGATTACAGCATCCAACTCTTCCTCTGTTCGTTGCCCGAGTACGATTCTTCTTCCTACACAAGAAATCAATAGAGCCAGGTCTGGCTTTTCAAGAGTATCATTTTGTGCGGCAGCATCTTCAGCACCTTCGATGATGTGGTCAAAATTGGCCATCATAAATTGAACTTTGGCACCATTTGGAATATTTCCCGCAAAGGTCATAGAGCCATGTTCCTCGTCAATGTTGAGGATCGTTCTTACCAACATGGACCCATCATCACCAATGATACACAAAGGGAAAAGTAGAGCTGCTCCGGGAAGTTCGTCGGCACGCTCACCCAGGTAACGTTTGTACAATTCCAGCGCATTGACGTTGTCCATGGTGAACAGTACATTTTTTTCTGAGGAGGTAACGGTTCTAATTGGACCAAATTCACTCCATCCCCCTTGAGAACCGTGTGATAATTGGATGTTGTCTCCATAAAAACCAATGGAGGCGATGACCCCAGGTTGGGCTACTTCATTTACACCCACAAAAGTTTGGGTGAATCTTCCCGCATCTCCGGCAAGCCCTCCTGTGACCAAAACCCCTTTTGGAACAATGCTATTTACTCCCTGAATCAAAAAGTCACCGTTGGCGATGGTTCCTTCAGACAAAATGAGAATGCTCTTTAATCCTTCGTCCAACATGGCCTTGGCCAACATCTCACCACTCTGAAAACTATCATCGGTGTGGCGTATCGTTTGTCTATGAATTTTGATTTTGGTTTTTTCGAAATGTATTGCAGTACAAACGGCACTTTGATCTAAAATTTGGTCACCTGCAATTTCGCCCGCAGTGCTGCAGAAAATAATATCGGCATTGGGATAGTGACCTTTTAAAGAATCAAATAAATCCTCTTGTTTTTTAAGATCTATACCAATGAAACACAATACCAATTGCGCTTCCGTAAGTTGTGCTTGTTGGCCATTCCACCCAGACTCAGCTGTCCAAATAAGTTGTTCCGTTTTCATTCACCGAATTTACTCAAATTAATCAAATGCGGTGAATTCTTTTGTCTAACACTCGTCATCGTTTACCTTTGTTGGTAGAGCAATTACTATGTCGATTATTGTAAAGAATGTAAGCAAGCAGTATGGATCTCAATGGGCATTGGACAATGTCTCATTTGAAATTCCAAAGGGCCAGATTGTGGGATTTTTGGGTCCCAATGGTGCAGGAAAGAGCACCATGATGAAGATTATTACTTCTTTCATTCCCTCAACATCCGGAAAAGTGGAAGTCAACGGATTTGACGTGGCGACAAAGAGTATGGACTCCAGAAGGATCATCGGATATCTTCCAGAGCACAATCCTTTGTATTTGGAAATGTATGTTCGTGAATACTTGGCTTTTATGGCGGGGATTTACAAAATGGACAATATTCACGGTCGTGTAGAGAACATGATTGAGCGAGTGGGTTTGGGGGTAGAGGCGCACAAAAAAATTGGTACTTTATCCAAGGGATATAGACAGCGTGTAGGATTGGCTCAAGCCCTCATTCATGATCCTCAGGTTTTGATTTTGGATGAACCGACAAGTGGTTTGGACCCCAATCAATTGATAGAGATTAGATCTTTGATTCAAGACATGGGCAAAGAGAAAACGGTGATGTTTTCTACCCACATCATGCAAGAAGTGGAGGCCATTTGTTCCCGGGCCATCATTATCAATAAAGGAAAATTAATTGCCGATCAATCCACACAAGATTTGAAAAAATTTGGTTCCTCTACTGTCTTGCATATTGAAATTGGCGATGAGGTGTCGGCTGGTTTTTGGAAATCGATTGATGGTGTAGAGGAAGTGCGAAGCGTGGGCCCAAAACAATGGGAATTGGTAACAAGGACAGACAAGGATTTGCGCAGGGATGTTTCCGATAAATTGAGTAAATCAGGCTATTTGCTTTTGGCTATGTCCGTGAAGGAGCAAAGACTAGAAGATATTTTCAAGGATTTAACCAACAAGAAGTAATGGCTTTTGCTCTAGAACCCGTTGAGTCTACCGTGGCAGTCGCCACTTTAGGAGGGGTTATTCGCACCATTTTGTGGATTATTTTAATCTCTTATTTGCTTCGTTTTATAGCTCGATTGAGCGTTCAGTATGCCATGAATAAAACGCAGGAAGAAGTTCAAAGACAGTTTCAGCAACAACAAAGACAACAAGCGCATCAACACAAATCGGAAACCAAAACCAAGGAGCCGGTGGGTGAATATGTGGATTATATTGAAATCAAAGACGAATGACAATGAAGAATATTTTAATGAAGGCGTTGCCCCATGTACTGGCGATTGTACTATTTGCATTGGTATCGGCAGCTTATTTTTCTCCTGTAATGGATGGCTTTGCCCTTCGCCAAGGGGATATCGACAATTGGAAGGGCATGTCCAAAGAGATTGCGGATTACCGCATGTTGCATGATGGAGAAGAGCCTTTGTGGACAGATGCGATGTTTGGTGGGATGCCGGCATATCAGGTTTCAGTGAATCATCCAGCCAACGTTTTCAAGTATTGTATCGTCGCATTTCGATTGGGACTGCCAGGACCTATAGGCATTTTATTTACCGTGTTAATGGGCGGTTATTTAATGGGATTGTTTTTGCGGGTGAGACCTTGGTTGTCCATGTTATTGGGCTTGGCCATTGGCTTGTCAACCATCAATATTTTGTACTTGGGTGCAGGACATACTGCCAAGGTGGTGGCCATTGGTTTTATTGCGCCCATGCTGGGAGCTTTGGTCTACGCCATGCGTAGCAAATCCATTTTAGGTTGGGCTGCTTTTGCCTTTTTCTTGGGTTGTCAAATAACCTCTAATCACCTTCAGATGACTTACTACGCCGGTATTTTGATGGCGGTTGTATTTTTATTTGAATGGGGATGGATGTGGATTCAAAAGCAATTTAAAACAGCGATGTTTTCTTTTGGGTTGGCCGTTGTTTCAACGGCGATTGCCATTTTGCCCAATGCCAGCAACCTACTCAGCACCTACGAGTATAGTCAATTCACTACAAGAGGAAAAAGTGATTTGACCGTAACTTCAGCAAAAGAGCAAAAAAATCAGCAAGATCAGCAAGGTCTATCTGAAGATTATATTTTGGATTACAATTACAACAAAGGCGAGCGTTGGAGTATTCTTTTTCCCAATGCCAATGGGGGTTCCAATGGATATTTTAAGATGAATGCTCCCGATGCAGTGAAGGGAGTGAGTCGGGATCTAAAACCCATGGTGGAGATGATGGATCCATACTGGGGAGGACAAAGCAGCAGTGGAGGAGCTTTTTATTTTGGTTGGGTGACCTTGGTTTTGTCTCTTTTTGCTTTGTTTTTTGTGAAGGATGTTTTGCGCTGGCCAGTGGTGTTGATTTCGGTGCTTGCCTTGGGATTGTCGGTGAATGAAATGACCCCTTTGAATGATTTTTTCATACATCATTTTCCGATGTTCAAGAAATTCAGAGATTCCAAAATGATCTTGATGTTGCTGCCTATCGTTTGGGCTGCTTTGGCGGGGTTGATGTTGGAATTTTGGTTTTCAGGACAATGGGTTTGGGAATCGTCCAAAAAGAATTGGATGATTATATCTGGAGCTTTGGTTTTGTTTGTATTGATCTTCTTATCACAACCCACATTGGTAGGAAATTTTGAAGGGAACAATCTCACAGAAACCATTACCCAGCGGTTGGTTCAGTTCCAAGTCATCAAAAATGCGCAACAGATAACACCGCAAGAGGCAGGAATGGTGGAGCGTGTAGCTGCTGAGGTAGTGGATGCGCGTAAGGCCATGTTTGCATCAGATGCTCAGCGGGCTTTGATGGTATTGGTTCTTTTATTGGGGACACTTTTTGCCGCCATCAAGTTTGAAAAAGCCAAATGGCCTGTGTTGGTGATTTTGGCCTTGATCATTTTTGGTGATCAATGGTCGGTTTGTCGACGTTATTTAAACAGTGACAAAGACAAAGGTCGCTACATGCGATATGCCAAAGCAACAGAGCTCTTAACCCCCATAAAACCAGCTCAAACGGATCTCATGATCTTGGATCAAGAATCAAAAAAGGTGAAAGATTTTGCATCTAAAAAAGCTGAAATCAGAGCCAAAATGGATGATCATCCCGATTGGAGAAAATCAGTTCCTGGAGAATTGAAAAGTCAAATCGCAGGATTTGCGGCTTTGAATTTATCCAGTCACTATCGGGTTTTGACTTTACAAAATCCTTTTAGCAATGCCGATGTGAGTTATTTGCACAAATCCATTGGCGGATACCATGGCGCCAAATTGAAGCGCTACCAAGAGCTCATTGAGTTTTGTATTCAACCAGAAATGGAAGAGATGGTAGATTCCTTGCGCGGTGGAAAAATGCAGAATGCATTCAAGGGTACACCGGTATTAAACATGTTGAATACCCGATACGTAACCTATAATCCAGAGAATCCGCCGATTGAAAATCCCGATGCGTGCGGGGCAGCTTGGTTTGTTGAGGAAGTGAAAACGGTGAAATCAGCAGATGACGAAATATTGGCACTGCAAACTTTGGATACCCGAAAAAAGGCGGTTGTCAATGAAGCGTTTTCTGGATTGTTCAAGAGTCAAGGCGAGGATACAACGGCCAGTGTAATCATGAAATCATATGAACCCAATGCTATTGGTTACGAGGTAAAATCTGCCCGAGGCGGTGCGGTTGTTTTTTCAGAAATATATTACCCCAAAGGTTGGAAATGCACCATCGATGGACAGGAGGTAGAATATGCACAGGTCAACTTTGTCTTGCGCGGGATAACGGTACCTGCGGGCGTTCATCAGGTGGAATGGACATTTGAACCTGCGGTTTGGAAAACCGGAAATCAAATTTCTTGGACCGGTTCAGCCTTGATGATCTTGTTGGTGTTGGGTGGAATTTTTTACGATAGAAAAAATACCTTGAACGTGGATAAACACCAATAGGGGGTATACCACTGCAGGAAACAAGGAAGATGGGAAGTGCTGAAACGCAAAATTGGGGTTGGTATAACTCCAAGATTGATGCGCAAAAGGAATGGCACCGTATCCATGAACCACTGCAATCGCAGTGATCACAATAAAAATAACGTGAAATGCAAGATGGGCCCTTGGGCTCATTTTGTTTTTTAGGGCAAAAAGAATCAACCCCACAACCCCCAAGATGATTTCCAAATGAAAAGGAAAAAGGGAGGTCCATTGGGGCATTTGTTTCGCCGCAAACAAGGCTGTTAATGCGATACCCAGCGGAAGTCGCGCGGATTGTACCAGCCAATGGTAATCGTTATTTAAACTGTTAATCCAGCGCTTTCCGCGCGGGGTGAAGTACAATACGCAACCAAAGGCTGCGGCAAAAAACCAAGGAAAAACAAAATGAAACCATCCGGCTGTCCGATCCATATACCAACGGTTGAGACTCAATACACTTTGAAAAAGTGCCCAAAGCACCCACATCAAAACCGCAATATGTGCTTTGTTTTGGGTTCGGTTCTCGACACTTTTCTGGATCATGGGGATAAGCAGAACAATACAAAGCAGGACAGTGACAACTGAGACAATCGTGATCCAAATCGGAATTTCTAGCATGGTTAACTTTATTTTTTCGATCTCAAAGGTATTCAGTTATTAGCTTTGTCAAAATGATGTTTGCCGTACAATCTAAAGAGGAGAAAAAGGGATGTTCATGGTCGGATTTTTGGTGCGGCAAGACCAAAGCCGAATTGGCGTGGGTGAACGATTGGAATAACATTCCAGTTGCTTATCATACTTTTTTAGACTCCATTTTCCTTCAAAAGGAATACATTCAATCCCTTCAATCGGAATATCACTGCACATTGGTTTTGTTTAAGTACAATGAGCAGCCGGCTGGAGTGGCTTTATTTTTCTTGTCAGAATTTTACACCGAAGATTGGCGAGGAGGGGAGGAACGCGGCAGTTGGGCCAAGTGGTTGGCTCAAAAGTGGAGCGTGGCTTCTCAGGTGCAGCGCGTTTTGCTTTGCGGAAATCCTTTTGTTTCTGGGCCGCATGGATTTTCTTTTCAAAAGAATCTTTCGTCAGCCATAAAATCGGATCTTTTGTGTCAAGCCATGGACGAGGCAGTTGGCCATTTCAAGACACAAGGAGAACGGGTTGGAATTTGCCTAATCAAAGACTTTACTTGCTACCAACAGGATCTGGTTAAGGAGTTAAAAAAATGTGGTTTTGGATCGGTCGCCGCCGATCCCATTATGGTTTTGCCATTGCTTCCGCAATGGAAATCTTTTGAAGATTATACGCAGGGATTGATTTCAAAATTCAGATCCAAAGCCGTAACAGCCTATAAAAAATCAGAGCAAGTAACTACTGCATTTTGGTCCTTGGACGAGATGAACGACTTTAAATCTCAGTGGTATCCCTTGTATGAGCAGGTATACCTTCAGGCTCAAAACCGTTGGCAGCCCCTTACTGCGGCCGCGTTGTGCAATATGAAAGCCCAACTGGGAGAATCCATGTTATTTCGAGCTTATTTCTGGAATACACAATTGGTGGGATTTTCTGTTGCCATAGTAGATGATGAAATGGAGGCCCATTTGGTGGGAATCGATTATGCCGTGAACAGGCAGATTTATTTGTATTCACGGATGTTATATGATTTTGTTGAATTGGGAATTCAGCGTAAAGTCAAGCAAATTGTATTTGGGCGGACCGCCGTTGAAATCAAGTCAGCCATGGGGGCGATGCCAGTGTACTATGGAAATGTTTTGCGCCATTCCCGATCCATTCCCAATTTGTTTGTCAAGTGGATGACACAATCCTTGGATTACGAAATAGAGGACATGCGCGCCCCTTGGAAGGGAGAGTTAGAAAGGGAGATAAAGGAAAGACTACAACCCGGGATGATGCATGAATGAGAAAAGAATATTGCTGATTTTGGCAGCAATACAATTCACCAACATCGTTGATTTTATGATCATGATGCCCATGGGGGACATCTTGAAAAAAGAATTGATAATCGGACCTGGGGCATACGGACTTTTGGTATCCTCTTACGGTTTAGCCGCTGGATTTTCTTCATTTTTGGGTGTATTTTATCTGGATAATCTGGATAGGCGCAAGGCCTTATTGTGGGCGTACACCGGATTTATGTTGGGAACATTGTCCTCAGCCATCATTCCAACCACCCAAGATGTTCATCTCAATTATTACTTATTCATTGGAACGCGCGTATTGACAGGGCTTACCGGAGGTTTATTGGGAGGGCTTGTTATGTCTATTGTCGGGGATTTAATACCATTGGAGCGTCGGGGCAAAGCCATGGGCATTGTTACGCTCGCCTTTTCTTTGGCCGCGGTATTGGGCGTTCCGATGGCATTGATCTTGGTTGATTTTTTTGACCACAATTGGCATGTTCCTTTTTACACGGTCAGTGCGATGAGTATGGTGATTGGGGCTTTGGCTTGGAAAATAATACCACCGATAAATGCTCATTTGAATCGGAAGGAGGTGTTTAATCCCATGGCCACGGTTCAGGGTGTTTTGCAATCCAAAGTCCAGCGCAATGCATTGTTGTTTACGGTGCTTTTGGTTTTGGGGCAATTCACGGTCATTAGTTTTTTAACCCCCTACTTTATCAATAATGTTGGGTTGGAGCAAAGTCAAATCAAGTACATCTATATCGCGGGAGGTGCAGCAACTGTTCTTTCTGGAATTTCAATAGGTAAGGCGGTGGATCGATTTGGCAGATTTAGAATATTCACCCTTTTTGCTTTTTTGTCATGTATCACGATGTTGGTCAACACCCATTTGCCCAAGGTGGATTTGGTTTGGGTGATGTTCATTGCCTTGTTCTTCTTTACATTTATTTCTGGAAGAATGATACCGGCAAACACCATCATTTCTGCAGTTGTCAACCCCAAGCAGCGGGCGGGTTTTATGAGTTTAAATAGCGCTGCCCAGAGTCTGGCGTCGGGTAGCAGCGCAATCATCGCCGGTTCGATTATTCATCAAGCCAATGAATATGCCCCTTTGGAGCATTACAACTGGGTGGGATATATAGCAGTGGGATTTACACTTATTTCATTGTGGATTGTTAGAAGAATTAAAAAATTATCTGCGCAATCCCAATCGTGAACCTATAATTTCGCTCCATGCGTTTAATAGGCCAAATTCAACATCCCCATTTGCGAATCGCTATACATGAGTATAATGGCAAGTATTTGGTAGAGTTTGAGGGAGGCCGGTGCCGGCAGACCTATAAGTTTGACAAGGAATTGTACCCATTAGAAGCGGTACAACAATGGGTCAGCGAAGTAGAGCCCAACATCATGGAGCGCATGCATGCGATGCATGAAGACTTAAAAAAATTATTACCCAAGACATGAAAAAGAACATTTGGATCATTGGCGTGATGGCCGTTCAGTTTGCGTTAATCGTGGTGTTGTTTTTGAAAACATCCAAGAGCAAAGAGGAAGAAGTATTGGATAGCACCCCTGTAGCCAGCGCCTTTGTGGACACAGCCAATGTGAAGTCAGCGGTAGTGGCATACATCAATGGGGACAGCATCAATTCCCAATATCAATTTATCAAAGACAAAGAGTCGCAATTGGAGAGCACATTAAAAGGAGCAGACGCCCAGTTTCAAAAGGAATATACCAAGCGAGAGAAAGAGGCGCAGGAGTTGATACAATACGCCAACAGCAAGCAATTGCCCGACGATGAGGCGCGCACAGTGCAGGAGCGCTTGGCTCAGCTGGAATCAGAAATTCAGCAATTGGATGCCAAGATGTCCAATGACATCGCGGTAAAGAAGGAAGCCATGATGAAAGAATTGAACAAACGAGTAGAGAAGTATTTGGAGCGATTTGCCCAAAAGAAAAAGATAGATTTTGTTTTAAACTATCAAGAAGGGATACCCATTGTATTGCATGGAAATCCGGCATTTAATGTCACAGCAGAAGTGTTGGCAGGATTGAACGCGGAGTATGCCGCTGAAAAAAAGAAATAACATGACCTTAGCGCAACAGAAATATTGGAGTGGGGCAGCAGAGTATTTGCTATTTATGTGGCAAATGGAGGATTTGTTACGGGCAGTACATTTTGATGTAGACGCTTTGGATGGATTTATTGCCACCTATTCTCAGAGTCCGGAAGAGGGAGAGGCAGAGAAGAAATGGTTTCAGAACATGGTTCGAGACATGAAAACGGAGCGATTGGAGCAACGCGGTCATTTGTCGGAGTTGGATGAAATCATGACCGAGTTGACCTATTTGCATCAATCGTTATTGAAGGTATCCAAGGATCCAGATTATTTGTCATTGTATCAAATAGCCAAGCCCAACATGGACGAATACGCCAGTAGGGCCAAAGGAATTGGAACCAATGAAGTAGAGTTGTGTTTACAGGCCTTGTATGGCCTTTTGGTATTGCGTTTAAGAAGAGAGAAGATATCGGAAGAGACCCAGGCCGCGATGGATAGTTTTTCAGCTTTGATGGCCGCTTTGAGTAAGGAGTACTTAAAAATGAAACAAGGCGACCAACAAGCCGCCTTGAATTAACAACAACAACAACTAATCCGACATCCCTGTACGGACAGCATTTTTAAGAAAGCAAGCTCTGAGTCAAAAGGAACTGCATTTGTTGATTTTGACGGTTCAAGAATTCCAAAGTTTGCTCGTTTTCGAATTCTTGGTGGAAGCGCGCTGCCGCGTCAGCCACATGGTTTTGAAGCGCTTTAAGGCTTACTGGAACAGATATTACACGGAAAGGACGGCTATCATTCAAAAGAGACTCCCAGTTCAATTCGTCAGCGTTTTGAGCAACAAAAACAGCTTTTACTTGGGGGAATTGTTGGTTAACAGACTGAAGGAATTCAGCGCCAGTCGTACCATTTAAGAACTGATCTACCACAAGAACTTGTACTTGTTCTGGAAGAAGAAGATCAAAAGCTTCAGCAGCATTGTTAGAAGCAAGAACTTCGAAGTTTTCATTCAAAGTGTTTTTCACATCCTGCGCAAAAGTAGCGTTTTGAGAAACCACCATTACTTTGGTTTGTGCTGCTGTTGTTTGATTTGTTTTCATTTTGCTGTGTTTTTGTTGTTGTTGAGTAGTTGAACGAGAGTAGAAGGAGAAAGGTTACAAAAAATGTTGAAAAAGTTTTTAACTAATTGAAAATCAGCAATAAAAAAGTTGAAAACCGGATGGATTTGAAATAAAAAGGAGAGGATGGCTCCTCTCCTTTTCGGGTTAAAATGGATAAAAAAGGAAGAACAGAAGGAATTATAGGGTGTTGTGAGAAATATTTTGGGTAGGAATTAGCTTTTGGATGATTTGAATAGAGTCCATATTGGATTGTTTAAGGAATTGTAGAATTTGGGCGTGTTGGTCAAGGAGTTGTGTAATCTGCACATCTTGGAAAGAAGGGGAGGATGCAGACGCTTTTTTTTTGGGTTTGGGTTCGTATTCATATTCAGGTTCTCGCGTCATGAGGATATTGATATGGACGTCGTAAATTTTAGAAAGTTTTTTAAAATCTTCGAGACGCGCTTTACGGAAGCCATTTTCGAGACGGGAGTATTCCGGTTGGGAGATACCCAGTTGGTCAGCGATGTATTCTTGTTTAAGGTCGTGAAGAATTCTAAATTCTCTGATTTTAGGATAGCGGATCATAGTTGTTTTTGTTTTTAAGGTTTTAACTAAATGGTTAGGACAAACTTTGGCAAAAAAAAACCGGCGATTGCCGGTTTTCGAAATTTTCGAAGGGATGAATAATCTTAGTGCGATATATTTCTATATATGTGAGATATAATGGCATTTGGGATTGGGAGTAGTCCCAACCTTTGACAATAATCCAAAGATTGTTGTTCTGAAGTGATCTCAGAATATTCCCCGATAGCATCCCATTTCTTGCAGGTTTGAAAAACTTTGTTGCGGAGTGTTTTCGCGAATGTATCAGCAATTTGATTTTCTGTAAAATAGTCCGTAACACCTGTATTTTCTTTAATGGAATTATTTAAGGCTAAAGCGATTTCTTTATTTCTATCAAATCCTTTACGCCCGTTTAGCATCAAAAGATATTTTGGATGGATGTCAAGTAAATAAGCATTCATCAAGTAAGCTAAAGAATTCATTAAGTCAGTAGAAAGAGGATCTGAAACAAATTGGGGTTTGACATATGAAAAATTTTCGGCATCATAAACAGTCCATTTATCTAAATGATATCGGGGAAATTTGAGGTCTTCAATTTTTTCATCCGATTTCAGAAAACACTTTTTCTCAAGCTCTAAATACTTCTTTGATTTTATTCTAGGGTCTTTCGAATTTTCAGTTGAAATTCTGAAATTAACTTTATAGTATTCTGTGGTAGATGTGATTTTAAAGTTTGGAAAGGATAATACTCCATAAGCAATACCCGCCCACCTGATTACGTGAGACACGTCATTTGGATGGAAAAGCTTAAAAGTTGGATTCAATGCAAATAAATTTTGGATGGTGAACAACTCCTTTGGGATACCCAATAACTCTTCGACTTTGGGTTCAACGTAAATAAAACTTCCAGAATTGAGTTCAAAAACAGAGAAGAATTGGTTGAACTCTCCTTGAATTGCTCGGGTCGTATTACTGATGCTTTCCTCAGAAACTTGGTTTTTTTTAAGGGCGCTTGCAGAAATTGCAATTTGCATTGTTTGAGCAATATGATTTCCAAAACCGATATTTCTAATTTCTTCTATTTTATCGAAGAATACTTTCACATATTCAGAGACATCATCATTTTTGAAATGGACGTTCATTTCACTCAAATAGGAGTGTATTATTTCATCCCAATTTGGAAAGCTCAATTTAGAAAATTGGCTTGACTTGTTGTTTTTAATGTCCATCAGAAATTTATATAGAATACAATTTATAAAAATTAAATGAACTTTCAATGGTTAATAGTAAAAAAAATGACTTTTTCAATTGATTGAATTTTGAAATATCCTTGTTAAATGCAGCGAATTCAATTTATTCAACCTGAGGAATTTAACGTTTTACGTTCAACCAATCCTGAAATTGAGATTTTTGAACTTTGGAAAAATGAGTTAAGTGAATGGGAGAAAAATGAAATCACTTTAGGTCCCTTTAAATATTCCATCACTGAGTTTTTAGTTTGGGGAGACACGAAAGTCCCAGAACAATGTCAAGCAATTTATTATCCATGGCAAAATAAAGTGGTGTTCACTTTTGGTAGAGATGTTTTCAATAGTCTTGTGACTGTGCGAAATAAATTGAAAATTACCAACGCGGAGCAGGAGGAACTAAAACACAAAGTGGTTGGGGTTGTCGGTTTATCTGTTGGATTTCAAGTTGTAAAGGCAATTGTAATGTCAAATCTATGTGGTAAAATCAGAATTGCTGATTTTGATGATGTGGAAATTACGAACTTGAACAGACTGGATTCTGGTATATTTAATATTCAGAGATCAAAAACGGAGATAGCATATCGATGGATAGTTGAGCAAAATCCATTCATTAATGTTGAGGTATTTGATCGTGGTGTATCAAATGAAAATCTCACAGATTTTATCAAGGGATTCAATCAGAAGTTGGATGTTTTAATAGATGAATGTGATAATCTATTGATAAAAGTATTGCTCAGAAAGGAGGCCTTAAAATCAAGTATTCCTGTTATTATGCACACCAGTGATAGGGGTATGCTGGATGTGGAGAATTTCTCAATTTCAACTGAGCCATTCGAGTTTTCATTTTTAAAATATGCTTCATTTAGCGACGCAGAAATACTTGAAAATGCACCTCATATTATCGCGGATATATGTGATTTAAAGGCAGCTTCTGAAAATAGCAAGATGTCCTTTATGCAAATAGGAAAGACATTAAGATCTTGGCCACAACTAGCAGAAGATGTGGTATCAGGTGGTGGAAATGTTGCCACAGCTGTGCGTCTCTTATTGTTGGGCAAAAAACTAAAATCACAGCGAATCCAAATGAGCCCTGAGATTTATTTAGACATAGAGAATTGATGGATGTCGCAGAGGTAAGATTGAGAGTAATAAAGGCAACAGAAGATCCGTTAGCTGTTGACAAGTATATCAAGGGTCATGAGGAAGTTCTATTGAACAATGGCGTGAGTCTTTCAAAGGGATATGATTATTGGAGAGAGTTGGATTCTGTGTACTTACTTGTAGCAGAATCATTGGATTCAGAAGTTTGTTATGGAGGTGCGAGATTACACGTTTGGAATGGTGAGGATCCATTACCTATGCAGCTCTTTTTAAGTAATTTGGAACCAAGGATATTTATTGAGTTGGATCAATTTGCTATGAGAAACGATGGGATTGTAGAAATTGGTGGTCTGTGGAATTCAAGATTGGTAGCGGGTTTAGGTCTTGGAAGTGAACATCTTATTCGAACTTCTATTGCTGCTACTGCATTTATTCCAGTCAAAAATGTATTTACATTTTGCTCACCATTTGTATCAAGATTCGCTGATGATTTTGGATTTAAAGCTTATGAAACTTTGGGCCAGAATGGAAAATTCCCGTTTCCTGATGATAGATGGATGAGCACAATAAATTACATGGAGGATAAAATGGAATTGAATAGCGCAAAACCAGAGGAGAAAGAGAAAATATTTGACATAAGGGCGAATAGAAAATTTACCAAGCTATATACTGACAGAGGAAGAAATCTACAAATACATTTCGATTTATGAGACTTCTAATAATTCTTTTCTTCACATTAGCCTTCTTCGGGACTCAAGCACAGAAAATTCACTTGTATAACGGCAATGAGCAAACCATACAATCAGTTTACAGCGATTCTAGAAATTTTAAGCTTTGTGAGTCTCAGATAGTCAATTTTGGTTTGAAAGATCAAGATTGTTTCGTTTTGATTACTGAAATATTCAATTCTCAGATGTTAATTTCAATCGACAACCCAACAATAGATTCGGTTCAGTTTTATTCTATATATAAAGGGAATTTATTTCAATTGGGAAGCGAAGATTTAGGATACTCAAAGGTTTTAGAGAATAAACTGGGAAATGATTCGATAATTTTAAGGGCGAAGTCTTCGACTCAAATGGTTATTCCAATATCATTTAATCATCGAAAGAATTTGGAGGCTAGTAACAATGAGATAGAAAATTTCTTTTTCTTTTTTATTGGAATTATGATTTCAGTTTTATTGTACAACCTATTTATTTTCATTTCTACAAAGGATTTTATTTACTTGCGATATGTTGTATTTGTTCTGTTCATAGGTTTAACACAGTTGATTATTTATGGGCAGATTAGTCGAGGATTGAATGGACTTTTTGGTTGCAATTATCATTGGGTTCAAATTAGTGGAGTTTTGAGTGGAGTGGTTACGATTGTTTTTTCGAGAAGTTTCTTAAGATTAAGGGATTATGCTAATTGGATCTATCAAATTTCCAATTTATCATTAGCCTCATATATTTTCATCTTCGTATTAATTCTCTTAGGTAGACCTTTATTAGCTTATCAATTGATAAACATAAATGCTTCATTGGCGATCTTGTTATTAATAGGAGCGTTCATCTCCTTGAGCAAGGGATTTAGACCAGCATTATACTTTATCGTCGCATTTAGCACCTTTCTTTTAGGCGTTACAATTTTTGCATTAAAAGATTTTGGAACCATAGAGTATAATGTATTTTCCAAGTACGCTTTGCCTGTTGGGGTAATAATCGAAGCCATTCTCCTCTCTTTGGCTTTGGCGGATCGAATTAATATTCTGAAAAGAGAAAAGGAAGCTTCTCAGGCGCAAGCTATCGCGGTGATGCTGGAAAATGAACGCCTGATCCATGAACAAAAATCGCTTTTGGAGCAAGAGGTTTCCCTCCGTACAGCTGAACTCCAAGCTTCTACCAACCACCTGGAAAAAACGGTGCATGACCTTCAATTGACCCAAAAACAATTGGTGGAATCTGAAAAATTGGCCTCCCTCGGTCAAATGACAGCGGGTATCGCCCATGAAATCAATAATCCTGTCAACTTCGTCCGATCCAACGTGCAACCGCTTAAAAGGGATGTCGATGAGCTTCTTGAAATTATTACGGAATTCAAAAATCCAATCGCGGTGGAACTCCTGCCGGCCAAGTGGGATGCGCTGATGAAAAAATACCAAGAGCTGGATATCGACTACCTCCAAAAGGAAATCCACCAACTGCTCAATGGTATCGACGAAGGCTCTAAACGTACCGCCGATATCGTGCGTTCCTTGCGCGTGTTTTCCAGAATGGATCGCGATGTGCTCGTTAGCGCCGATGTCAATGAGTGTATTTCTTCTACCCTGATGGTGATGAAAAACATTACCTCTAAAGAAGCTACAGTAATCACCAACCTGGATCCTGCGTTGCCACATATCATGTGCTTCCCGGGTAAATTAAATCAGGTGCTGATGAATCTAATTTCCAATGCCGTTCATGCTACTAAAACCGATAATAGATCTATTGCAGAGCGCTTGGTTACTGTGAAAACGGCTGTGCTCAATGATAAAATTCAAATTGTGGTTCAGGACAACGGCACGGGGATGAAAGAGGAGGTGAGGAAAAAGATATTCGATCCATTTTTTACAACCAAACAGGTGGGTGAAGGTACCGGCTTGGGCCTCTCTATTGTCTTGGGAATCGTTCATGAACACGGCGGTGAAATAAATGTTGAAAGTCAGTGGGGATTGGGTACTTCTTTTATCATTACCTTGCCTCTGTCTCCGCAAATTTTGAATCATGAGTGATAAAATAAAAATCCTTTACCTCGACGATGAGGAAAATAATCTCATCGCTTTCAAGGCGCTCTTTCGCCGTGAATACGATGTGTTTACCACCACCTCAGCCCGAGAAGCGGTGGAGTACCTCAATCAAAATGAGGTTCCAGTTATTTTATCCGATCAAAAGATGCCGGATATTTCTGGGGTTGAATTTTTTGAAATGATCCTTCCCGATTTCCCTCGCTCAGTTAGAATTTTGGTGACGGGTTACGCGGATATCGAAGCGGTGGTTAACGCCATTAACAAAGGTGAAATTTACCGTTATGTCTCCAAACCATGGGATGAACACGATCTGAGAATCTGTATTAAAAATGCGATTGAGAAGTACCAAAGCAATAGTGGGTCTTCCTCTTTGCTGCCCGCCATCTGGAGCTTGATCGATGCCGATCCCTCTTTGAAAAATATGTTGACAAAGCCTTCTTTGGCCTCCCTGGCGGTTATCTCCGTTTTCTTGTATGACGCAGAAAAACGCGCGGCCCTCTCCCAAAAAGACCTCCAAGCTTTGCTCAGAATTTTTGATTGCAATATGGATACCTGGAATAGAAATGATATCGCCCAATTTGCGATTAAGTATCTAGAAAATCAAGGCAAGAATCCAGATATGGCCGAAGAAAAACCAGACTTACGGATACAATTCGATTTTTAAAAGCATAAAAAAAGGCTCCATTTGGAGCCTTTTTAATGCGTTAAAACCATTAGGGTTTGGGTTGTGCCTTTTCTTCTTTCTTGGCGTCCTTAGAGCAGCAAGCTTTTTCTTCTTTCTTTCCGTCTTTAGAACAACTTCCTTTTCCTTCTTCCTTCTTTCCATCCTTAGAGCAGCAAGCTTTTCCTTCTTCCTTTTTTCCTTCTTTAGAACAACATGCCTTTCCTTCTTCTTTCTTCGCGTCCTTGGAGCAACACGCTTTTTCTCCCTCTGCTTTGTTGCAAGAAGATTTCTCCTTCACAACATGTTCTTTTTTCTCAGAGTTATTTTCGGTTGCGTTTTGCGTTTGAGCGGAAGCAACACCTGCAATCAAAATCATGAATGCAAAAAATGCGATGAACTTTTTCATTGTCGTAATGTATTTAAACAAATATAAGATGAAAATTTGATGTAAAATCAAATGACCAGAAACGTATCTTTATCGGAGTGAAAAGCACATTGGACTTCATATTGGAATCGAAGCCCCAAGGGGGATGGAAATGGGCCATGCAGGCGATGTTGATTGCAGTGACGATTCAAGTTTTTACCACGGCGATTGTTTTTTTTACAACTTCAGATGGTTGGGAAGATCCAGCGCTGGAGAAACAGGAGGTCTTGGAGGAAATTCCCCTTCAATTGGATGAGTCAACTTCCTCTTCCAATGGAGACCAAGCAGATGGCCCCATGCGAAATGTGATGTCTCAAGTAGACGCCGCGTTGGGTCAAACAATTCAAGATAATCGAGGCAAGGGCAATGATGTAACCCCAGAAGATTTTGCTCGTCAAGAATTTGATCGATTGAAGCAAGCGCATCAAAATGATGAAAGGGTGCAGCCCAGGCAATATGATTCGCAAGAAACGAATCCCAAGAAAAATGATACCCAGCAACAGTCATCAAACACTTCATACAGCGGTGCTGTTTCTGTGGAATGGATGCTGGCAGGAAGATCAGTAAGTTTTGGACCCAAGCCTACTTATCGATGCAAGCAGGCGGGTGTAGTCAAAGTAAATGTTACAGTAAATGAACGTGGTGAGGTAAAATCGGCCTCTATCGATCCCAGTTCTTCGCAAATTCAATGTTTGATGGATGAGAGTTTGGCGCATGCCAAAAAGTGGCGATTCAATGCAGATCTTGGTAAAGCAGCGCAAACCGGAAAGATCGTTTTTCGTTTTGCTGCGCAATAATTTTATTCGCGAAGCTTCTTTACAATATTGGTAGTAGAATAACCGTGCACAAACGCGATAACATAGGCGTGTCCGCCCCAAGTTTTCACTTCTTGTGACCCAACGACGTAGCGGGGATCACGGCGATCCGTTACATGCGCATTGTAGTCGCCTCCTTTAACTACCACATCTGGACGTATGTCCATAATCAAGCGCAATGGCGTGTCTTCATCAAAAATGATAACCTCATCCACACAACGCAAGGCTTCCAATACTTTTTTCCGTGATTCTTCGTCATTGATGGGTCGCTCTGGTCCTTTGTTTAAGCGTTTTACAGAGCTGTCGGCATTGAGACCAACAACCAAGACATCTCCCAAGGCTTTGGCTTCTTCCAGGTAGGTAACGTGCCCCACATGAAGGATATCAAAAACACCATTGGTGAAAACGATGGACTTGCCTTCTGCCTGCCATTGGGCGATTTTAGGATGAAACAGCATCTTGTTTATTTTTTGAGCGTTGGTCGACAATAATAAAGCCAATAGATCCAACTACAAACTCCACAATGGTTTTTCCTACCCAAGAGATCCATGCAAACGTCAGTCCCAATGCGCCATCCAAACCCAGGGCAATAAAGCCATATTTGGAAGTCAAGTGGTATGCGCCCAATCCACCTTGTGTAGGGACGATCATTCCAAAACTACCAGCGACCATAAAGAAAAGCGCATCGGCCAAATCCAATTCTGCCGTTGCGGGCAAAGCTTTCATCATGAAATACGCCATGAGCAACCAAGCAGTCCAAATGCCCAAAGTGAGCAAAATAAATTTATTTTTTTGCTTCAATCCTGCGACGCTTTTCATTCCTGAAAAAATACCGTCTGCAAAGTTTTTGATTTTTCCAAAAAAAGGGATCTGCTGTAATTTTCCAAGAACCCACCATCCGGTAATGCCCAACACAATCAAAGCAATGAGCACATAGTACAAGGTGTAGCTTTTTTCTGTAGGTCCTTGAGTGGCCTTGGCTGCGGTGATTTGATCCCACAAGGCTTGAATGGCATCCGCTTGAAGCCAAGTGGCCAATCCAATGACAAGGAGTAAAGTCAGCATGTCCACTATGCGTTCCAAGATGACCGTGCCCACCAATTTATCGACGGGGATTTGTTCTGCCCTTGAAAGCAATGCACATCGTGCCAGCTCTCCGCTCCGGGGAATAAGATCATTCATCATGTAACCAAAAGCCACAGAATGGACATTATTGGAATTCCGGGATTGGTATCCCAAAGGAGCCAAAAGGATATTCCATCGGTAACCGCGAATAATCATCGCGACGTAACTGGTGACCATGGAAAGAATGGCCCAAAACCAATTGAGTTGAAGCGTAGCACTCCAGATGGTATCAAAATCTGCGTCTTTAGAGGCATACCATGCCAATCCCAAGCCAATGGCCAAGAACAGCGCATATTTCAGCCATTTCATCATTATAAAAGACGGTTGGTGGCGGTGTCAGGAAATACAATCCACGGTTTAAAAGTCTTGGCCGTTTCAAATTCCATACTCGCATATGAACACACGATGACAATATCACCAACAGCCACTCTTCTAGCAGCTGGCCCATTGAGACAAACCACGCCAGAGTTGGCGGGACCGGTGATGATATAGGTTTCGAAACGCTCGCCGTTGTTGCAATTCAAAATTTGAACTTTTTCACCTTCAATCATATTGGCCGCAGCCATGAGCGCTGGATCCAAAGTGATACTGCCGATGTAATTTAAATCCGCCTCCGTTACAGTAACGCGGTGGATCTTAGACTTAAGGACTTGAATGGTCATCATTGCGCGGCAAAAGTACGCATAACGATAGCAATCTTGAAAAATATGCGCCTTATGTGTTTCTTTTTTTTGGGTCGATGCGGAGGCAGCTTTGGCACATGATTGCCCGCTTGAAAAAAGGAGCCTTGGCTTTGCTCCATCTGGTTTACCCCAGGCATTGTCTTTATTGTCATTGGGATTTGTTGCATTTTGAAGAGGTGCTCTGCACGCATTGTCAGCGTGAACTGCCCAAGACTTTTCCTTTCTTGGTTCATCCTCAGCTCCAAAAAGTATTCTTTGGGCGCTGTGATTTTCACGCATTGATTGTCGGTTTTAAAATGGAGAAAACTGGCATGATGCGAGAGCTATTGCATGCCCTAAAATACAAGCAGCATCCCGAAGTGGGTGTAGTTTTGGCGCAGTTATGGGCCAAAAATTGGCTTCGTAATATGCAGCAATGTCCATGGGACTGTATTGTTCCCGTGCCGCTTCATCCCAAGAAAATGAGGAAACGCGGATACAACCAAGCTTTGGAAATTGCCAAGGGTCTTTCCCAAGAGTGGCAGATTCCCGTAGTAGAAAATTGGCTCGTCCGCACCACCCAAGGGAAAAGCCAAACGTTTAAAAATCGATGGATCCGAAACAACAAATTGGACAACCCGTTTGATCTGGTGTCAATGCAATGCCCGAGCGGAAATCGGGTCTTACTTATTGATGACGTGGTGACAACGGGCGCAACATTGATACAATGTTGTGATGTTTTGCAAAAGGCCCAAGGGATACAAATCTCATTGGGAGCACTGGCCATGCCGGTACACAATAGAATCGTTGTTTAAATCAATTAAATGGGTTATGTTTGAAGGACAGAAAATTATGAAAAAATTAGCAGTGTTATTTCTGGCCGTTCCATTGTTGTACTCATGTGCAAAGGAAGCAGGGTCGGGTGGTTTGGCCCAAATCACGGGTCATATCGATGTTCAAAGAAGAGCGGTATTGAGCAATGCCTCAACCATAATCGATACTGTGGATGGAAGAGACATGGAGGTGTATTTGGTCTATGGTGACCACTTGTCTCCAGATGAAAAAGTAATGACCAATTACGATGGTGACTTTTCCTTTCAAAGTTTACGACCAGGCGAGTATACGGTGTATATCTACAGCCAAGACACCTTGGGTTCAGCATCGCCCAATCCCACCAAAATGGTGGTGAAGGATGTGGTGAAAGTGGCCAAAAGGAAGGAGAAATTGGATATGGGAACTTTGATGACCTATGACACTCCTTAATCGACTCCTCCTATTCATTTTTATTCTGGCTTCACTTTTCGTCCAGGCCCAGCAGAAGGATGCGGGTGCTTGGGTATCTTCAAAAATTGACTTTGAAGGCAAAGGAAAGCGAAACTTCTATCTGGCTCCGGAGATTAGAATGTATGACAACGTGCGTTTGGTTCGAAGTGCTTTTACGGATATCGGGGTGCAACAACGATTGTCCAAACACTGGAGCACCCAAGCGGAGATGCGCATTGGTGCAAGGTCCAGTGCAGGTTTGTGGAATTATCGCCAGCGTTTGAGTTTGGGGGTGCAGTGGAAGAACGACTGGGGAAAATGGGAGACGTCTGCTTTGATTCGCCAACAATGGGGTCAAACCCATTTTGGGGTTGGAGATTGGCAAGATGTGGACTTGAGTCAAAACACACGATTGAGGGGGGGGCTCAAGTACACAGGACTTCCCAAGGTGGATCTGTACACCAGCCATGAGTTGTTTTTTAATACCTACACCCAACAATATTCCACTTGGCGTTGGCAAGGCGGTACGGATTGGGATTTAAAGAATCATCAACGTTTGAAGTTGGGTTATCTGATTCAGCGTGACATTGCTTCAGCGGATATGGATTTTGTAGTTACTGCAGGTTATTCGTATGCTTTTGAATTGCCCAAAGAAAAGGATACCAAGCAGAAGCAAGCATTTACGCAAGAGGTCTTGTTGATGAACGGACGCACGATCCGCGGTGAGCTAATACTGGATTCCACATTGGAAGTCAGGGTGCGCTATCAAGGAAAATACGGGAAGATGCGTGAGGCTGAATTGCACCGAAGTGAGATTTTTAGCATCACCACCAATGGACAGGAGGTATTGCTTTATGGACAGGATAGTCTGTTGGGGTATACGTACAATGTCGATGAGATGCGGGTTTTTTTAATGGGAGAGCGTGATGCCTATGAACGTTATTCGGCGAGACATTCGTTAATTGGCGGATTTATTTTTTGTGGCGCATTGGCTTACTTGGGGCAGGATGGATTTTTGAGTGCCGTGGCTCCTCCTATGCTTTTTGCCTTGGCCAACATCCCATTTAAGGTGCGCTGTCGATCTCATCATATGAGCAATGAAGCTTTGAAATACAATGACTGGTATGCCGAGGGATTTGGACCCGTTGCCAAGAGCAAACGAATCAAGCGAGCATTGGTTGGCGGATTTGTTGGTTCTGCAACAGGTCTGTTGTTTTATTACGCAACGCGCTAATGGAAAGTATCAAAAGAAACTGGTGGTGGCTATATTCCTTGATCTCAGGGATTGCCATGGTTTTTTATCTATCCGCTTGGGTAACCTTGGAACGCGCCATGGGTGTGGTGAAACCAATTCCCATTGAAATTATCGCCATGGGCGCCCTGTCCTCAGCTTTGTTTTATATGATTTTACGTTGGCCCAAAGAGCATCGAAAAAGTCCCTATCGATTTGCTGCTTTGTACGGCGCTTTGCTTTCCTCGGGTGCCTACGTTGTTCAGTGTCAACAATTTTCGTCATCCAACAATAACGCCATAGCATGGCTATTGATACTGTCGGCTTGTACAATTGCCGCGATGTACGCACCAGGTGCCATTCTTAAGCAGATGCAAGGCGGAATTAGAAAATACTACTTGGCCAAAACTTGCGCTGTAGCTTGGTGTTGGTCTGTATGGGCCTTGTTGCCGTTGTTGTTTTTAAATACGCCGCAAATTGCCCATTTATTTGGGATCTCTTTTCTATTTATCTCAGGGATGGTGATCATTACGGATGCATTGGATGGCCATGAGCGACAACTTTTTTTTGCAAGAAGATTACAGTGGCTAACCGTCGTCATGGGACTGATTTTTTCAGCCGAGGTAATCTTACATATTGCATTTAAACACCACGTAATTTCCTTTGGTCTTGTGCTTTCAGCCTTGCCTGCGTTGGTATTTTCGCAAACCCGATACCGATTACTCGCCGCTTTTTTGGTTGACGGCGGGTTGATGATTTGGTATGTGTTTCTGTCCTGGAATGCGGTTCTTCAAACCTTGCCCTGATAGTGGCTCCAATCTTTTTAAGATCAAGCTATCCATCGCCATCAGGCTATCTGGAAATTGCGTGTAATAGGCGATACTTTGATTGAATTGATCTTCTGTAACAGCCAACCTTTGGAATACTTCCAAATGAAAAGGTTTCCATCCTGTTTTGGTGGAATCAATCTGTTGGTAGTGCATGCCATATGCGGCTTCCATGATTCTTAATTCTTGTACGACGAGCGATACTTTTTCCAAATCCAAAGGGGGACGGACCACCTGTGGGCTGTTTTGACAAGCGCTCATGTACATGAGTAGGAAAAAAGGGACCGCAAATGTTTTCATCGTGCAAATTGTAGGCGTTGACCTCTAACCGTCTCATCCCATGTACCTGTGGTATAAACGCGGTGTCCATTTACAAAGGTGGACACCACTTGGCTTTTGAAAAGATGACCATGAAAAGGCGTCCATTGACATAAGTAAGCGGCATTGTCATCTTTGGCCAACCAAGGTTGATTTAAGTTGACTAAAACCAAGTCGGCTTGGTATCCGGGTCGAATAAATCCGCGGTTAGGAATTTTATAAAGGGTCGCAACATTGTGCGCAGCTTTTTGAACAATCTCTTCCAGACTAAAAATCCCTTGATGGTACATATCCAAAAGCGCAACCAAAACATGCTGCACCAGAGGACCGCCTGACGGGCAGGATCCGTATGGATTGGATTTTTCTTCTAAGGTATGGGGCGCATGGTCCGTGGCCAAGACATCGATGAAACCATCTTTTACGGCTTGCCTAATGGCCGCGCGATCTTCAGCACTCTTGACTGCAGGATTCCACTTGATTCTGCTTCCCAAGGTGTCGTAATCAGCATCGCTAAACCACAGGTGGTGAACGCACGCTTCTGCCGTTATTCGCTTGTCTTTTATATCAATGTCATTTTGAAACAAGGCGATTTCTTTGGCAGTGCTGATATGCAAAATATGCAATTGCGCGTCATGTTTTTTAGCCAAAGCAATGGCTTTGGATGAAGAGGCATAGCAGGCGTCGGCATCACGAATCACGGGATGCATTTGTATGGGAATGCCCGTGGGATATTGGGACTGCGCGCGAACCATGTTTTCGGCAATCATCTTGTCGTCCTCACAATGTGTGGCGATTAAGGTTTTGGCATTTTTAAAAATGGCATTTAAACTTTCTTCGTTGTCCACCAACATATTTCCTGTTGAGGAACCCATAAAAATTTTTATCCCACAAACGTTCTTGGTGTCGATAGAGGCAATGACATCGGCATTGTTTTGGGTAGCCCCAATGTAGAAGGAGTAATTGGCCAGTGAAACTTCCGCAGCACGGTCATATTTCTTTTCTAATTCATCCAAAGTAACCGTATTAGGCACCGTATTGGGCATTTCCATAAAGCTGGTAATTCCACCTGCAACGGCAGCCCGAGCCTCTGAATATATATTCCCTTTGTGTGTCAATCCCGGCTCTCTGAAGTGCACTTGATCGTCAATCATTCCAGGAAGTAAATGCAAATCGGTACCATCAATTACTTCGGATGCCCATTGAGAATCCACGGTGAGGGGTTTTTCTATGGCTGAAATTTTTTCGTTTTCAATACATACATCTGCACGAAAAATGTTGCCCTCATTGACAACTTGCACATTTTGAATTAAAGTTTTCATATTAACCCAATCTCATTTTCAACACGCCAATAAAAGCCTCATTGAAAATATTCAAACTCATTTTACTTTGACCCAGAATTCTATCCTTAAATAAAATTGGAACTTCTTGGATTTTGAATCCTGATTTTTTGGTTTTGTATTTCATTTCAATTTGAAAAGCATAACCAATGAATTGAATTGCATCCAAATCAATGGTTTCAAGTACTTTCCTTTTAAAGCAAACAAATCCAGCAGTTGCATCTTTCACACCCAATCCCAGAACGACATTGACATATACTCCAGCTCCTTTGCTCATCCATCTGCGGTTCCAGGGCCAATTTTCAACTCCACCACCACGGGTGTAACGAGAACCGACACTCATATCTGCACCATTTTGACAAGCTTCAACCAACCTTGGCAAATCTTGGGGGTTGTGTGAAAAGTCGCAATCCATTTCGCAGATAAACGAATATCCTTGCTTGATGGCCCATTTAAAGCCCGTGATATACGCGGTTCCCAACCCCAATTTGCCCGTGCGTTGAATCAAGTGGATACGATTTGGAAATTTGCTTTGGTGTTGCTGAATGATGTCGGCAGTACCATCAGGTGAGCCGTCATCAACAAACAATAAATCAAACGACACGGGCAATTCCATGACAGTTTTGATCATGTTGGCAACGTTTTCTTTTTCGTTGTAAGTGGGTATGATGACGAGTTGCGGATTCACTGTTTCAATGGTGTTTCAAAGATAGAAGGATTAACTTTTGCCTTGACGAATAAAAGCCTCGGCTTGTTCTACCATCATGGTTGGCCCTACGATAAATGGCGTGCGCTGATGAAGATCTTTGGGAGTAATATCTAAAATGCGTTGAATACCATCCGAAGCTTTGCCACCGGCTTGCTCCGCGATAAACGCCAAAGGATTGCACTCGTATTGTAAACGCAATTTTCCTTCAGGATTTTTCTGGGTTCCAGGGTACATATAAATTCCTCCTTTGATCAGGTTTCTATGGAAATCCGCCACCAATGATCCAATGTATCTTGCGGTATAGGGCAAATTATTTTTCTTGTCTATGCTTTTGCAAAGAGCGACATAATCTTGAATTCCTTTCTCACATAGCAGTAAGTGCCCTTCATTGATGCTGTATATACTTCCTTTATCTGGAAATTTCATGTTGGCATGTGACAAGCAAAATTCTCCGATACTGGGTTCAAGTGTAAAACCATTTACTCCATGTCCTGTCGTGTAAACGAGCATGGTGGAAGACCCATAAATGACATATCCTGCAGCTACTTGCTCGCTTCCCTTTTGTAAAAAGTCATTGACGTTCGCCAAATCGCCAACAGCACTTGTTCTGCGGTGAATAGAAAATATGGTGCCGATACTTACGTTGACATCAATGTTGGAAGAGCCATCCAAAGGATCAAAAAGTATGACATACTTGGCCTTGCGGCAGTGCTCCATATCAAAGGCGAAGTATTTTTCATTTTCCTCACTTCCTGCGCCACATACTTGACCACCCCATTTTACGGCGTTTAGTAAGGCCTGATCGGAAAAAACATCCAATTTCATTTGGGTTTCGCCTTGTACGTTGGTGGTGTCCTCAGCACCCAGAATATCTTGTAACCCGGCTTTGTTTACTTTGTGATTGATAATTTTGGCAGCAATGCTGATGTCCGCAAGGAGGCGACTTAAATCCCCTGAAGCAAACGGAAAATCCGCTTGTCGCTCCATGATGAACTCATTCAATGTAATCATGCTCATGCCTCAAAGGTAAAGCAAGGGCATCGGCTAGACCAAGAGAATCTCCGTTAAAACCTAAAAAGCGAATTACATCAATAGATTGGTCAATTCAATGAATTCTGCAACACCCAATTGTTCGGGTCTTTTTTGCAACCAATCGCCCGAAACCTCTTGGCTTTGAATGACACTTTTTAGTGAATTTCGCAATGTTTTTCGGCGCTGGTTAAAGGCCAATTTCACCAGTTGCTTGAATTTCTTTTCATCACAACCCAAATCATGAATGTCTTTTCTTTTCATTCTAATCACCCCACTTTTGACTTTTGGCGGTGGGTTGAATTCATTTTCATGCACGGTAAAGAGGTATTCCACTTCATACCAGGCCTGAATGAGTACACTTAAAATCCCATAGTCTTTGCTGCCTGGACCATTGGCCACCCGCAAGGCAACTTCTTTTTGGAACATACCTACCAGTTCTGGTACATGGTCTTTGTATTCCAAAACATGAAAAAGAATCTGTGAGGAGATGTTGTATGGAAAGTTACCAATCACTGCGATGGGATCTGGAAATTTCGTTTTCAAGTCCATTCGGAGAAAGTCTTCCGCGTGAATCTTGTTTTTCAATTCGGGATAATGCAAGTGCAAGTAAACGATGGATTGCTCGTCAATTTCTACAACATGGGTGTCGTAGTTTAACGGCAACAAATGACGGGTGAGTGCACCTGTACCGGGTCCGATTTCCAATACCGTTTTGTATCCGCCAAAGCCAGTAAGCGCATGGGCGATGTCTTGCGCAATTTGTGCGTTGGTAAGGAAATGTTGTCCCAGGTGTTTTTTAGGTGCTACGTACATGTTGTGGGGAGATTGAAGAAAAGGCAAAGCCTTTTTCTTGGAGTTGTTGAAGAATAATGGGCAAAGATTGCAGCAGAATCGGACTGGCTTTCATGCTGTCGTGAAAGACAACAATGGATCCCGGGACACATTGGTTGCTCACGATTTGGATGCATTGCTCAACGGACATTTCAGGATCAAAATCGCCACTTAGAATATCCCACATGATGAGATGAAAATGATTCTTGAGTGCACGGGTTTGTGACCGAGTGATTTGTCCATAGGGTGGTCTAAATAACACCGTATCCAAATGTTGTTTGGCTTGAACGACATCACGTAAATACTGGGCATAACCTGTTTTCCACCCTCTGCGATGGGTTTGTGTATGGTTGCCAATGGAGTGACCTTCTCTTAAAATTCGGGACACTATTTGAGGATGATTTTGGGCATTTTTTCCGATGCAAAAAAAAGTGGCTTTGGCGCCAAACTGCGCAAGGATATCCAATACTTTTTCGGTGATAATTGGCGTTGGCCCATCATCAAAAGTCAGAAAGACTTCTTGATTGACAGTAGGGATTCGCCAAATAAAATCATGGGCAATAGCGCGTATTAGTCGTGGGGTCTTGTGCAAGTACATCTTTCATGGCGAAAGTACAAACGATTTGAGTGTAGGGAAAATTTGATGTCCTTGCGATGAGGCATAAACGGTCCAAGCATAGAGCCCAGGTTGACAAAGTTCTCCATCTTGATTCTTTCCATCCCAAACCCATTGCCGATTATTGCCCCACCACTCGGGTTGTGATTTGTATATCGGATTTCCCCATTCATCCGTGATGAACCACTGAATCCACTCTTGCGGGGCCCCATTGCGCCATTCGATTTGGATGAAATCCTGATGTCCATCCCCGTTGGGACTAAAGCATGCGGGGTTTAAGGTCCATGTTTCTTGATTTTCTTGCGCAATGAATCGCTGTGAATTGAGCAATCCCGGGGTACCGTATCCTGCATCGGCTGCTGCTGTGGCCCACAAAGACTGGGTATTGGTAGGTATAATTTTTTCCAATGACTTTCCTTCAAAAGAGGACAATTGGGGATTATGCATGGATTCGGAATATTCAATAATATCCATTTGATTTTGTCCATGATAAAGCGCGATGCTACCTTCTGATTGGGTGAAATAGGGGAGGTCCAAGCACGAATGAAATAGGGCCAAGGATGTGTTGGAGTTGGGGAAATAGGATTTTAATTTTTGTGGCGATTCGGATACAGCCAATATGCCATGAGGAGAGATGAAGTGGTGATGTTGTTGAATAACTTTATTGGGATCCTTGTTGTTTCCTATGGACCAGTGATCCAAACTCAAGCTGAAGTCATGGGGATTGTATAATTCTACAAAGGAAGGACAACCATTCATCGGGTGAAATAGAATTTCTTGAATCCAGCATTGTGCGGCCGTATCCTTGGGCAAACTCCAAGGGATTTGAATTTGAATATTCTGTATTTCGTGACAAACGGAGAGGGTCTCCATTTGAATAAGGGCATCATTCAAATCTTCTGGTGTGTAAATGATGCAGCTGTCCGTATAGCATTTCATCGGCCATTGGAAATATTGGTTGTCGATTTGCACATTAACCGAGTCTTGTGTTAATGGTATGGAGGGCCAAAGAAATATTTGACCTGAAGTATCGATTCCCCAGTCGAGAATTTGCAAGGGTTTTTCGAAATGTTGGGGATTTAAAACACTATTGGGTGAACCCGGGGTGCCTCCATTGGGATGTAGAGATGGACGCCAATTGTTCATTCCCGGGCACAACGTGGTAGGATCGATTTGCTCCAATGCAATGCCTCCTTCTACAATCTCGCCTTGATAATACTCCGGGTTGTATTTTATAAAATCAATCACCTGATTGGCGCCATCCAAGAGTGTTAAGCTGTCTGACGTATTGGTTAGACTTAGAAAATTTTCAATTCCCACCACGGGAATGTTCCATTGAAAAACGTCTTGAACATCGACCAAGAGGAGATACGAAAAAGGAGGCAGTTCAATGTCCGGTATGGTTTGAGCTGTGGTTGTATTGACCCAGGTCCACCCCTGCATAAGGAGCGTATCAACGGTTGCATTGTACAGCTCAACGTATTCCGTCTCAGGACAACCCACAACGGGGGTAGGATCGACCATGAGCTCATTGATTACAACCGATCGAAAGGAAAATGAATCAGGCGTCACTGCGGTGAGGGGAGGGCCGAAATAGAAATCATCCCAATAAAAATTATGACCGTTGGATGCGGTATAATTGGATTGAAGGGTAAGGAATTGGGGTTGAAAATTGGTGGTGTTTTCGCTGAGATAGATATTGGAAAAGGCAGTAGAGTCGTTGTCCTGAAATTCCAAATGAATGAGCGAATCCAATGTGATTTTGATATGACCGTAAAGTCCCGACGCGATGTTAAAACCACTACCCAAAAGAGAAAGCGATGATCCGTCATCCCAGTACAATTCTATTTGATCATTGCTGCCGGCACTCCCCAGTTGTATGATCAATCCTGTAGCACCAGAGGAGACATTGTAGACTCCGCTGTCCAGAATGGGAGTTGTGGTTAATGCCAATCGGCCCCAATTGTTGGCGCTACCTGAAAAGTTTTGCCTTACAAAACAGTTCATCTCCCATGGCACCGCTCCATTCACCAATGGAAATTGGAGTTGTGAAAAGCCCGAAGCTGAGGCGTTGAGTTGCAGTTGGCCGTTGGCGTTGATCCAGTAGTGATTGCTATCGACATTGGGATAAGAAGACAAGGCATCGGGAAGTGAAAAATCTTCCTGCCACTGGGTGAGTCCAAACTTTGAAAGGACGATCAATAAAAAGAGGCAATAGTATTTCATGGGCTCGAAACTATTTTACCTTTGAACCCACAACAAGAAACACATAAGGCGCATATATGAAAGTGGCTGTCGTAGGTGCAACAGGATTGGTGGGTACCAAGATGTTGCAAGTATTGGAAGAGAGAAATTTTCCTGTTACCGAGTTAATACCGGTGGCATCTGAAAAATCTTTGGGGAAGAAAATCACTTGGAAAGGGCAAGAATGGCCTGTGGTCACGCCAGACATGGCAGTCAATATGCGACCCCAATTGGCTTTGTTCTCAGCGGGAGGTACCACAAGTTTGGAATGGGCACCAAAATTTGCCGATGTTGATTGCACTGTGATTGACAACAGCAGCGCATGGCGAATGGATCCAACCAAGAAGTTGGTTGTCCCTGAAGTCAATGGTGATGTTTTGACGATAGAGGATAAAATCATTGCCAATCCGAATTGTTCCACCATTCAAATGGTTATGTTTTTAAAACCACTGCATGATCTATATGCGGTTAGCAGAGTAGTGGTAAGCACATATCAAAGTGTTACCGGCACCGGTAAATTGGCAGTTGACCAGTTGATGAATGAACGTCAAGGAGTATCTGGTGATATGGCCTATCGTTTTCCTATTGACTTGAATTTAATTCCTCAAATAGATGTATTCATGGACAATGGTTACACCAAAGAAGAGATGAAGATGATTTTGGAAACGAAGAAAATCATGCAGGATGAGGAAATTCAAGTTACCGCAACTGCCGTTCGTGTTCCGGTCATGGGAGGACACTCAGAGAGCATCAACGTGAGTTTTAAACGTGATTTTGATACGAATCAAGTTCGCCAAGCACTCCAAAGTTTTCCAGGCATTGAACTCTATGACAATCCTGCGCAATTTGAATATCCGATGCCGCTTTTGCAGGCCGCCGAGTCAGATGCGGTATGGGTGGGAAGAATTCGCAGGGATGAAACCCTACCCAATACCTTAAATGCTTGGGTGGTGAGCGATAATTTGCGGAAGGGAGCTGCGACCAATGCGGTGCAAATTGCGGAGCGTGTGATGCAATTGATGAATGAGGGATAATATGATTAGATGGGTATTGTCCGGGTTGTGGATTTGGATTGCCTTTTGGGGCATCTCCTGCGGTGGTGCACAACACAAGCAAGGCAGTACATTGTTTTCAGCGGATTCTACGCAAGTGGATTCCGCCAATTGGGTGGAAGAGGAAATTGAACCCGATGCCCCTTCAGGACCTTGTTTGCAAATTGTATCTTGGAACATTGCCAATTTGGGAAAATCCAAGGATGAGGATGAGATTGCTTTCATGGCAGATATGGTGGATGAGGGAGACATCGTGGTCATTCAGGAGGTGGTTGCTGGCAATGGAGGAGCGCAAGCCGTAGCGCGTTTGGCGGCAGCACTCAACAGGCGTGGCGCAAAATGGGATTATGTGGTCAGTGATCCAACCACCGGAAGAAAAGGCGCCGAGCGATATGCTTATTTGTGGAAACCCAAAAAAGTAAAGCTCAAGGGAAAGCCTTGGTTAGAGCCCAATTCGGCAGACTGGATTGACAGAGAGCCTTACATGGCGCGTTTTCAATGGGGCGAAAAAAACATGCTCTTGGCCAATCTGCATGCTGTACCCAAAAACAAATATCCCAATACAGAAATCGAGAAGTTAAAAGACCTTCCCCAATGGTACCCTAATGACGCCATTGTGCTCATGGGCGATTGCAACGCCGCCAATACGGAATATGGAGGACAAGCCTTGATGAAAAATGGATTTAGAGATGCCATTAAAGGAATACGAACCACGCTGAAAATGAAGCCAGATAAGGAGGGAAGAGTAACAGCCAATCCATATGATCATATCTATTACGAGAAAAAAGAGGTGCGCATTCATGACAGTGGCGCTTGGGATTTTAGCGGAAATTTTGATGATTTGAAAAGCGCACGTCTCATAAGTGATCATATTCCTGTTTGGGCTTGCCTTTCTCTGCGGTAAATTCGCA
This sequence comes from uncultured Flavobacteriales bacterium, assembly GCA_937974555.1. Taxonomy (GTDB): domain Bacteria; phylum Bacteroidota; class Bacteroidia; order Flavobacteriales_D; family Sanyastnellaceae; genus CAMCTV01. The sequence continues at coordinate 17,971 of CALJKR010000051.1, read as the reverse complement.
GCATGAACGAACCCAAACGTTATCTCATTACCGCAGCGTTGCCCTACGCCAATGGCCCTTTGCACATTGGTCATATCGCAGGAGCTTATTTGCCCGCGGATATCTATGTTCGCTACCTCAAAGCCAACAACAAAGACGTGGCTTTTGTTTGTGGCTCTGATGAACATGGTGCAGCCATTACACTGCGCGCACACAAAGAAGGAAAAACACCCAAGGATATTGTCGATTATTACCACCAGTTGATGCACCAGGCATTTGTGGATTTTGGAATCGATTTTGACATTTACCACAGAACGTCTTCAGCGGAACACCACGCCATGAGTCAAGAGGTCTTCAAGAAGCTTTTGGAAAAAGGGATGTTTGAGGTTGAAAAATCTCAACAGTATTACGACCCTGAAGCCAAGCAGTTTTTGGCAGATCGTTATATCATGGGGACTTGCCCCAAGTGCGCCAATGACAGGGCCTATGGTGATCAATGCGAAAAGTGCGGATCTGCGTTGAGCCCGCTTGAATTGATTGAGCCCCACTCTACGTTGAGCGGAAGCAAGCCAGAACTTCGTGAAACTTCACACTGGTATTTGCCCATGGGCAATCACGAATCTTGGATCAAGCCTTTTATTCAAGAAGGACAATTGGAAGGGATTCAACACCACATTACCAAAGAATGGAAGGCCCATGTTTTGGGTCAATGCATGAGCTGGATTGATGGCGGATTGCAAAGCCGCGCCATGACACGTGACTTGGATTGGGGTGTGCCCGTGCCAGTAGAAGGTGCAGATGGCAAAGTGCTTTATGTATGGATGGACGCCCCTATTGGATATATCACCAACACCAAGGTTTGGGCCGATCAAAACGGAAAGAATTGGGAAGATTATTGGAAAAGCGAGGATTCAAGATTGATTCATTTTATCGGAAAGGATAACATCGTTTTCCATTGCATTATTTTTCCAATCATCCTAAAGGCGCATGGTGATTTTGTCTTGCCATACAACGTTCCCGCCAATGAGTTTATGAACTTAGAAGGAGACAAAATTTCAACTTCTCGCAATTGGGCGGTATGGCTGCATGAATATTTACAAGAGTTTCCAGGTAAGCAAGATGAGATGCGATACGTGCTTTGCTCCATCATGCCCGAGCAGAAAGACAGTGAATTTACATGGCAAGACTTTAAAGACCGTGTGAACAATGAGCTGGCCGATATCCTGGGAAATATGGTCAATCGTGTGTTTGTATTGAATAACAAGTATTACAACGGGATTTTACCCGAAGTCACGGGATATGAATGGGATGAAACCGACAAGGAGGTGGCAGAAGGAATAGAGCAATCTTATCGTTTGATCGGCGAAAAACTCCAAGCTTTCAGATTCAGAGAAGCTTTGTCAGAGGCCATGCAGATGGCACGATGGGGAAATAAGTATCTGACCGAAACGGAGCCCTGGAAATTGCAAAAGACCCATCCAGAGCGTACGGCTTTTATTCTTTTTCAGTGCACCCAGTTGTTGGCCAAGCTAACCGTGGCTCTTCGCCCGTTTTTGCCCCATACGGCGGAAAAAATTCGTCAGGGGTTGCAAATGGAAACTTTGGATTGGTCCGGTGCTGCCGGTCACATTTTGTTGCCATCAGGACATGCCATCGGGAGTATCGGAATTTTGTTTGAAAAGATAACCGATGAGCAAGTGGCGGTGCAGGTGGACAAGTTGCAACAAGCCAAGGCGTTGAGTCAAGCGGTGGTTGATCCACAAAAGGACAATATCACTTTTGAGCAGTTTCAACAGATGGATTTGCGCATGGTGAAGATTTTGGAAACGGAGAAAGTGGCCAAGACCAAGAAACTGTTGAAGTTAAAAGTGGATACAGGCATGGATCACCGCACAGTGGTGAGCGGGATTGCTGAACATTATGAACCCGAGCAATTGATTGGCAAAACCGTTTTGATGTTGGTGAACTTGGCTCCAAGAGAGATCAAGGGAATAGAAAGTCAGGGCATGATATTGATGGCAGAAAACGTACATGGTGTATTGTCTGCTTTGCAGCCAGACAAGGAGGTTCAACCCGGCAATATTGTCGCGTGATGATCATTCCAAGCTATCTCAAGCCAGGCGATAAAATTGGCATTTGTGCCACCGCTCGTTGGATGACCGCTGAGCAAATGCAGCCGGCCATAGCGGAGATCAAGTCTTGGGGATTGGAGGTAGAAATCATGGACCAGGTATGGTCTCAATACGGGCAGTTGGCAGGAGAAGATAACGACCGCATTGCTGGATTGCAGGCTTGTTTGCTTCGCGATGACATTCAAGCCATTCTTATTGCTCGCGGTGGTTATGGTACTGTCCGTGTAGTGGATGCTATTCCGAATGACATGATTGTCAACCATCCCAAGTGGCTTTGTGGTTATAGTGACATCACGGTATTGCACAACAAATGGAATGAGGCTGGATTAGCTACGATACATTCTACTATGCCTATTTCCTTCCCTTCCTGCACGCCGCGCGCGCTGAAACAATTGCGCGGTGCATTGATGGGTGATTGGGAAACCACCCATTGGGAAGGCAAAACCCAAAATTGGCAAACCATAACCGCGCCTGTGGTGGGTGGCAATTTGAGTGTGGTTTATTCTCAATTGGGTTCTAATACCCAACTCAAGGCCAAGGGAAAAATAGTCTTTTTAGAAGATGTGGATGAAATGCGATACCATTTGGACCGCATGCTGCAAGGCTTGGCGCGTTCCGGAGCCATGGATGGCGCGGTAGGAATCTTGGTCGGCGGATTAACCCAAATCAAGGACAATACCAAGGCTTATGGATTTTCAACCGACAATCCTTGGGGAAAAAATGAGGAGCAAATATTCTTGGAATGGGCCAAGGCCTTGGATATACCCATCGCTTTTGGATTTCCTGCGGGTCATTGGGAACAGAACGAAGCCTTGTATTTTGGCCTTCCCGTGCGGATTTCAGCCTCCGTTCCAAACGGACTTTCAAGATTATCGATGGAATTAACGTAGAAAACAATTTTATCACCTAAATTTGTAAGTGTAGGAAGTACACTAAGTAAGAAATGAGCACCAATTTTGGAAAGGGTTATGACAGCAATGCGATGGAGTTCATCGCCATCAGCTCTTCTGAGATGGAGGTTCGTTTGGCTTGGTTGCTCAATGTTCAGTTGCGACTGAATATGGGTAGAGTAGAGGATTTGGAGATGCCGCATATCAATGGGGGTACTTCCAAACATTGTCGTTTTAAATTTTATAGCGATGCGGAGAAGTTGGAGGTGAATTTGTTTGAAAACAAATCACCAGACGGGGTGTTGATTCCGGAGTGGGCCAAATGGGATTTTATCATGAAATTGGACCACGAGCGAGAATCTATGGTGGCGGAATGGTTGCCTAAGATCAAGTCCATTCCTGGTGTTGCAGCGGCGATAGACATTGATTTAACAAAAACAAAAACATTGGAACGCTTGATACAAGCCAGTTTCCAACCATTTGAAAGCAGATGAAAAAGACAAAAATAGTAGCCACGATTGGTCCCGCTTCTTCGGGAAAAGAGACTTTGAAAGAAATGATCAAGGCCGGATTGGATGTTGTTCGCTTGAACTTTAGTCATGGCGCCCATGAGGTGCATGAGGAAGTAGTGAACAATGTTCGAGCGATAGACCAAGAATTGGGAACCCATACCGCATTGTTGGCGGATTTGCAAGGCCCCAAATTGCGTGTGGGTGAAATGGAAAACAACGGAGTGGATTTGAAAGTAGGAGCGATTGTAAAAATCACGACCGAAAAACAAATCGGAACCTCGGAGGTGATTTATACCAATTACAAAGAGTTTCCTGCCGATGTTAAGGCTGGTGAATCCATCCTTTTGGATGATGGTAAGTTGGTGATGGTGATTGAATCCACGGATGGAAAAAAAGAAGTCATGGCACGTGTGGTGCAGGGTGGAGTCTTATCGTCAAAGAAAGGATTGAATCTACCCAACACCAAAGTATCCTTGCCTTCTTTGTCACAAAAGGATATCGAAGATTTGCACTTTGCCTTGTCTTTGGAGGTGGATTGGATTGGATTGTCTTTCGTTCGCAATGCGCAGGATGTGGTTGCATTGAAAGCCATTATTGCGGAGAGTGGAAAGCATGCCAAAGTGGTAGCAAAAATCGAAAAGCCAGAGGCCGTTGAACAGATCGATGAAATTGTCGCTGTTACGGATGCGGTGATGGTGGCACGCGGTGATTTGGGAGTTGAGATTCCATTGCAAAATGTGCCATTGGTGCAAAAGATGATTGTCCGCAAGTGTGTAGAAAATTCCAAACCGGTCATAGTGGCTACCCAAATGATGGAAAGCATGATTTCTAACATGACCCCCACACGAGCAGAAGTCACGGACGTGGCCAACGCGGTGATTGACGGAGCTGACGCCGTGATGTTGAGTGGAGAAACCTCGGTGGGAAAATATCCAGTAGAGGCCATCACCATGATGAATAACATTGTCACCCAAGCGGAATTGTGTGAGGATGTTTACAACAAGGAAGAAGCACCCGATGGCGAAGACGAGTCGCGATTTTTAACGGATAGCATTTGCTTCTCTGCATGTCGTTTGGCGCAAAGAACAAAAGCCAAGGCCATTGTAGCCATGTCTTTTACAGGATATACGGGATACAAAGTGTCCAGTTGGAGACCGCACGCAAACGTATTTGTATTCACCGGAAACAAGCGCATCTTGACTCAAATGAATTTGGTTTGGGGAGTCAAAGCTTTTTTCTACGATAAGATGGTGAGCACAGATCAAACCATTGCTGATATTCGCTACGAATTGAGAAAAAGAGGCTACATCCAAGATGGAGAATATGTCATCAACATTGCTTCCATGCCCATCAATGAGCAAGGAATGACCAATATGGTGAAAATCACCAAGGTGTAGTTTTCCTTGTTATCTTCGCAGGCTTATAGAATTTAAGCCAAAAATGGGAAACCTATACCGTGAAGTCAAAGGGATGAATCTTCCCCTCATTGCCCAAGAGATTGTGCAATTGTGGGAGGAGAAGAATGTGTTTCAAAGAAGTGTCGAGGAGAAAGATCCTAACAACGCCTTTGTATTTTTTGAGGGTCCGCCTTCAGCCAATGGAATTCCAGGTATTCACCATGTGATGGCACGTGCCATCAAGGACGTTTTTTGTCGTTACCAAACCCTCAAGGGCAAACGTGTGCAACGTAAGGCCGGATGGGATACCCATGGATTGCCCATTGAGTTGGCGGTTGAAAAAACCTTGGGCATCAAGAAAGAGGATATTGGCACCAAGATTACGGTAGAAGATTACAACAAAGCTTGCCGCAAAGAGGTAATGAAATACACCGACTTGTGGGAGTCTTTGACCCGTGAGATGGGGTATTGGGTAGATATGAAAGACCCCTACATTACCTACGACAATAAATACATTGAAACCGTTTGGTGGCTTTTGGCACAACTTCATAAAAAGAATTTGTTGTACAAAGGCTTTACCATTCAACCCTATAGTCCAGCTGCCGGTACAGGTTTAAGTTCGCATGAATTAAATCAACCCGGATGTTACAAGGAAGTGAAAGACTCTACAGCTGTTGCGCAATTTCAGGCCAAGGACGATGCTTTCTTAGCGGAGTTTCGTGAAGGACTGCGGCTGTATTTCTTGGCTTGGACCACCACGCCTTGGACTTTGCCATCCAATACCGCCTTGGCGGTTGGTGCCAACATCGATTATTGTGTCGTGAAAACAGTTAATCCTTTTAGTGCACAACAGCAAGTGGTGATTTTGGCACAAAACCTCATGGGAAAATATTTTAATGAGGCTGGATTGGAGCTGTCTTTTGCAGAGTATAAGTCAGGAGATAAAATATTGCCATACCAAATTCTTCATGTGATGAAGGGTTCAGCATTGGCAGGACAAAGCTATCATCAACTGTTGCCGTTTGTGCAGCCTGAAGGCAAAGCTTTTGAAGTGATCACAGGTGATTTTGTTACTACCGAAGATGGAACAGGAATTGTGCATATCGCGCCTTCCTTTGGAGCAGATGACTTTAGAGTGGCCAAGCAAAACGGTATTTCTTCGCTTACCCTGGTAGACAGAAGGGGAAGATTTGTTCCTGAAGTGCAAGATGGTGTTTTCTTGTATGGGGAGGAGTTTGTAAAAGAAGACTATTATTCAGTTACTGAAAAGGCGGACGAGTTGAGCATTCAGCAAGATCGCCTTTCCTCTGTTATTGCTGATACCAGTAAACTCAAATATTTGAGTGTAGATGATCGCATTGTATTGAAATTGCAGACAGAAGGGAAGCTGTTCAAAAAAGAAAAATACGCGCACAACTATCCCCATTGCTGGAGAACAGATAAACCAGTTTTGTATTACCCATTGGATTCTTGGTTTATCAAAGTTCCCGAGATCAGAGAGCGAATGGTAGAATTAAACAAAACCATTCATTGGAAACCCGAGGCTACGGGTTCGGGTCGTTTTGGAAATTGGTTGGAGAGCGCCAATGATTGGAATTTGTCGCGTTCTAGATTTTGGGGAATTCCATTGCCCATTTGGCGGACAGAGGATGGCAAAGAGTCCATCTGCATTGAGTCTGTGGAGCAATTGAAACTGGAATTGGAAAAATCAGTTCAAGCGGGCCACATGGAAAGCAATCCTTTGGCCAATTTCGAAGTGGGTGACTTTACAGCTTCGAATTATGAATTGTTTGATTTGCACAAACCTTACGTTGATCAATGGATTTTGACGAGTGCCAACGGACAGCCCATGAAGCGCGAGTCTGATTTGATCGATGTTTGGTTTGATAGTGGTTCCATGCCCTATGCGCAGTTGCATTACCCATTTGAAAATAGAGCGTTGATCGATGAACGCAAAGCTTTCCCAGCGGATTTTATCGCAGAAGGGGTGGACCAAACCCGTGGATGGTTTTATACGTTGCACGCGATAGCTACTGCTTGTTTTGATTCTGTGGCCTATAAGAATGTTGTTTCCAATGGATTGGTATTGGATAAAAACGGCAACAAGATGTCCAAGCGATTGGGCAATGCCGTAGATCCGTTTGTTACGCTTTCCAAATATGGACCCGATGCCACCCGTTGGTACATGTTAACCAATGCACAGCCTTGGGATAATTTAAAATTTGATACCGAGGGTATCGTGGAAACCCAACGCAAGTTGTTTGGTACTCTCCTGAATACGTATCAATTCTTTGCGATTTACGCCAACATTGATTCGTTTGAGTACAACGCAGAACAGGCAATCCCGGTTGAGCAGCGTCCAGAAATGGACCAGTGGATTATTTCCCGATTGAATTCTTTGATTCAATTTGTGGACAACCATCTGTCCTCTTTTGATCCAACACCCGCTGCACGCGCGATTGATGAATTTGTCGATGTACATCTATCCAACTGGTATGTGCGATTGGGAAGAAAGCGTTTTTGGCACGGTGAAATGACGGGTGATAAGCTATCGGCTTATCAAACCCTGCATGAGTGCATGACGGTTGTCTCTCAGTTGATCTCGCCATTTGCGCCATTCTTTGCGGATTGGATGTACTTGCAATTGACTTGTGGCAAGGGCAAAGATTCGGTGCATTTATCCGATTGGCCCAGTTATAATAAAGACTTCATTTTACCAGAATTGGAGCACAACATGGAAAGTGCACAACGCATCTCTTCCATGGTGTTGTCAATTCGTAAAAAAGTAAATATCAGGGTGCGTCAGCCCCTGCAATCGGTTAAAATCCCCGTGGTGGGTGATCATCAAATTGCAGGCATCAACGCGGTGAAGGATTTAATCTTGTCCGAGGTCAATGTCAAAGAATTGCTTTTTGTTCATGAAAGTGAATCGAAGTTTGTCAAGAATTTGAAATTGAATTTCAAGACCTTGGGCAAGAAATGTGGCAAGGCCATGAAAGAGGTTCAGAATTATGCGGAGGTCAATGGGCAGCGCATGATCGAGGAAATTGAAAAGCATGCCAAGACCATCGTTCCAACCTCCATCGGTGATATGGAATTGATTAATGAGGATGTGGAAATTATCCCAGTGGATATTCCCGGATGGAAGGTTGTCAACCATGGCAATCTTACGGTTGCCTTGGATATCACCATTACACCGGAGTTGAAGGCAGAAGGAATTGCCCGTGAAATCGTCAATCGAGTCCAAAATCTCAGAAAGGAAAGCCAGTTAGAGGTTACAGACCGTATTCACATACGATTAACTGCAAATTCACTTTGGAATGATGCGATTGAAGCAAATTCCCAATATATTAGCAACCAAGTCCTTGCGGATTCTTTGACAGTGGTAGATGGCTTAAATGAAGGGGTTGAAGTAGAGTGGGACGAAACAACCAAAATGTACATTCACATCCTTAAATCATAAAGCGATGGCTAAAAAAGTAGTGAAGAAAAATACAAAAGTTGCACCTAAAAAGGCAGCTAAGCCTGTGGCCAAAAAAGCAGTTGCGAAACCAGCAGCTAAGAAGTCTGTAGCTAAACCTGTTGCGAAGAAACCTGTTGCGAAACCAGCGGCTAAGAAGGCTGTAGCTAAACCTGTTGCGAAGAAACCTGTAGCGAAACCAGCGGTGAAAAAGGCAATAGCAAAGCCAGTTGCTAAGAAGGCGGCTGCAAAGCCCGCAACAAAAAAGGCAGTAGCGAAAGGGGCAATAAATATTGCCCCGTCCAAGAAAGCAGTGGCGAAGCCAGTAGCCAAGAAGGTAGCACCAAAACCTGCAGCAAAAAAGGCAGTAGCGAAACGGGCAATAAATATTGCCCCGTCCAAGAAAGCAGTTGCTAAGCCAGCCGCAAAACCTGCAGCGAAGAAGGTAGTGGCCAAGCCAGCCGCAAAAAAAGCGGTAGCGAAAGGGGCAATAAATATTGCCCCGTCCAAGAAAGCAGTGGCGAAGCCAGTAGCCAAGAAGGCAGCAGCGAAAGGGGCAACAAACATTGCACCGTCCAAGAAAGCAGCGCCCAAGCCCGCAGCAAAACCTGCTGCGAAGAAGGCAGTCGCTGCACCAGTAGCCAAGAAAGTAGAATCTCCAAAAAAAGTAGAAGCTCCTAAAGTGGTAGCCCCTGTTATAGAAGCTCCTCGCCCCGTTGCAAAGCCAGTTTTTGAAAAACCCGTGGTTTCTCAACGATACTCAGATAAAGATTTGGCTGAATTTGAATCTTTGATCAAAGAGAAATTGGTGCAAGCCAAATCAGATTTGGAGGAGTTGAAGCAAAGTTTGTCTCACGAGGGTGATAACAGTACAGATGATACGTCGCCAACTTTTAAAATGATGGAAGATGGTAGTGATACCACCAACCGTGAGGAAACTGCGCAGTTGGCTTCTCGTCAAGAGAAATTTATTCAATCATTGGAAAATGCTTTGTTGCGAATCAAGAATAAAACCTACGGCATTTGCCGTGTAACAGGAAAATTAATTCCAAAAGAACGCCTGCGTTTGGTGCCTCATGCTACTTTGAGCATTGAAGCCAAGAACATGCAATAGTGATGAAGAATTGGGACAGAAGAGCGTGGTGGGCGATTGCCATCTTTACTGCGGTGATCATTTTTGATCAATGGGTAAAGTTGTACATTAAAACGCATTTTTATTATGGTGAAGCCATTGTGGTAATTCCACAATGGCTCAACATTCAATTTGTTGAGAATCCAGGAATGGCCTTTGGTTGGATGCTTCCAGGACAAAGCGGAAAACTGCTGCTCACCTCCTTTAGAATTTTGGTTTTTGCAGGAATCACCTGGTATCTTATTCGATTGATCAAAGAAAAGGCTTCAGTGGCCTTTATCGCATGCATGAGTTTGATATTGGCAGGTGCCCTGGGCAATATTTTGGATAGCGTATTTTACGGAGTAATCTTCGATAAAGGCTCCGTATATGACGCACAATACGAGGATTACATTCCTTACGGAGATGTTGCCACTATCAATGGTGAGGGTTATGCAGCGCCCCTGATGGGCAATGTAGTGGACATGATTCACATTACCAAGTGGATGCATTTTCCGGAATGGTTTCCAGTATGGGGTGGTGAAATTCGCCCTTTGTTTCCGCCCATTTTCAATATCGCCGATGCCGCTATTTCAGTGGGTATTGTGTTTTTGCTTCTTTTTCAAAAACGATTTTTCAAGACGCAAGAAGCGCCGGTGACGGTCATTGAGTCAAGTGATGACCAAGCCTAAGTTTTTGTTTTTTCAAACCTTTTTTATATTTGCCAAGTCCCAAGGGGTGCCTATCAACGGGTAGGCTGAGATCAAACCCTTCTTGTCTTCTTTCGACAAGGGAACCTGGGCAGGTCATGCTGCCAAGGGAAACAAAGAAAATATTCTTGTCATGACCAAGAGTGCTTTTATTTTTTTATCATGTTTACAAAAAAAACAAAACTCCTGTTGTTGGGAGTGATGACTGCTGGTTGTGTTTGGGCACAACCTGAAATTCAAAAGGACACTGTAGCGAAAATTTTACCGATTCGCCCCATTGTCATCGGCGACCCTAGTCCCGTCATCGAGATAGTCGATTACATGGTGGGTAGTCAGTCGGCGGTGGCGCATACCAATCTGCTGAAGAAGGACATTCAAAAGTTGAACAACGGCCAAGATGTTCCTTATTTGTTGCGCTTTACTCCGTCTTTGGTCACCACCAGTGATGCGGGGGCAGGAATTGGCTATACTGGATTGTGGATCAGGGGCAGTGATCCATCTCGAATCAATATTTGTTTGAATGGGATACCGTTGAATGACGCGGAAAGTCAGCAAGTATACTGGGTGAATATTCCTGATTTGGCCAGTGGCACCCAGCAGGTTCAGATTCAGCGTGGAGCGGGATCGAGTACGGCAGGTCCCGGCTCGTTTGGTTGTTCAATACACATGAATACATTCACCTCATCCGTTCAGCCAAGATTTGAATATCAATCCATGTTGGGCTCCTTTCGTACTCAGCGACAGACTTTTTCATATCATTCTGGAGCTTTGAAGGGGAATTGGAAATGGTCGGGTAGGTTGTCTCAAATACAGTCCTTGGGATATATCGACCGGGCGTCATCTCGATTGAAAGGTTATCAATTCAATGTAGAGAAGAAGTTGGGCTCTGGGTATTTACAAGCCACGGCATTTGGAGGCAATGAGCGCACCTATCAGGCATGGTATGGTGTGCCGCATGAGTTGGTATACAACCAGAGCAATGCGGCATTGTTGGCATTTGCCGGACGCAATGGATTGAGTGAGGCGCAGACTGCGAATCTTCTATCCTCAGGACGCAATTACAACTATTACACTTACCCCAATCAAGTCGACCAATACCAGCAGCACCACCAGCAATTGCATTATCGCGTGAGCAAAGGAAATAGTCAGTGGCATGCGGCAGTGTTTCATACGCGCGGGGCAGGATATTTTGAAGAACAGAAATTGGGAACCTCCGTATACAACTACGGATGGGGAGCCATTTATTCCGTGATTGATGCCGATACCACCATATCCGAGACAGTAGATTTGGTGAGAAGACGTTGGTTGGACAATCATCTATGGGGAGCCACTGTAGATCAGACATGGCACACAGGAAACCACCAATTGAAGTGGGGAGCCATGACCATGTTGTACAATGGAAAACATTGGGGAGAGGTAATTGACGTGAATCCCATTCCTTTGGCGCAATGGCAGGAGCCTTATTATCGTGGCGCTTCGCAAAAGCGAGACCACAACACCTATGTCCAGTACACATTGAATCAAGGGAGATGGCAACTTTGGGCAGATGCCCAATTGCGTGCGGTGCAGTATACCACTTCCGGAACGGACAATGATTTAAGAGGTTATGACATAGAAGACAACCTGTTGTTTTTTAATCCCAAATTGGGAGTCGATTTTGGTTTAACCGATCGTCAGCATTTGCAGTTATATGCGGGTTATGTAAGCAAGGAGCCCAATAGAAATGATTACGTTGACAACGCCCAGAAGCCCAATCCAGAGCGCATGTTGGACATAGAAATGAATTGGCAATACAACCATCCTTTGGCCCGATTCAAAGTCAATGCGTATTGGATGCAGTACAAAGATCAATTGGTATTGACAGGAGCGGTAAACGATGTCGGAGCACCCATCAGGGTCAATATCCCCAATAGTTACCGACGCGGATTGGAGTTGGAGTTGGCGCATCAGTTGGGCAGAAAGTGGCAGATTGCAATGAACACCACCTTGTCTCAAAATAAGATCGAGCATTTTGAAGAGAAGATTGCGGATTACACCAACGGTTACGAGGTATTGAATATCGAGCATCACCACACGGACATCAGTTTTTCACCCAGTGTAATTGGAGCAGCCGTATTGGAGAAAGAGTGGAAAGGCGGATGGAATTGGCGTTGGATGAGCAAATGGGTAGGGAAGCAATACTTGGACAACACCAGCGATGCGGGGCGCAGCATGCCCGGATATTGGGTAAACGACACCCAATTGAGCAAGTCATGGAAGGCAGGAAAAGTAAGTGGTGAAGTAGGATTTTGGGTGAATAATGTATTGAATCGCGGATATGTGACCAATGGTTACACATACAGTTACATATATGAGCAGCAGGTTACGGAGCGATTTTACTATCCCCAGGCCCTGCGCAATTACATGGTCACCCTCCGCATACAGTTGTAAGGCCAGTCATTATTTATTTTTCTCGAGCAGCTGGGTATATCGTTCTAGGAGATCGATATACTTGGCTCTCCAGTAGGCAGCTTCCTTTTCGGCGTTGTTCCAATTTACGTCTCCGGATTTTTCAAAGAGTGCAGATTCAGGGAGAATGGGGACATTTAAAATTTTTTCGAATCGTGAAACAATTGATTTGTCCAAATCTTCATCGTCGAAATAATTGTATATAGTTTTGCGCGACACCTTGAGCTTTTCAGCTAACGCTGTGATGCTCATTCCTGAGTTTCTTACTGCTTGTTCAACGGTATGTCCGATGTGAATTTTCACTTAACGAAGTACCGCATAAATCTGTTTCCCTTTATTTCCGATTGTGTAAAAAAAATACCCATTGTTTATACATAAATGTGTAATTTGTATAAAAACGTGTAATTTTGAAATTAAAATTCAACAATTATGAAAAAAACAAGTTTCTTTTTGGTAGCACTGGGTGCAATTTTAATGCTTACAACAATGTCTTCGTGTAACAAGGACACAAGTGGAAAAGTTACGTTTTGGTATGGACAAGGTGTAGCTCTTTATGCGAGCACTGTTGGCGCTACATCTTTTACATTTTATCTGAACAACGAAGTAATCGGGTCATCAGCGGCAGACGTGTATAGTGTAAATACACCTGACTGCGGAGATGGAGGAGCTGTGACTGAAAGCGTGGATCTGGAAGGTGATGATTCAGCATCCATTTCATACAAGGTAGTTGATCAAGATGGTACTACTTGGTGGGAGGGTTCAGTTAAAATTGAAGACGGGGGCTGTTTGAATCAGCAATTGACCCTTTAAAGTTTTGTTGTTTTCGTTTTCCATAAACCGCCTTCGGGCGGTTTTTTGTTGCTTTGATTTATATTTGGGGAAATTCAAATAATATGAAAAACAAATTATTCTTATTCGCGTCGTTGTTGGTGATGACGATCGTTTCTTCTTGTAGTCGTTACGAAGAGGGTCCTGGTTTAAGCTTGCGCTCTAAGGATGCCCGCTTGGAAGGGGAATGGACCATTGAAGAGTTTTCAGGTCAAACTTCTCTCGATTGGAATATGTCCATCAAAGACGATGGTACCTATACTTTTTCTAGCTCTTTTGGTGAGGTTTCAGGTACTTGGGAATGGGCAACACTGAAAACAGAAGTGGTTTTCACCAATGTTTTGGGTGATGAAACATATACCATTGTTCGCTTGGCCAACAAAGAACTTTGGTACAAGGATGATAATGGTGATTTGTACAAATGGAAACAAGACTAATTGTTTCTTCAAGATATTGAAAACCGCCTTAGGGCGGTTTTTTTATGCCCAATTCAAGTTTTACTGATTTTGATATTTTGATAATTGCCCTTTGAATTGTGCAAAAAAGATATATTTGCACAATATAATATGCAAAAGATGAACATTTTGTTGGAACAATCCGAGCGCTTGGTCAGGGCTACTTCCTTGGAATTCAAACGCTATTTATTCCATTCCATCCAATGGAACAATAGATTGATTGGTGTAAAAGGCGCTAGAGGTACTGGTAAAACAACGCTTCTTTTGCAGTGGATCAAAGAACAAAATTTATCGGCCAACAAGGCGGCCTATTTCTCTTTGGATGACCTCTACTTTACGTTCCATTCTTTGAAAAGCACTGTGACCGATTTCTACAAAAATGGAGGTGAAATCATTGTACTGGACGAAGTCCACAAATACCAAAATTGGGCGCAAGAGATTAAAAATATTTACGACTTTTTTCCGGACTTAAAAATCATTTTTACAGGCTCCTCGATCATCGATATCTCCAAGCAAGAAGGAGATCTGAGCAGACGTGCGCTGATGTATGAATTGCAAGGATTGTCTTATCGTGAATATTTGTCGATGCAGAAAATCGTTGATCTGCCAACCATGGATTTGGAAGATGTATTGCAAAAGGGTCACGAAATGATGCAAAAATTACCCAAAGGTTTTCGGCCATTGGAACACTTTAGGCAGTATTTGAAATTTGGATACTATCCATTTGGATTGGAAGATGTATCTACGGTGCATCAACGCATCAATCAGCTGATCAGAACAATCGTTGAAGTAGACATGGCGGAAATGAAAGATTTTGACATTCGAAATGCCAAGAAATTATTGCAGTTGGTTTATGTCATTTCACAGCAGGTTCCTTTCAAACCCAATATCAGCAAGCTTGCCGAAAAAACAGGCATTCACAGAAATACATTGAATCACTATCTGCATTATTTGGAGCAGGCCAAGATCATTTCATTGTTATTTCCTGTAGGGCATAGCATAGCGGTATTGCAGAAACCGGAGAAAATATTTTTGAATAACACGACACTACTTTTTGCACTTTCAGAAATGGAAGTGGCCATAGGTACCGTTCGCGAGACATTTTTCCTCTCTCAACTTTCACCAACTCAGAAAGTGCAAATGCCCAAGCAGGGGGACTTTTTGGTCAATGGCAAATATCTTTTTGAGGTAGGCGGAAAGAGCAAGGGACAAAAGCAACTGGCTGAAAAAGACAATGCTTGGGTTGTAAAAGATGACATCGAGTTTCCGACGCTCAAAACGATTCCGTTGTGGATGTTTGGGTTATTGTATTAAGCGCTATGCCCTGGGTCCAGCCAAGAACCACTTGCGCACTTCACGGGTAATGGGCGCTAGGCTCAGGTGCTCACTGACTTCGGCGGCATTCAATACCTGCCCGTTTTTCATTTTGATGAGGATGATGTCGCCACTCTGGCTGTAAGCGCGATTGGCGGCCTCGCCGGTCATCACAAAGTACGCGGCTTCGCGCGCGCTGATGTTGTGTTGCTGCGCGATTTTTTGAATTTGATTTTCCAAAAGTTCAGCACTGGGAGCTTCGGTCAGAATTTGTATTTTGAACAACTTTCGTTCTACCAACATGGTGGACAAGGTGCGCAAGACAAAGTCCGTACTGTGTTGCCATACTTTGAGTGCGCTCAACACGTCTTGGTCGTCCAATTGCAAGAAATTCTGAAGGGCTTCCGGATGCTGGAAAAACTCGGCCTTGTCAAAGTTGTTGTGCAAAAAGAAACCCAGCGCAGGGGTGCTCCAGAGTTCGTGTCCCCCTTCCACCAATTCTTTGGCCCGACGCAATGTATTCACCAGCATGTATTCTGCGCTCAATACGGTTTTGTGGAGGTAGACCTGCCAGTACATGAATCTCCGCGCGACGATAAATTTCTCTACGCTGTAAATCCCTTTTTCTTCCACCACCAGTTGATTGTCCACGACATCCATCATTTTGATGATGCGTTCAGAACCCACTTGACCTTCCACCACGCCCGAGAAGAAGCTATCACGGGCCAGGTAGTCCAGGCGATCCATGTCCAGCTGGCTGCTCACGAGGCTGTGCATGAAAGCCTTGGGATATTCGTTGTTAAATATGTCAATGGCGGTTTGCAGTCGCCCACCCATTTGTTGATTCATTTGGTCCATCAAACCAGCGCTGATATCCTCATGGTGCACCCCACCGACGATGCTGTGTTCCAGCGCGTGGCTGTATGGGCCATGACCGATATCGTGCAATAGAATGGCGGCCAAGAGACCTTCTTCTTCGCTCACCGAAATTTCCACCCCACGCACACGAAGTTCGTCGATGGCATTTTGCATCAAGTGCATGGCACCCAGGGCATGTTGAAAACGGTTGTGGATGGCACCCGGGTACACCAGGTGGCTCAGGCCCAGTTGGCTGATGCGGCGCAGTCTTTGGAAAGCCGGGTGATTGATCAGTTCAAAAATAAACGGATGGCGGATGGTAATAAAACCATACACCGGGTCATTGATAATCTTGCGGAAGTATTGCGCCATGGGGCAAAAATACGGGGAAACATCGAGGAATAGACTTACAAAAGCCTAACCTTTGAAATTAGTACATATACTAATTCTTGTTGGGATTTGTACTAAAAGTGAAAAGGCTGCAATGTAGTACTTCACTTATATGGATTGGCATTCATCCATAGAAAGAACATGTAAAATTAAATTCAGTGTTTTCCCGCATGAAATAATAGAAAAAATGTTGTTACTTTATACAATGAAGGACAATAGAAATTTTCCTTTTTCGATGAATGTTTAATACGGACCAAACCAACCAAACCACACAATCATGCACCTTTGTCAAAGAGTAATTATTTTTTTGGGAAGTTACTTTGGCTTTTGTGGCATTTCAATTTGTGAAGGGCAATTGTGGAAAGATTTGGATGGGGGGTTTGGATGTCGATATTATTCAAGTTGTGGATATGAATTGGCGGTGGATGAAGTAGGAAATAAGTTGCTAATGAGTGGAGATTTACCGTTTACTCGTTCTTGTGAAACATGGAGAATGCCGGCAATATGGAATGGTGAGCATTGGAACAGGATAGGAGATGTGCTAGAAACGGAGGGAGCAGGTCAAATTTCGTTTAAAACCATCGGCACCTATAATGGTGAAATTTATTCTATCAATCCTTTAAAGTCTTATGACAACTCTTGCTTTATCAAATGGAATGGAACAAATTGGGATACCATAGAGGGCGGCCCACACGACTTTTCAATTTATGAAATGATGCAGTATGACTCCCATCTATATGTGGCTGGTGGTTTTAATGATTGTTCAGGAGATTCAGCCAATCTTGTATTTAGATATGATGGTGAAAAAGTAGAGCCGCTGGTTGATTTTTTTGTAGATGTTGGATTTGGCAAAGCGCTTGCGTTTTATCATGACACACTTTTTGTTGGAGGGTATTTCAGAGACTATGCGCGCGAGATCTTCCATTTTGCATCGGTGTACAATAACGATATTCATCAGGTGACTTCGTCAATAACGTCTGATGCAATCATAGAAACCATGTGTGTTCATGATGGTGTACTTTGGTTGGGAGGTGGTTTTAATCCTGGGAATTTTGGACTCGAGAAGGAGACTTTTTTGGCCTATTATGATGGAAAGAATGTTTATCCCTCGCCTTGGCAACCGAATGGCCGTGTGGTTTCGCTCAAATCGTATAACAATGAACTGTATATGGCAGGATGGTTTACACAAATTGAGGAGAAGGAATCGCATGGGATAGCGAAAATCAATGACTTTGGCTATTTTTCTTTGAATACAGATACGGTGTACAATAAAGCGGGGTTTCCCCGATTGACCGGTATGATACGGGATATGGAAATATGGAAGGACACCTTGTATATCACTGGGGCATTTGGTTCCATTGGCAAGGATACCACGCTCAATACCATTGCCAAGCTCAATCGCTCATTGTCTGAAGGTGCTGTGTTTTTACAAAGCGACCTCACCCTCTACCCCAATCCTTCTCATGATCAGTTGACACTGGAGACAG
>CALJKR010000050.1 GCA_937974555.1 uncultured Flavobacteriales bacterium | reverse complement strand
GATTGTGAGATATGCGCCTCAACCAAAAGCTCACCCCGAAGTGGTCTCGACGCGTCGAGTTGTTGTGCTTTCGATAAAGTGATCGCTATGGTTTTTGATCTTTCAGCGTCTTTAACTTTTCCCTCAGGCTTTGCCGTTGCCCCGCCCCCACCGATCGCGCCGTCTTGCTCGATGAACCGGATGTCAGCCATGTTTGCCCGCCATACTGCAATCAAGTCCATATTTGCAAAAAAAATACACCCAAGAGATCGAAAAAATTGGAGTGACGAGTATAAACTTTCCAAAAGATCATGTGTGGATTTCACAGAACAATCTCAATCCATACAAGGCGCTACATTCTGTCTTTGATAACATCTCCGAAGAAATAATGAATGAGCAATTCCAAAAAGTTGCCCATATTCAAGATGGAGGTGCTGCAATGATGGCATACGGACTGCTGATGTATTGCGATATACCCCATGAAGCGAGACAATCTTTGGAGAATGCATTGCTTCGCTATTGCGAATTGGACACATTGGCCATGGTGATGTTGTATGAGGTTTTGAGGGAGTTGACAAAAAAACGATAAAAATTTGAAACTCTTAAACTAAACTTCAAATCACTTTAGATGACCAAAAATTTAAGTTCACTCCCTCACCTCATTGAGATGCGATAAACATCGGTACTGTTTCTAGGGATGTTTCGCTTGACAAATCCTCCTGGCTCCGGAATGACCTCGACCAGGTCAAAAGAGCGGCATGACTTGGGAAGACCCTCAAAAATGAGGGTGAACCGCAAAGTCTGTCCCGCTGATAGTGTTGTCCATTGTGGATAGAGGGTGATATTGAAAGCACTGATGAGCTCGCTCTGGTGATCACTGTCTCTGGCAATTAAAAAAGTGGTTTTCCAAATGCGCACTTTGTCTATACCAAATAAAGAAGTATAGGTGCCATGAACAACAACCTGTGACTCCACTTCCACTGGCTCTTGAGTTTGCGGGGTGACCTTCAATTTTGTCACCTTCTTTTCTTTGGTTTTTATTGTACTAAAATTCATTTTCACGCTAAAGTTAATTCCAATTCTCCAATTGGCGCACCGCTATCTGCTGGGGCGGAAAGGCAATGGTGCTGGCTATTTTAGGATTGACCGATCGGATGATTTTGGGATGAGGCAATCGCTCAACCGAAGTGAAGCCGCCCTTGTCGAGGCTGAATTGAAAGGTTGCGACCTCAGTGCTGCTTATGAAATTCTGCTCGATGAGTTTGTTGACATAATCCAATAAACTTTGACTGTGTGTCTCTATGACAATATCGACGTTGATCATGTGCCGATAATCCAAAATGATCATGTCCATCAATCGCTGCTGCCACTCGACACTCAAATCTCTTTCGGGATGCTGAATGAAAATCAATCGCTCCGTGGTCAACATTTTGGATTGGGGCATTTTCCCTATTTTATGCACCACTTCAGTCCACTCTTCTATCCATGAACACAGTGCCCTTTGACCCGCACTGCAATGGGACAATGGTGCTTCCCTTCCGCCCTGTGAAAGAAATATTTCCCTCCCCCAATGGCTGCCATCTTCCAATTTTATTTGTTTGTTCACCAAAGAGAAATCGAAGTAACTCCTGGCATAACTGTCTTTGAATCCTCCATACAAATCGTCCAATACCAATTTCCGCTTCCCTGTTAATACGGGGGTCTTTGTCAAAAATTCAATCATGCCAACTTGGAAATGAACCAAAATTTGCTCGATTAAAACTTGAACACTTTGAAATCTCGGAGTACTCATGATGCTCAATTGCTTTCTGAAAAACAAATGCCCCAGATCCATGTAAAAAAAGTGTTGGTGTCCGTTGGTATCCTCAAAAAACTCGGGACCTTCTTGCATGTATTCGCTGATGATGTCCAATGTCAGGTCGCGTGCCAAAGTAGGCACCATCAACTCTTCTTGCCAAACTTCCTCTGTGGGCATGCCATGTGCTTTGATGGCCTTGTAAATAAAAGACGCCATGTTCTGGGTGTACACCCTGCGTTGTTCTGAATTCCAAACCAATAGCGGTGTCTGTCCATGCTGAATGACCAATGAATGTACCTGCGCCCCTTTGCACTGTCGATCACGATCTGTGCATGAAGAACTGCTGTGCTTGAATTGTACTTTGACAATAACTCGCCGCCCTAAAAAAGCATCATTTTTCACCAAGGTCGTCAGCTGATTCAAATCCCCGTTGGTGGCCCAGTTGGACCAATCTTCATGCACGCCAAATTTGCTGATGACAGGAAATTGTTTGTTTCGCCAACTCACCGGAATGGCGTTTTTACCCATCAAGTCCAAGAAATCAGAGAGGACGGATTTACCACTGCCATTGGGCCCAACGAAGAAGTTTAGACGCCGCAATTTGATGTCAACGGTCTTGCCCATTGACTTGATTTTATTGATTTTAAGATGCATGACTCGGTTTTGTCCAAAGAAATGCCTCCCCGTTGTAATGGATTTACAACGGAGAACTTTAAATTAACCTAACCGAATGTTAATACACCATCAAAAATTAAGACCCAATTTAAATTGCTTCAATGAAATCATCGCTCATCGTACTTTTATTTTCAATCTTGTTTGGAAAGTTGATTGCCCAAGATTCTATTCCGTTGCCATTTGCGATTGCCCATGAAAAAAGATTACCCGAAGATGAACTAAAGGATAAAAGGGAGGGAACTTTTATTACTGGTGTTCCAGATATTGGTTTCGACCCTGTAAATGGCTTGGGCTATGGCGTTGAAGGTTCAATCACTTTCAATGGCAAACGAAACAATCCCTTTTTTGAGTACACACCATATCAATCCAAATTGGACGTTGCTCTTTTTAATACTACACGCAATCAAAGAGAATTAATTTTTGTATACGATCATCCTTACATCTTTCAATCCAAGTGGAGATTCAGAGCCGAGTGCGCATATGAGATAAACCCCAATTTATTGTACTTTGGAATCTCTGATCAAACTTTGCATTCAATTTCCCAGTTGGCTCAACAAGATGGAATGGACATGAATCAGGTTTCGAGCTATAATGAATATGACCGTTTGCTCGGCTCCAACTCCAATTTCAATCAATATTCCAAGGAAGAATTTATTCTCAATATCAGTGCGGAATATTCAGTTCTTGAGAGTAAAATGCGCCTATTGGGCGGTTTTGAAATTGCCAAACTGAATATTACACCTGTAGGAACAGGAAGGAGTAAAATAATAGAAGATTCACAGAGCAAAAAAATGGTTGGATTGGGGAAATCCGTCGTCTCTTTTCTGCAATTGGGATTGATATATGACACACGCGATTTTGAGTCAGATCCAAGCCAAGGGGTGTACATTGAAATTACCGATGAAATCAGTAAAAAAGGAATTGCCTCCAATTATTCTATGAACAAAACTTTTTTACAGATCAAGTCTCTTAAAAGGTTCATGCCGCAACGGTTCAAGAAATTTATTTTAGCCAATCGAATGGGGATTGGATACACATTTGGCAATGCTCCTTTTTTTGAATACCAAGATGAATGGTCTTCAGAGGGAAGTATTGAAGGTCTGGGAGGAGGAAATACCATCAGAGGATACAAGCAAAATCGATTTCTGGATCGCGGTATGTTTTTTATCAACTCTGAATTGCGCTTGCGATTTTTTGAGTACCAATTGTTCAATCAAGATATCTCACTAAGCGCTGTTCCTTTGTTTGATGTTGGTAGCGTATACAACTTGAATAACGCTCAACAGATTTTTGCAATCAATCGAATGCGCTATGCTGAAGGTCTCGGTCTCAGAATAGCATGGAATCTTAGTACTATTCTTCGCTTTGACTATGCCCAGTCCAAGGAAGATCATCAATTCTTTTTCACCTTTGAGCAAGCATTTTAATGTATCCAGCCCTTCTACTTGATGCAAAATTTCAAAGCCATTAAACCAAAGGCTTATCCACCTTGGCATAGGGCAACTTCCCTAAAGGCTGCGTGGTGTGGTATGTATCAAGTCCATTGCACGTTACTGTATTGGCCAATCCCAATTGTATGGACCCATCCGACAATACAACCTCATCAGGTGCTTCAACGTAAATGATTTTCCCCACAATGATGGTGGTACCGTTGATGCCCATGTTGATCTTTTCGACAAACGAACACCCCAATTTGACCGAACTTTCCTGAACAAACGGCGCCGGGATCTCCGGCTTAAATT
The DNA here is from genome assembly GCA_937974555.1 of uncultured Flavobacteriales bacterium. Classification (GTDB taxonomy): domain Bacteria; phylum Bacteroidota; class Bacteroidia; order Flavobacteriales_D; family Sanyastnellaceae; genus CAMCTV01. The sequence continues at coordinate 79,508 of CALJKR010000050.1, read as the reverse complement.
CAGGATGCAGCCCTACTCGCTCAAATTCACTGACGCCTGCAGGATATTTTGCACTGCACTGATGAGCGGGGATATAGATTTCTGGCGTGACGTGATTCAGGGTGAAATATCCCGTTTGCAGAATATTGCCCAATGTATTTTCCGTCATCTCATTGGGTCTAACCACAATGCCAAACAATGCGGGATCCGCGCCCAAATGAAAATAAGAACTGAATAATGAGAGATTCAAGTTCCCTTTTTCGCTTTGGGTACCTACCAAATGCAGACATTTGAATCCCCCTACCGAGTTGATCAAATTGGCTCTGTAACGTTGTTCTAATTCCCCTAAATCAGTGGTTGACCATTTCATTTTTACATTCAATAACAAATTACAAACAGCTCAAACAGATAAAATGTTCAATTTTATGTCGTTTGACCATCATATAAACAATCATATCTGAATCAATCACGGTTTTAATTTTAGTACTTTCGCAATTGGTAAAAGAATACAACCCTATACATTTCGAGGATGGCCAAAAAAGGAAAAAGCAATAGCAAATGGTGGATATTTTGGCTCATCCTATTTTTATTATTCACCGCTGCTGCTTGGATTGCGTATGATTATACCCTTACCCCTCCACCACCTCCCGCAATCACCCATGAAGCGGATGACATAGTACGTCATCCCCAACCTCAAAAAGCCTGGGGAATCGACATCAGTCATCACCAAGGAAACATCAACTGGGGTAAAATGGTGGGAGAAAATCGTCCTGACTTCATTTTCTGTAAAGTCACTGAAGGGACACACTTTTCAGACAATCGATTTATTGATTACAGGGAAAATATCAATGCACTGAAAATCCCCTTCTCAGGTTATCATTTTTTGCGTTTCAACAAAAACGGAAAAGACCAAGCACAATATTTTTTAAGAAAGGCTCAACCCAAAAAGGGACAGTTGATTCCCGTTGTAGACATCGAATATCAGCGGCACCTCTACACCGATGAAATCGCGCAGCGAAACATCGATTTATTCATGGAGACCATACGATCCGCCATTGGTGTTTACCCCATCGTTTACTGTGAAGAAAAGTATTATCACAAATACCTCAAGAAGAAGTACCAAGGCAAAATCATTCTGTGGATTGCCAACTACAAACGGAGTCCTACCACGGATTGGGATATCTGGCAAAAGACCGATAAATTCAATCACCCCTCATTCAAAGGAAGAATCGATTACAATGTACTGCAGAATGGACGGATTGGAATGGCGGATTTGGTTTTGCAGGGCGAATAATTATTCACCCAGCGTTAACCATAGAATGAATGAATCAGCATCTATTAAGGGTTTTGCGGCATCAAGACGTTGTCTTTCAAAAAAACAAACTCTTCACCACCTTCATAATACCTTTCGTAAACGTGTCCGATTTGTTCTCGACAATTGAGTTCCTTTGATTTTTCACCCAATGCTGCATAAGATTTGAAAATCCCAATCATCATCCCAACGATGTTTTGATAGGACCAATCCACGGTTAATGCTGCTCCACCAGGCAATGAATATGGTGTGCAACCCAGAGCGGCCAATTTTGCACTGTCACCTGGCTGAATAATGACACAGGCTTTTGAACGTAAATTCTCCTCAGCCACCGTCTCTGGATTGTCCAGATAAATACCCAACAAATTGGGTTTTACCCCCGCTTCAGTGCATTTGCTTTGCAATGCTTCAAAGGTGCTTCCAATCTCATGATAAGGTCCCTTGAAATCCAAACACATCAACTGATACCCTGGGACTTCTTTCTCCACCACAATTGGAGATCGCATGAGTCCGTTGAAGGCCAAGAATCCAAAAAGGATGACCATGATGGCCAAGAAGATGTAGAGTGCTTTTTTCATTTTTTAATGATAAGCATCGAAAGTAATGATTTAATTTCGTAGAACAAAACACACAACCATGGGAACTTCTTCAGAAATCAATTTCTTCTTCTCCATCTGCCCTGACTTTTGTTGTTTGTTGTCCGATGATGGCACCTTGATTCAAGTCAATAAAGTTTGGGAAGAGAAATTTTTGTATCCCATTGCCCATTTTGAAGGCCGGAAATTTACTGACTTCATGACGCCTGAAGATGCCCAAGTGGTGATGGATCGCTACATCAAAAGAATCTCCGGTGGTCCCAGTAATGGTTCCATATGTAAACATTTTGACAGCAACGGTAAAATGTATTGGATCGAATGGCGTGCATCTTTCTCTCCTGTCTTTCACAAGATGTATGCGATTGGAAGAGATGTGACTGATCAAGTAAAACTAGGGGAAGATTTGAAAAAAGCCATGGATACCAAAAACAAGCTTTTTTCAGTTATTTCACATGATCTTAAAAGTCAGTTGGCTGGCTTGATTCAAATGACAGGAATGATGAGTGACAAAGAGTACAATTTCTCCAAGGAGGAACTGATTCAATACTCTGGTATGCTTCACACTTCTTCCAAAAATCTCCACGAACTTCTTGAGAATTTATTGAACTGGTCTAAAATTCAACGCGGCATGATGGTGGTTGAAAAAGTTCAAGTCAATATTTACGATTTGGTTGAGCAAGTTCTACACCCTTACAAAACACAAGCACAGGCTAAAAATATCGATCTTCAAGTTTCCATTCCCTCAGATTTAATGATGTCCGGCGATGAACAAATGATTGGCAGTATTGTGAGAAACTTGGTATCCAATGCCATTAAATTCACACCCCAAGATGGACATGTTTTTGTATCTGCAAGGCAAGAAGAAAACACAATTCACTTTGAGGTAAAAGATAGCGGAATCGGCATTCCCGATGACATGAGACCCAAACTTTTCAAGCACGGTGAAAACGTTAGCCGCAAAGGAACAGAAGGAGAGCCCAGTTGTGGATTGGGGCTGATTATATCTGAAGAATTTGCCAAATTGCACAACGGATCCATTGTATTTAGCTCTGAGATGGGAAAAGGGACTACTTTTGAAGTAGATTTACAAAAAGATTAAGAATCGTTGCCGCTTAACTCCACCATACAGCAAGCAGCCTTGGTTTTGGATTGGATACCGGTGTTGTCCTTTCTTTGGCTAAGTAGAAGCAGACAAACCCGCATTTGTCGCATCATCTTTATTTTCATATTTACCCAGGCCCTCTTTCATGTAGCGTCCTATTCTTTTTGGCCGGATGCCTCAGAAAGAAATGTATGGTTTTGGTCGATGTTGAGTTATGAGTTTCTGCTCATCAATTATTTATATTACCACCACTCCATGTTGCGGTGGAATCATATCATTCTGTCCTCCCTTTTATTCTTTGGGTTCATGGGAATTGAGATGGGTACCGAAATAAAATTTCTATCTACCCGCAATGTCGGAAACGTAATATTTGTCTGTTACGCGTTGAGACACATCATTCACAAAATACTCCGGTCTCCTGAGCATTTGGATGACTATACTTTTGATGTGGTCAATGTGGGCATCTTGTTTTACTTCAACATCAATATCATTTTACAATTTGTATTTGATCAAATTCATCAGCCCCCTATTTGGATGTATTCCTTGCAATTGATCTCGCTGATTATTTTTAAACTTATCCTCACTTTTGCGCTGTGGAAACTACCATCGAAATCCCTATCATCCCATTCCTGACCATTTCCCTGGCCCTGGCCGTTGCCTTTGTGATTGGATTTGTTCGCCTTTTTGATACTTATAAAAAACGTATCAATTTGGAGGTAGACAAGAAACACGAGATTGAAAAAGACTTTGAGCGAAGATTGATTGAAGCTTCTTTGGAATCAGAAGAAATCAATCGAAACCAATTCGCTATGGACATCCATGATGATATCGGCGCATTGTTGACCATTTTAAAAATGAAAGTCACCCATGCCAACGCGCATCCTGAGGAGTTTAAAAACCCCGAAGAGATTTACGAGCAAACGCAATTTCTCATTGATCAAACCATAGAAAAAATTCGACAAATTTCTCATCGTATCTCCCCACCTTCACTTCAACATTTTGGAATCATTCCTCCCTTGGAAGAGCTGATACAATCCATCAATGATTCACAGCAATTGAAAGTTCAATTCACCCACTCCCTTACTACTCCTCGATTTTCATCCTTTGTTGAGGTGAATTTGTTTCGCATCATTCAAGAGAGTTTGAATAACATTTTAAAGCATGCACAAGCCAAGAAAACCCATGTGAGCATGTATGAAGAAACCATGCAAGGCGTAGTGCGGTTGCATGTTGAAATATTGCATGACGGCATTGGACTTTCTCAGGAAGATGTGCAACGCATACTTCATCAATCCAAGGGTCATGGACTAAAGGGGATTTTCACCCGCATTCAAAGTCTACGCGGCAACATCCATTTTATAAAACCCAGCACAGGTGGAGAAATTCACATCAGCGTTACTTCAACTGACTCCAGGCCGTAACATTGCCTCTGGCAATTTGAAGAATCATGTATAGAAGAAAAACATTGAGAAATGGTGAAGTAAAAGATAGCCATTCGTGACTGGCCAAATAGGACAACGTACCACTAAACATCGCGGCAATCACCACCACATGGAATCCCCATTTTCTTTTCTTGAAAATCATCCAAACACCAGCACATTCAATGACTGCGATGGCACCGGTAAAAATGTAATAGGAAGGTTGAATCTCACTGGTTCCATCCAAAGTAGCGATAAGATCTGAGAAAAAGAGCCCCATAATTGCACCGATACCTGACACAACCAAACTAAAAATAAGCCATGCCGAAACACAACCGTGGCGCTTGGCGGGATATTTATCCCCGTTTGAATCTTCCGTGATATTCTCAATTTCAGTTTTGCTCTCGTTGTCTGTCCAATTACTCATGGGCCAAAAGTAATTATTTTAAAACTTCTCCAAATAATCTCTTTGTTTTATTCTCAATCTCTTATTTTTGTACTGTTCGATTAAAGAAATATCATGCGCGAGATTCAGTTTAGAGAGGCCATTTGTGAGGCCATGTCAGAAGAGATGAGAAGAGATTCTTCTGTATTTTTATTGGGAGAAGAAGTAGCAGAGTACAATGGAGCATACAAAGCATCCAAAGGAATGCTGGATGAATTCGGCCCCAAGCGTGTGATCGATACTCCCATTGCGGAGTTGGGATTTGCCGGTATTGCGGTCGGTGCAGCCATGAATGGTTTGCGTCCCGTTGTTGAATTCATGACTTGGAACTTTGCCATTTTGGCTGCTGACCAAATCATCAATTCTGCAGCAAAAATGTTGCAAATGTCCGGCGGGCAATACAATGTACCCATTGTATTCCGCGCACCGAACGGTACTGCGGGTCAATTGGCCGCGACACACAGTCAAAGCTTTGAAGCTTTCTATGCGCATGTACCCGGATTGAAAGTAATTACCCCATCTAACCCATACGACGCCAAAGGCTTATTGAAAGCGGCTATTCGCGACAATGACCCCGTTTTATTCATGGAGTCTGAAAAAATGTACGGCGACAAAGGCATGGTTCCAGATGGTGAGTATATTTTACCAATAGGTGTTGCAGACATCAAACGCGAAGGAACAGATGTCACTTTGGTTTCATTTGGAAAAATCATGAAAACCGCATTGGCCGCAGCTGAAGAATGTGAGAAAGAAGGCATTAGTGTTGAGGTCATTGATTTACGCACCATTCGTCCCTTGGACATTGATACCATCATCAACTCAGTTAAGAAAACCAATCGATTGATCATTTTGGAAGAGAGTTGGCCAGTTGCCAGTATCTCCACTGAAATTGCCTACCGAGTTCAGCGCAATGCTTTTGATTATTTGGATGCACCCATCCGTCGTTTGACACAAACCGATACCCCTTTTGCTTTTGCAACCACATTGATTGAAGCAGCATTGCCACAGATCAAAGATGTGGTTCAGGCAGCCAAAGAGGTCTGTTATAAATAAAACCCATGGGCCCTTTGGATGCTTCAAAAGACCATTCCCGCAAGCATCTTGTGGAGGCCATGCGAAAGCATTTACATCGGGGCGAATGGAATGAGGTTGCCGAACAAATACTGAAAGGCGATCGTTCCGCCCTTTCTCAAGCCATTACATGGTCGGAGAGCACCTTGCCTCAGCACCGACATTTCACACAAAGAATATTAGAAAAGATCCTCCCTCACACTGGGAGGTCTTTTCGTTTGGGGATGACTGGCGTTCCTGGCGTTGGGAAATCAACCTTGATTGAATCCCTCGGTCAACGATGGATTCATGCGGGGCATCGGGTTGCCGTTTTGGCGATCGACCCTTCCAGCCCCATCACGCAAGGATCCATTTTGGGTGACAAGACCCGAATGGAAACATTGTCCATGTCCCCCCAAGCGTTCATTCGCCCTTCGGCCTCTGCCAATGAATTGGGCGGTGTGGCTGCCAGAACGCACGAAGCCATTTTGCTTTGTGAAGCCGCGGGATTTGATAAAATCATCGTCGAAACGGTTGGCGTTGGGCAAAGCGAAACCGCTGTTCACCACATGACGGATTGCTTCTTATTGCTGATGTTAGCAGGAGCTGGTGACCAATTGCAAGGAATCAAAAGAGGCATTATGGAAATGTGTGACATCATGGCCATCACCAAAGCCGATGGCAACAACACCACGCAAGCCAGCCATGCCCAAGCCGAATATCAAAACGCGCTACATCTTTTTCCAGAGCGCCCAGACCAATGGCATCCTCCCGTGGTTACCCTCTCTGCTTTGGCCAATCAAGGTGTGGATCATCTAATGGAAGAGTTGGAAAAGTTTGAATCTTGGAGCAAGGCCCGTCTATGGGAAAATCGCCGGCAAATGCAATTGACATGGCAATTTGAGCACGAATGGATTCGCCAAATGAAAAGCCATTTGCATCAAAGCACAACCGCGTTGGAATTGGAAAGAAAAATATTGGCCCATGAAATCAGCATCTCAGAGGCCGTTGCCCAATTGCTTCAGCGTGTTTTTAGCGACCGATAAACAATTTGAAATTTCGAATGCCTTGAATATTGTTTGTCCGCACAACGTAACTCCCTGGCGCCAAATGGCAATCATTTAATCGAAACAACAACGAAGATTGTTTAGAAACGAAAATCAAGTGCCCCATCGCATCAAAAACTTCATACTGCGTGGGCAAATCCAAATGGCTAATCAGCATGGGTTGATCACCATTGTCCAACACCCGCCATTCTTCATTTACAAATTCTTCCGTTGAATTGGGGATTGCGATATAAGACAAATCGTGAAAATTGATTCGATTCACCCAAAAAGGATGATCCACAAATGGATTTCGGTTTTGTTGAATACTCTGAATATAATCGTTTCGACCTCTTTCATATCCATCAGGCAAATCCTGAAAATGCCAGGTCAACAAGGTCTCCACCGATTGAGGACCTTCACTTAAACCGGGCAAGGTAGTGTTGTTCAAGTAATCATATGTCCAATTCAAACCATTGACATCATCATATCGCAGAGCCATATAAAGCAACGCTCTTGCCGCATCCCCTTTGTGAACCTCGCGAGGTTCATAGACCAAATATCCTTGATCATTGTTTCCAAGTGTACCCAAAATAAAAGAGGAGGCTGGCGTAGTCACTTCACCCAATGGATGATTGCTTCTCACCGCATTGGCATTGTTTTGTTGTGTTGGAAATAAGTGATGCTGATCGGCATATTCGTTGGTGCTGGTCGAAGCATAGCTCGGCATCCAACTGTGGCAATAGGTATGTTCCCTACTGATGGGAAGCCAATCAAAAGGCGGAGTGTAGGTATAATGAAACTGAGAGTACACGCAATTGACCACTTGTTGCCCTCCGGCGGTATCCACGTGAGCATACTCAGCAATCATCGTTTCGTCGTAGCTATTGTAACTAATTTTGGTATACGGCGACCGGATTCTTGACTTCAAGTCATTCACAAAGTTGGATGAAGTAGAATCCACATTATCATAATAATTGGCCATCATATTGAAAGGTGTAGAACAAGTAGCAACATCGCCCAATGGGAAGAAAGTTGGTCCCGCAAAACCATTGATCACCCCATATAGTTGAAAAGCATATGTTTCGCTTGCCCTTAACGCCCACTGCGTGAAACTCAACCCATTGCCCAAATAAGCCACCTGCCCATTGCCTACTGTATCTCCGATGGAATATGACATCAATTCGACAGGAGTTCCTGAAAAGTTACCATTGGCCCTCACCACCATGTAACCTTGCGCTTCAGCGCTGCTCACCCATTGAAGGTCAGCTTTGAAAGTGGTTACATTGGAAATTGAAATTTGGGCAAAGGAGGTAATGGAAGCCATCACAAAAATTAAAACAATCAATGGACCTTTGCCCTTGATTCCGGTCCAAGCCAAGCGCAACCAACCCGCAATCATCAACACTCCACCAATGGGCGTTATTGGCCCAATCCACTTCTGAAATCCACCGTTGAAACATTCATTTAACGACAAAAGGTATATCGAGCCTGAAAACATTATTGTTCCCAAGGACAAAAGAATCAAGGATTGTTTGAACACCTTTTCATTGTTTATTTTTTCTCGAAAAGCCCATATCGCAATCATACCCAAAGCATGCACCATGTGGTACAAAACACCTGTTTGATATGCATTCAACATTTTCACACTGAGGTGATCACGCAAAAGGTGGGCGCCAAATGCACCCAACACAATAGCCAAGGCCATTAGGATGAAGGGGAAACGAGGATTTAACATGCTACAAATGTAGCCGAAGAAAATTGGTTGATTGCACGGAATGTTTTATATTTCGTGATTCAATAGAACCGAACTGTGAAACCTATTTTCAATATACTAATCGTTTTCTTTATCACTCTTCTATCCTTTGATAGCGTTGGACAGACCAAGAAAGACGAAACCAAACTGGCCAAAGAAGCTTTGGGCTTTTACAACGCCCGTCAATATGCAGATGCATATCCGCTGTATTCACAGTTGATTGCACTCTCACCATCCAACATGGATTACACCTTTCATTTTGGAGTATGTGCTACCTATTGCGATGCGGATAAAACCAGTGCTGTCAAGTATTTAAAGCAATCCATTAAAGGTGGATACAGTTCTCCAGAAGCCTATTTTTTCCTGGGACGCGCCTTGCATTTGAGCTATCAATTTGGAGAAGCATGCAATGCTTATGAAACTTTCTTGGATACTGCGGAACCTGAAGTTATTGAGCAATACAACGCTTTGAGACAAATTCAAATGTGCATTTACGGGTCTAAAATTTTGGCCAATCCCAAAGAGATGGTCGTGAAGAAAAAAGTGGAAGCCGAGCGAATCAACTTTTTCCGATACATGCCATTGGAAGCCGTTGGCGGAAAGATCATCACCACACCCACCGAATTTTTAAGTAGCCGTGATCGCAAGTCAACAGACCCACACCTTATACACATCAACGGAACACCCAAGTTTGTTTACTTCAGTTTATTGAGTGACACTTCAGGATTGGATTTGTATCAAGCTGAATTGAAACCTGACGGAAGTTATGGAAAACCAACACCACTTGCAGGAAAGGTGAACACCGAGTACGATGAAGATTATCCTGTATTGCATCCCAATGGCAAAAGATTGTACTTTGCTTCCACTGGTCACAACAGCATGGGTGGATATGATATTTTCCGATCGGATTTGGATTCATTGAGCAAACGTTGGAAGAAACCCGTGAACTTGGGCTTTGCCTTCAACACCCCAGATGATGACTTGATGTTCATAGCAGATGCGGCCAATCAAACCGCCATTTTTGCTACGGGACGAACCTCAGATATCAATCACTACACCTTGTATCAAACCTCTTTTGAGACGACCCCACTGGAAATTATTTACGCCAAAGGACACTTCACCAACATGGAAAATCCGGACAATAACGTGGCGCAGATTGTCGTCAAAGATCTGGAAACGGGTGAGATTGTGAGTGAGGTAACTGCTGAAGTTAAATCTGGAGCATTTGATGTATACTTCCCAAAACCGGGAAGATACAGTTATACTGTTTCGATTCCGGATAGCGAAGAGAAATTGGTTTCTGAATTTGATGTCCAGCCCGGGAGATCAGGCGCTGTATACTTCCCACAAACGGTGAATGCCGTGAAAAAAGAAGATGGGTCTGGTCAATTGGTAGTGCGCAATGGCGCTGATAGCAACATTGATTCGGGGATGGAAAATGCATTAGCGGCCTTGCTGCGTGGCAAATCCAACATGAGCGTGAGCAAAGAAGCAGCCGAAACGGCATCACTGGAAAGAAGCATGACCAACGCCCCAGCCTTGGCCGGATTTGCAAAAAACAAAACCACCGAAGAAATTTTGGCGGACATGAAGACCGAGGCCAAAGCTGCAAGTGCAGCGATTCCGGTGGTTCAGCAACAAAAACAAGCCGCATTCCAATTGGCTCGTCAACAAATGAAGCAATCGGCAGCCAAGACCGCTCTATCCGATTCATTGGTTAAAATAGTTTCCGACAAAGTGGAAGCGGCCAAGGCCAAAGGAAGTCCATACATCTTTACGGATCAAGACAAAGAGATGTTGAATCAAGCCAATGAATTGAGAGAAGCCGCAGAGGCCCATCGATTAAAGGCACAGGGAGCATTGGATTTGGGCAATCAGTTATCGGAGTATCAAGCCACATTGGAACCCACTTCCAAGGAATTGTTGAGCAGAGCCACCAAACTTCAAAGCTTCCTCAAAGACAACAATGTCGATGGTGCCATTGAGGTGTTAAGTGAAGAAAGAAAACGATTGTTGGCAGAGCAAGCAAGACCCAAGAAGCCAGCCAATGCCATGCCGCAAAAAGCCAAGGCCACGGCAAATTCGCATCAAGCCAACGCCAAAACATACACGGACATGGTCAAAGAGCTTAATGTACTTGAGGCCAAAGTCATAGAAGACAAGAAGAACAATGCCCCTTCTTTGGCTCAGACCCAAGCCAGTGCTAAAAACAAAAAGTCAGAGGTTATTTTGTTCGACCCCAAAGTCAAGAAAACCTATGACGAAGCCGTGAGCGCACAAATGGCCAACAAGGTGTATACCCAAATGACCAACCAAGAAGATTTGGGAATGACTGAAGCCGAAAAGACTCCCCTATCCAAAGACGAAATCGCACAACTTCAAGGACAAGTGAAAACTTTAAATGCCAAGTCCAACGAGCCATTTAAACATACCTTGCTTTTTGATCAAGCCAAAGTATCCTGGACACGCAATTATGACATAGAAGAAGTGGCCCAGCCAGTCAATTCACCTGACTTGAAAGGTCCAGCAATACCTGTAGCCAGTGGTGGAGATGTCGCAGACAATACCAATTCCAAAGGAACAGAAAAAAGTGCAACGACCACCACCGAAGCCAATCCAAAAACGGATACACCTAAAAATCCTACCACTCCCCCTGTCGAAAATCCCAAGGGGAAACCAGAAGATAAAAAAGGGCCATACAGTCCAAAAGCAGATGACAATGAGGATGTAGCCTTGGCATTGAAATCAGCCAAGGTCATCAAAGAGGTAATCGACAGTGCCAACTTCAAAGAATACGATGCCAACTTCGCGATGGAAGAACACAAAGTGTACGACCTCATGAAAAAGTATCCCGACATCAGTGGATCCTTCAAAGAACGCGCACGAATGGACAGCTTGAACAAAGCCATTTTTGAAATTGAGAAAAGTTTAAGCACTGAGACCAATCCAACCAACAAACAAGTTCTGCAAAAAAACTACACCTCATTGGTCAATCGCAGAGCCAAGCTTGAAGTGGACAATCGTGAAGTGTATCGTGCCATCGCTAAGAAAGAAGTAGATGCAGAGAAAGAGGTTGCATTGAAAAAATATTACGACAACGAATCTAAAATCAAGTCTGAATCCATACTGAATCAATTTATTCAGCAAATCCGCCACGACGCAGATTCAATTAGTGAGCTTGCAGTCAATGAGCGCAAGAAGGCAGAAACCATCACAGACCCCATACAAAAAGACCAATTGATTCGCTCGGCATTTGCCAAAGACATGATGGTGGCGAGCATGTATCGCCACATGAACAAGGCCATTGATGCATTGCCCATATTCCAATTGTACGGAACAGAAGAAGAGGCGTTTTTGTTGGCCAGCGATCCCAATGCCATTCGTGCCAAATACAGCACGCACAAAGTGGATGTGGCAATAAATACTGAGAAAAAAACTAGCGGAAATGAAGGAGAGAATCAATCTGAAAAGATTGACGCAGATTTGGCCAGTCAATTGAGTGGATTAACATTAAGCGAAGATGCCATTAAGAAAAATGGAATTGTCTTAGAAAGCAAAACATACAGCAAAGAAGACGCAATGGATTTGATGCGAACCAAACCTGAGCGTGTTGACAAACCTTTCTTTGTACGTATCAATAAATCGGCCTATGGTGCACAAAATCCTATCCCAGTGGATGAGCCAATGCCCGAGGGAATTGTTTATACCGTACAAGTAGGTGCATTCAAAAAACCCATTCCCCAAAACACCTTCAATGATTTTGCTCCAGTGATGGGTCAAAAATTAAACAATGGCTTTACCCGCTATATGGCAGGACTTTTCCCGGATAAGGGTGATGCCATGGCCGCGCGCAATGAAATCAGAAAAATGGGATATGCCGATGCCTTTGTTGTAGTTTACAAAGACGGCAAAAGAATAAGCATTGATGCTGCTGAAAAAGCCAAGGAAGAGGAAAAGAAAAATCCAAAGCCCGTAACCAATGAGTCCAAGGCAACCAGCGACAAAGCTTTGGCAGCCAATAAAATTGAAGATGATGAGAATGGATATTTCACCATCCAGGTAGGGGTGTTTGGAAGACCCGCTTTGGAAGGAGAAATTACACTCCCCAACTTGAACATGGAATATGTTCCAAGCAAAAACTTGTACCGCTACTCCACCGGACAATACATGAAGCGCTCAGAAGCCCAAGCGCAATTGGCCAAAATCAAATCCATGGGATACGAGGATGCATTTATCACCGCCTACTTCAAAGGGAAAAAAATCAGCTTGACCGAAGCAGAGACCAAAACTTTCAGCCCTGATAAAATGCAGAGCGAGAAACAGAGCGAAAAACAGAGTGAGAAACTGAGCGAGAAACAGACCGAAGGTCAGAATGAGAAAGAGATTCGAAAGCCAGAAATGAATATGGCTCCTGCGGATACTACCAAGCCCAATATTAGAAAGCCAGAGCTCAACATGGAACCCAAGGAAAAAACAGCACCTGCTGCCCCAAAAGAAAAGATTGTTGAAGAACCTGGAAAGATGTATGAATTCTCATTGGGTGATTTGTACGGTACCTATGCTTGCTGCGAAGAAGCCCAAGGAATCTGCAACAGTCCTGAGGCCCGTGATGTGATCAAAAGAATGACCTTGATTTCCAACGGCAGTGGTGTTGCCATTGATGGCAACAACAAAACCAAGAATTTCAAATGGAAATTTGTAAAAGATAGCCCCAACCCCATTCAAGGAATGGAAGAGATATTGGGTGAAAATTATCCTTTTTATTTCAAGGACGGAAAAATCCATTTGGGTCAATATTGTAAAACCATAGAGTAAGTCATGCAAAGAAGCACTTGGTTGGGGGTGATGGTTGCCCTTGGATTGTCTATTGGCGTTAAGGCGCAAGACGAAGGATGCGAGCACATCCCTTCGCCCAAGACACTGAAGATGTTAGAAAAGGCCAAGGACAAAGATCGAAGTTCCTCAGAAAAACGTGAGGCCGTAATGAAGTCCATTGAAATGGACCCTGAATGTCTGCCCTGTTTGCATGCTTTGGGCGAAATGGAATTTCTCCGAGCCAAGAACAGCGATATGGATTTCAATAATGCCAAGGAGACATTAAAAAATTTGGTCGCCAAATGTGAGGTGTATGATCCAGAACCCTTCTACTATCTGGGCGCCATGGCCTATGCTGACCGGGAGTTTGACGATGCACTACTCTACTTTGAGAAATTTCTGCGTTTCCCTTCAGATGACCCCACCAAGGTAGGAAAGCAGTATGAAAAGAAATACAAGGAGGTAGAAGAAGCGCTGCCCCACGTAAAAGCATACAGAGAAATCTACCAGAACAAAACCCCATTTGAGCCCATGAAGGTAGAAGGCGTATGTTCCGACAAAGAGGAATATCTGCCTTTGCTTTCTCCAGATGGAGAAATATTGTTCTACACCCGTCAGTTCATGCGCCAAGCAAAAGGAGATGTTGAACCAAAAATGGTAGAAGAATTGACATGGTCCAAGCGTTCCGATATCAACGCTTACTTTGACAATGGCAATCCCTTGCCCAAACCATTCAACATCGGCTCCAACTACGGCGGAATCACCATCTCATTGGACAACAAAGAGATGATCGTTGCCAAAAAAAATCCAAAGCCCAAGAACCCAGGAAATTTCGATTTGTACAGCACCCGATACACCAAGAAATTGGATGACAAGGGCAATAAAATTTATGTTTGGGAAGAGTTGGTGGATTTAGGGCCCAACATCAATACCGACAACGGCTGGGAAGGCCAACCTACGCTGAGCGGTGATGGACAAGTCTTGGTGTTTGCTACCGTCCGAGAAGGCACCATAAAAGATGGCAGCGGAAATCCCTCCCATGATTTATTCTTCAGCATGCGTCAAGCAGATGGGACTTGGGGAGTGGCTCAGCCCTTGAAAGGAACAGTCAATACCAAAGGCCAAGAGAAAGGCCCCTATTTTCACAGTGATAGCAAAACCTTGTACTTCTCCAGTGATGGTCATTTGGGCGTTGGCGGCATGGACATTTATTACACCAAGATGAATGATGATTTATCATTCACCGAAGTGAAAAATATTGGCTATCCCATCAACGATGAGAACGACCAAATTGGTGTTGTGGTGAGTAGTGATGGCGAACTCGGGTATTTTGGCGCCAAGAAATTCAGAGGAGAAAGAACTTGGGATGTGTATTCTTTTCAGATGCCTCCCCCTGCCAAGCCAGAGAAAGTGATGGTCGTGAAAGGCAATGTTCAGAATAAAGAAGGAGAACCAGCAGCCAATGCTTCTGTCGAAATCAAATATTCTGAAAGCGGAGAAACAGAGAAAGTGAAGGTTAACGAAGATGACGGAAGCTATGCCACCATCATGAAAGTAGGAACGAAACAAGATGTTACCTTGAGTGTCAAGGGCGATGATGTTGCTTTCAATACACGCATCATTTCACACAAAGAAGATACTGTGCCGCCTGTCGTGGTAAAATTGGACATGAAGACAGAGACCTTGGCCAGTGATCAACCCTTCCCTATTCCGGACATTGTTTATGGTACCAACAAAGCAGAATTGAAAGAAAGTTCCTTGCCCATATTAAAAGAGTTTGCTGCATTCATGAATGAGCATCCCAATATGATCATAGAAATTCGCGGACACACGGATGCTTCGGGAAGGGATGAGGACAACTTGGCATTGTCCATGGAACGGGCATTTGAGGTCATGAACTTTTTGGTAAAGTCAGGAGTAGATGGCAAGCGCATCACCGCTCGGGGCTACGGCGAAACACAACCCATTGCACCCAACGACACCGAAGAAGGTCGATCCAAGAACCGTAGAACGGAATTCTTTGTAAAATCGATGTAAGAAAACACCCTATTTTTGTAATATGAAAAAACACATTTTGGCATTGGCGGCAGTTGTCATTGCTTTCAACAGTTGGTCTCAAGCACAATTTTATGGCGAGTCATTTGATAAAAGTCAAAAGTTCACCTTGAATGATCTTTACAAAGCCATGGACATGACGGATAGCGTGGACATGATCATTTCCGCAGAAATTATTCAAACCTGCAAAAAAGCAGGATGTTGGATGGAAATCCAAAATGCCGATGGTACAATGAAGACCAAAGTTTTTATGAAAGACCATGCCTTTGGCGTTCCTTTGGAAGGCTGTGAAAAAAAATCATGCCTCGTTCATGGACGGGCTTTTCGATATAATTTATCTGTAGAATATCTCCGCCATTTGGCTGAGGATGCTGGTAAATCCAAAGCGGAAATCGAAAAAATAACACAACCAGAAACCGCCATAGCGATTGACGCTTGGGGTGTATGGATTGATTAAGCTGACAGATTTGGAAAATTTAGACTTCCCCTTTGTTTACGAATTAAGCAACGGCATTCGAGTTGTACACCAACCGATGAAACGTGCCATTGGCCATTGCGGATTGATGATTGGCTGCGGAAGCCGTGATGAATTTCCTGCTGAGCACGGCTTGGCTCACTTCATTGAACATGGACTTTTCAAAGGAACCACCAAAAGAAATAACACGCAAGTCCTGTCCCGATTGGATTCCGTGGGCGGCGAAATCAATGCCTTTACTGCCAAAGAAGAAACATGGATTCATGCGTCTTTCCTACATGAACATACGGACCGTGCAGTAGAATTGATTGCTGACATCGCTCTCCATTCCACCTTTGACAAGGAGGAAATGGAAAAAGAAAAGGATGTCATCATTGATGAGATCAATGGATACAAGGACTCCCCTACCGATATGCTTTTTGAGGAGATGGATGAAATGATCTTTCCGTCCCATCCCATTGGTCGTAGCATTCTCGGAACAGAAGAAACCGTTAAGTCTTTTAAGCAAAAGGACATCCTGAATTTCTATAAGCGAAACTTTGTTGCGCAAAACATGGTATTCAGTTATGCCGGTCCCATGTCCAAAGAAAAGCTTCATTCCATTTTAGAAAAGCATTTTGAAGGGGTATCCAAGGGAAATTCTACCTTCAATCGTCCAGATTATTCGGCTTACAAAAAGTTGCATTTGAAATCTACCAAGGAAATTCATCAGGCCCATCATGGAATAGCGTGCAGAGCTCCCCATTTGCATCAAAAAGACCGACACAGTTTTATATTACTGAATAATATTTTGGGCGGTCCAGCCATGAACAATATCTTGAATTTAAAAATCAGAGAAAAGCATGGAATCGCTTACCAAGTAGACTCCAACTACTCTCCTTTTACGGATACCGGTGTCTTCTCCATTTATCTTGGGACAGAGGTTCAACAACTGGATAAAGCCCTAAAATTGATTGATAAGGAATTGGCGCAATTGCGTGAGAAGGCTTTCAATCCCAAAACCTTGGAGGGATATAAAACCCAGTTGAAGGGCCAATTGGCTTTGGGGCAAGACAGTGGCTCGTCGCTGATGTTTAACAACGGCAAAAGTTTATGGGTGTACAATCGAATCAATACCATGCAGGAAGTTTTTGAGGTAATCAACAGCATCACCCCTTCGGATATTCAACAGGTAGCCAATAAATATTTGAATCCCAAATTATTTACGAGCCTCACTTATTTACCAGCAGAGTAAGCAAAAAAAAGGCGTGCAGTGCACGCCTTTTTTGACTTTCGCTCCATTACGGCGCACCAAATTTTGGATTATTTAGAAACTCATGATCCGTCAAGGTTTTCATAAACGCCACCACCGCCTCCATCTCTTCGATACTCATTCTCCCTTTGACAGCAGTGTATAAATTAGCATCCAAATTGGGCGCATAATGGAAGCCCGAGTTGTAATGCTCCACACACTCCAGCAACGTCATAAATCTTCCATCATGCATATAAGGACCTGTCACTTCAATGTTTCGCAAAGAAGGCGTTTTGAATTTGCCCTTGTCGGCATTGTTCCAAGTAATACGGAAACGACCTTCGTCCACTGGAATGCTATCCAATCCCGTATTTCGGTATTCAAAATCAGAAAAAGTAGATCCCAATACATGGCAATGATTGCAATCTCCTTTCATTGGATCTGTAAAAATTTGAAGACCCAACATCTCTTGATCCGTAAGTGATTCCAATCCTTGGACATAACGATCGTATTTGGAATTTCCACTGATTAGTGTTCGTTCAAATTGAGCTATCGCCCTCACCACATATTGAGAGGTGATTTGATCGATTCCAAATGCTTGCTTGAATAGCGCAGGATAATCGGGATGATTGCGCAATTCGATGACCGCATTTTGCCAAGTTTCGTGCATCTCAATGGGGTTGGTTACAGGACCCAACGCTTGACTTTCAATATCAGCAGCACCACCATCCCAGAAAAAATTGGGTTGATAGCCCAAATTAATCAGAGGCATTGCATTGCGCGTACCTTGAATTCCATCAATTCCCGTGCTGTGCTGATAGGGCTCAGAAAATCCAGTAGACTGAATATGGCAACTGGAACAACTCTGGGTGTTGTTTCCAGAAAGGATCGGATCATAAAACAATTTTCGCCCCAAGGCTATTCCCTCCACTGTGAGTGGATTGGTTGAAGGGATAGACATGGCCGGCAAACTGGATGGGATATCCAAGGTATAAGGCGTGGGTTGAAATTCTTGAGGATTGTCTTTGCATCGATCACAAGAAGCCACCACCATCGTCATCAAAAACAAAACAAAAAAGGATAGCTTTCTCATGTTATTTAACTTGAATTGATGATACTGAAAATGCATTTTGCAGATTCTGCACCATGCTACTGATCCACGGAATGTCTTGTGAGCCGCTACTTTGAATGACGTTGTTATCCGTGAAAGTGATTAGATTGGGACTGTTGTATACCTCCGCAAAATTGAAGTCCACATGGATATCATAGGTCTTGTCATTTTTAAGTTGAATATTGATCGGCATGCTATAACGCTGGTAAGCACGCGATGTTCCCAAGTGGTATAACAAAGGTTGCGTAGCACCGGTGCTATCGATAAATTGCCCTTCGTGCTTCATGAAAATATAACCCGTTGACCATGTCCAAATCATACCAAAGGCAGGATCCAAATCACCCGCTTGGTCGCCGGAAGTATTGAATTCAGGGCTCACTCCAATGCCAAAAATCAACTCATTAAAAGTGGACATTTGGGCGTTATCGAGATCAATAGAACCACTAGCCTTTTTGCGATTGGCATTGAAGGCATCCATCAAATTGTGACCCGTAAAATATAAGGTATCCCCAGCAGTGTTGACCAATGCAGCTTGGGAAACATAATATTTTAGCATGTCAAAAGAAAAACTCTCCCCTTGACTTCGGGAATAGAATTGCCCTTGAACGATTTCTTGATCACCCACCTTGTGCGAGAATACCAAATTAATTTTGGGATTAACAGGCGTTGGAGTTTCGGTTTCTTTGTCTCTGCATCCCCAAAGAATAGCGCTTAGCGCGATAAGGCTGAACGCCTTTAAAAAATTTTTATTCATGTTTTTACAATAAGATTTAACGTTGTTCTTTAAACTAAAAACAACAAAATCTTATAAGCGAAAAACTTGATTACGAAGAAAAACTTTGGAAACGAGAACAGGCGGTGGATCGTGCACCCGAAAGCCCGAAGGACAATAAAATTGAACGAATTCAAAAGGACTTCCAATGACATGACATGGAATTATGCAATCTACGATTTCCAGAGCCTCCCAATGCAATTGGGCCGACGGGACTTGCTTGGATTTGATTTCACATCGAACATGAACATCTTTGCAGCAAGATTTGTGAGGCTTACCGATTTTGGACATTCCTGCGCCACAATCACAATAGGAATCCGAATCATCAAAGAAGACAATTCGATCAAAATCTCCTGCACAAAAATGAATCGCCATGCGGATTCCCATCGTTTGTGGTAGGTAAACCACAATGAGCAACCATATGGCGATTCTTTTCATCATTGAGACGAAGATAAAAATTATTCTTTAATCAAGCGCATACTTTGGTTTCCATTGGAAATCAAATACAAACCACTCGCCCAATTTTCTCCAATGATTTGGGTTGACATGGGCTTGATGCTAATCTTTTCTATGCACTGTCCTTGGGCATTGCTCACTACAAAATCGCCACCCAACACAGATTTGATTTGAAATGATTCCTGCGAAGGATTGGGGAATACTTGCGCCCAATTTTGGGACAACTCGTTCACACCGACACATGTTTGATCAACCAACACCACTACATTGTGGGTTTCTTCACAACCTTGGGGAGTGGATATAGTGACTGAGAAATCAACTTGACTGGTTACTGGGAAAGACATCGCTGGATAGGATAATGTGCTGGACGTTGAACCATCTGACCACAAGATTGAGGCATCTGCAGGCAAAGTACCACAAACCAAATTCAGTGGATCTCCAAAGCAAATTTGGGTGGTATCTGGCAACCCTGGATTCAAATCCAATGTGGGCGCTAAGGTAATTTCCATCTC
Source organism: uncultured Flavobacteriales bacterium (assembly GCA_937974555.1). Classification (GTDB taxonomy): domain Bacteria; phylum Bacteroidota; class Bacteroidia; order Flavobacteriales_D; family Sanyastnellaceae; genus CAMCTV01. The sequence goes on along the minus strand of CALJKR010000050.1, from coordinate 59,380 downwards.
GAAAGAACAACCATTGTTATCACTCAAGTAACCCGTGTACACGCCTTCATCCAAATTGGCAATGTCCAACACATACTCAAAGAAATTGTTGGGACCGGACCAAAACATAAAATAAGGGGCGGTTGCTCCTGCCGCAACGACACTGATGGATCCGTCATTGGAGGCTGGGCACGCCGGCCCAATGGCAGTAAACGTCACATCCCAAGGTGCAGGAACTGCAATCTCATATTGTGCGTTGTACGTATTGTTGCATGCGTCAATGGCGGTTAAGTAATACGTGCCTTGCGTCAATCCATCAATATAATTGTCACTGGAAATGAAACCATTGGTTGAAGTCCAACTGCAATGCAAATCAATTCCCATGTCCAAGATATAAGGCATGATGGCTGCAGTAGAGGTATCGGTATTGGAAATGGGACAATTGATTGGAACAATGTAAGCATCCAAAGTATCATTCACCAATGCAACCGTTTCAATTCGCAAAGCAAAATTTCCGACACTACCGCCATATCCATCGATCTGAATCAAATATTGAAAAGCAGTATCCAAGCAAGACGTTGTCAGGGTGGATGCATAAAATGCGCCCGAGTTACATCCATTGGTTTGGTCATCGTTGGCGTGAACCAAAGTGTAGGTTGTGAAATCATTGCAATCATCCACGCGATATAACGCAATTTGCGTATCCAAATCGGTCAGAGAATCACAGGTTGAAATCAAATACGTTGCATTAGCACTTGGGACAAAAGTAGCCCAAACCGAATTGGTCAAAGTGGTTTCACACCATGATCCTGGAATATCACAGCCCAACCCCATGGGTATGGGCTCACCAACATTCGAAGTGGCCGCGACATTGGTCATTAGCGTTGGCAAACTATCCGGATAAATCTGTATCGCATCGCATGGCAAATCATTGGTAGGCAAATTGGAGGTACCCAACGTAAAAGTGAAGACGTTACCCAATCCAGAGCCATTGAAAACATTCATTAGGGTTCCATTTTCATATACCATGAATTCCATTCCACCATCACCCCATGAGTCAACAAAAATCAAATCATAAGCCCCACTGTCCAAACAAAGCGCATTGGTCCAAACGGTATCATTGGGCAAATACTCTTCACCATTGGCCGCACTGACAGTGCCCAAACAACCTACATCCAAATTGGCGCCTTCAACTATAACTCCGTTGCCACACCCCAAACCGTTGGGAGTCAACTGCCAATAATTTTCTTCAGGATAAAAGTCTGTAAACATTTGGATGGTCACCTCAACTTGGTTAGCAGGACATTGTGCCAGTAATGCAATCGGTGACAAGCACAAAATCATGAACAATACTCTTTTCATTGAATTTCTTTTTTACAAAAATAAGACAAGACAAGGCTCTACCTTTGCAATAATGAATTCTTTGATAAAACCTGGAAAAATCCAGACCCTATTGGTTCACTCTGTTGAAGGAAAATTTATCCATCTCGGAGATGCCCAAGAACAAGTTCCCTTATTAAAACGAGAGTTTCCTGGCCTAGCTGAGGAAGGAAAAGAGGTTACCGTATTTACATATTTCGATAACAACAAGCAGCTCATAGCCACTACAAAATTGCCCACCATTGAAGTAGGTCAGGTTGGTAGTTTCAAGGTGAAAAACATGAATAACCTGGGCGCTTTTATTGATATTGGTACCGACCGCGACATATTGATACCCTTCCCTGAAATGAGAGACGAGCTGGAAGAGGGCCGTTGGGCGTTGATCATTTTATTGTACGATGAGATGAGTCAACGCGTTTATGCTTCGACCAAATTAAATACCCACATCAAAAATGGATATGTTCCTTTTGACCGTGGTGACGAAGTAGACATGATCATCGGCGAACGCATGGAATTGGGACGACGCGTGATTATCGAAGGCAAATACATGGGACTTCTTTTCAAGCAAGAAATGTTGCGCACTTATGGAGAGGGAGATAAAGTCAAAGGTTATATCCGCAAAGTAGAGAACAACGAAATAACCGTAAGCACCCAAAAAGAAGGACAAGCCCTTATTGACGAAGCCGCCGAGCGCATTTTGTCTGTATTGGAAAGCAACAAAGGTTATTTGAGATTGACCGATGATAGTGACCCTGAAGACATCAAGCGTTATTTGACCATGTCAAAAAAGACATTTAAAAAAGCTGCGGGGTTGTTGTACAAAGAGCAGAAAATCACCTTGACTGACAGAGGTATTCGTTTGGGTGGAACTGAGGATTTGAAAAAAACGGACGGGACAATCAAGCCATTGCGTGATACAGATACCGAGCGCGAAGGCAAAAGAAAGCGCATGACCCAGGTTACGGTAGAAAGAAATCGAGAAGGTGGAACCAAAAGACGCATGGAAATTGAAGATCATGAGGTAGAGCGTAATGAGGAAGAGCGTCCGGCGCGCAGATCCTACGATGATCGTCCACCCAGAAGAGAATACAGTGACCGCCCTCCGCGCAGAGACGGAGATGATCGTCCACCTAGAAAAACTTATGGAGATCGTCCACCACGCAGAGACGGAGATGATCGTCCACCCAGAAGAGAATACAGTGACCGTCCTCCTCGCAGAGACGGAGATGATCGTCCACCAAGAAAATCTTACGGAGATCGTCCGCCACGCAGAGACGGGGATGACCGCCCACCAAGAAAATCTTACGGAGATCGTCCGCCACGCAGAGATGGTGATGACCGCGCGCCAAGAAAATCTTACGGAGATCGTCCTCCTCGTAGAGATGGAGATGATAAGCCGCGCAGAACGTATGGTGAGCAAGCCGAAAGAGGTCCATCAAGAAATCGATTTGAAAAAGAAATTGACAAAGCAGACAAAAGGGATCACGAGAAAAAGAAACCACGTTTTGAGGTGAAAACAAAAAGTAAATCATTTTCGAATCCCCAAAAAGGAAAGCCAAAACGATTTAAAAAATCCTAGTTTTCCCTTATCTTGGTCGCTCTAACCAAGACTATGAAAAAACGAATACTAAGCTTGGGTGGAATATTGATTTCCACCCTTTCTTTTTTCGCTCAATGCGATAATGGCCGATATCACCAAAAGATTTTCACCAACTACACACTGGAAAGTGACGTGGTATACGGCAGCAACGTCACCTATCAAGGGGCTGCGCAATCCTTGACCATGGACATTTACCAACCCGATGGAGATGGTACTGCACCCCGCGCCTTGGTAGTGGTCGCACATGGCGGGTCCTTTATTACTGGATCCAAAACTGGCCCTGACGTCGTTGGCTTTTGTCAAGACATGGCCAAAATGGGCTATGTTGTTGCCTCCATCAACTATCGATTGGGATTTGGCATTGCCAATTTGCAAGCTGAGGCCACTGCGGCAGTGATGCGTGGCACGCAAGATTTAAAGGCTGCCATTCGCTATTTCAGAAAATCAGCCGCTGAAAATGGTAATCCGTACAACATCAATCCCGATTTGATTTATTCTGCTGGTGTTAGCGCAGGTGGGTTTTGTGCTTTGCATTTGGCCTATTTGGATCAACCCGAAGAGTTGCCCTCCTTTTTGGATATGAATGCAACAGGCATTGACAATTCCATGGAAGGTCTGAGCGGAAATGCCGGATACTCCTCAGAAATCAATGCATTGGTTAATATCTGCGGTGCGTTGGGTGACACGGCATGGATTCATGCGGGTGATGAGCCCGCAATGCTTTTGCACGGCACCAACGACAACACCGTTCCTTATGGTTCGGCAGTATTGAGTTTATTTGGTTTTGCGGTTACCGAAGTAGATGGAAGCTACAGCATCAACCAAAGAATGAATGAAGTAAACGTAGAACATTGCTTTGAGATTCATGAAGGCCAAGATCATGTTCCCAGTTTGAGCAATGAAGCCTATTACGACACTACCCTATCTTTTATGACGCAGTTCTTGGCGAAGCAAATTTGTCAATACAATTTCAATTGTCAATACGAACCCATAGTCACCAACACACCTGAAATACATACTTCTGTTTTTCACGCATATCCCAATCCGGCCCATACACAATTGACCTTGGTTGGTTTGACCCAAGCGGAGGAAGTCATGGTTTACAATGCACAAGGACAATGGATTCAACGCTTGTATTTTTATCCAGGAGAAAGTGTTCCCGTTGAACAGCTCCCACAAGGAATGTACTTTTTGGCATCCCCACTCAAAACCTTCGAAACTGTCACATTCATTAAAGAATAATGTTTTTTAACTCCCTCGATTTTCTGGTTTTTTTACCGATTGTTTTCGGGCTCTATTGGCTTTTGCAGAATAAAGATTTAAAATGGCAAAATCTTTTACTCCTATTGGCCAGTTATTACTTCTATGCGTGTTGGGATTATCGCTTCATGTTTTTGTTGATGTTCTCCACGTTTTTGGATTTCTTTACCGGTATCAAAATGGCCGATGCCCATAATGTCCGAAGTAAAAAGTTTTGGTTTTGGACTAGTATCATCATCAACTTGGGATTTCTAGGGGTATTCAAATACTACAACTTCTTTGCAGAAAATCTTCAAGCTTCCCTCGCCGCGGCGGGCTGGCATGTGGATTTTTGGACCCTTCAAGTCATCCTCCCCGTTGGAATTTCATTCTATACTTTCCATGGTCTTTCGTATGTGATTGACATTTATTATAACCGCATTTCCCCCAACAGAAATATTGTCAACTACTCTGTTTTTGTCAGCTTTTTTCCCTTGTTGGTGGCGGGACCGATTGAACGTGCCACTCACCTTTTGCCTCAAATTGAAAAGAAAAGAAGTTTCAATTACGCCAAGAGTGTCGATGGCCTAAGACAAATTTTATGGGGTTTGTTTAAAAAAGTAATCATTGCCGACAATTGTGCCACTTACGCCAACGAGATCTTTAACCACTACCAAGACCACAATGGCGCTACCCTCTTTGTTGGAGCGATTTTCTTTGCCATACAGATCTATGGCGACTTTTCTGGATACAGTGACATCGCCTTGGGAACTGCAAGACTTTTTGGTATTGAATTGCTTCGCAATTTTTCATATCCATATTTCTCGCGAGACATTGCAGAATTTTGGAGACGCTGGCACATTAGTTTGAGTTCTTGGTTCAAAGACTATCTCTACATTCCACTTGGCGGAAGCAAAGGCGGAAAATGGATGCAAATCAGAAATACATTTATCATATTCCTGGTTAGTGGATTTTGGCATGGAGCCAATTGGACTTTTATCGCATGGGGTTTTATCAATGCCCTCTATTTTTTACCCTTGATGTTGTTGGGTTCCAATCGAAACAATATTGGCATTGTAGCGGAAGAAAGTACCTATCCCAGTTTCAAAGAATTGCTTCAGATGGGAACCACATTTGCCTTGACTTGTTTGGCTTGGATATTCTTTCGTGCTGAGTCCATGACCCAGGCTTGGGGTATGATAAAAACCATATTCTCCTCGAGCCTTTTCTCCGTGCCCGCTGTGCGTCCTTTGTACATGATACTGACGGTGATCGTCTTTATTTTATTGGAATGGAAAGGACGTCGTGAGCCATATGCGATTCAACATTTTCTTACCTCCCACAAAAGATGGATTCGGTGGGGATTCTATTACCTCTTGATCATTTCCATTTTGCTTTTCGCTGGCAAAGAACAGACCTTCATTTATTTTCAGTTTTAAAATTTAGTTCGTGTTCAATGTGCTTAATTTTGCAACATGAGTGTTAGCAAGCAAGCCATCATTGATGCATTGTCCACTGTCATGGAGCCCGAGCTCAAGAAGGACATTGTCGCCTTGAATTTGGTCAAGATCATTTCAGTTGAAGGATTAAATATTCATTTAGAAGTCAAGGTTTCCAATCCCGCCATGCACTCGCGCATGCGCATGAAAGAAGCGGTGACTTTTGCCATTCAGCGCACCTTGGGATTTGAGTTTAAAACCGAAGTGGATGTCATTCCGATTTCTGGCGATGAACGTGAGGGTGATTTGAGAAAGGTTTTACCCGGTGTTAAGAACATCATCGCGGTAACTTCGGGAAAAGGTGGCGTAGGCAAATCCACCATCAGTGCAAATTTGGCGTGTGGCCTGGCGAAGAAAGGATACAGTGTTGGGTACTTGGACGCCGATATTTATGGACCTTCTGCTCCACTCATGTTTGATTTGGAACATGAAAAACCCAATTTGATTCAGGTGGATGGCACTTCCAAATTGGAGCCCATTGCACAATATGGTGTGAAGGTATTGTCCATTGGATTTTTTGCAGACCTCAATCAAGCCATTGTATGGCGCGGCCCTATGGCCACCAAAGCTTTGAATCAGATGGTAACCGATGCACATTGGGGGCCTTTGGATTATTTGATTTTGGATTTACCTCCCGGCACGGGAGATGTGCACTTGTCCATTGTGCAGAACATCCCATTAACCGCAGCAGTGATTGTATCAACCCCTCAACCTGTAGCATTGATAGATGCTGCCAAAGCAGTGGCCATGTTCAACTTGCCGGCGATCAATGTTCCCATTTTGGGTGTCGTCGAAAACATGGCCTGGTTCAGTGCCAGTGGGAATGAAGATGATCGTCAATATTTGTTTGGACAAGATGGAGCCAAAAACATGGCAGAAGACCAAGGATTGCCTTTGATTGCACAAATCCCGTTGATTCAGAGTGTTCGTGAAGCTGGAGATGTGGGAAGGCCCGCAGTGCTCAACGATGAAAATAGCGCACATGTTTATTTTGATGAAATGATTGGTAACTTCGAGCGCGAATTGCGAATGCTTCCGTTTAGGAAAAAGAAAGACAGTCATGGAGAATAAAGAAGATTTGATGGCCCGAATAGACGCCTCGTTGAACCAAGTAAGACCTTATTTGGAAGCCGACGGTGGTGGAATTTCTATAGTGGATATTACCGACGAAATGGATGTCTTGGTTGAATTGCATGGGGCATGCACCAGTTGTTCCATGAGTTCAATGACCATGAAAGCGGGCGTTGAGAGTACCATCCGCACGGCGTTTCCGGAGATTCGCAGTGTTCAAGCGATTCAATAAACTAAACCTTGATCCACCTCAAATTCTGAATGCCTTTGGGTGTGTAGCATTTGATTACGTAAAGTCCCGAGGGTAGATCTTGTCCGTATACCGCAGCATAGGACCAGCCAGAAAATACAACTTCTCCATGCATATTGGATATTTCCAAACGACCGCCATTCATTCCTCGCAATTGAAATCCCTCTGAAGATGGATTGGGAAAAAGTTCAATTGTTTCTCTTTTTATTTCTTCCAATCCATTGACCCCACTGCTACCATCGGCATTGATGTGATGAGCATAGATATCATATTGATTGGCCCGTTTGTCTTGCCAAGCATAAATACTTCCCCCATATCCATCCGGAATATTTTTGGGATGTCCTTGAATTTCAATCGCATCCGATACCGTAATCCCATTGATGGCCCAAAGCAGTTGACCATCACCCGAAATTTTTTGCGATTTAACATCCCAATCGTTGAAAGTTGAATCTTGCCATGTGATGATGCAGCCATTGGCACCATCCGAACAAATGTTGGGATTGATTTGATTGTAAGGTGAAGTTGCGATGAGCTTGCCCTGATCCATCCATAGCACACCACCATTGGGATCCAATTTCTGGGCGTAGATGTCATTGTTTCCGCTTCTGGCATCGCGCCACGTCAGAATTAAACCTTGGGTTTGTGTCGTACTGATGATGTCTACCGCGCTTTGATTGCCATTTAATGTGGCTACGCCTATGCCATTGGACGGCCAAATGGCATTGCCCAAGGAATCCATCCGTTGTGCGTAAATATCATAATCCAAACCATTCCGTTTATCTGCCCAAGCCACATAGAAACCTCCGGATAAAGTATCGGGGTCTATTTTTGGATTGATTTGACTATTTGGTGAAGTTGCGATAGGCCATCCATTGTTGGTCCACATGCGCTCTCCTTGGGCATTGAATCGTTGCGCATAAATGTCATAATCCAAACCATTGTGCAATTCTTGCCACACCACATAAACGCCGCCTTGTTTGTCTTTTTGCAGTTTGGGGTTTAAACGATTGGCAGAAAAATCACTGACCACGATGCCAGTTACATTCCACAAGCGTTGACCTTGCGCATTGATATGTTGCAATGCAATATTCCATTGCTGAAGCACGTCATCCCACTGTTCCCAGGCAATGAAGGCCCCTCCATCGTCATCAGAAGTAATCTTCTCATTGTGCTCACGGTTGGGTTTATTGGCCACTGGATTGCCGTTGTATGACCATAAAATTTCGCCGGTACTGGAAACCCGCTGGGCATATACATCCCGTTCCGTCCCGCTTCTTAAATCGGACCAAGCCAAAATAAATCCCCCGGCACCATCGGTGCACAAATTGGGCGTGCTTTGGTCCGCAGTATCATTGCAGATCACCATTCCATTCAAGCCCCATTGCGCAATGCCCAATGAGTCCAAATGCTGAACATAAATATCCGGATTGTTATTTCCATATCGCGCATCTTTCCAAGCCAAGAAAGCTCCATGGTGGTCATCCCCCAACAGGCGAACATCGTTTTGTTTGCCAAACTCAATACAAACCGGTGTATTGATTAAGGTATTCGTCTCCCATTGCGCATGTCCCAGCGAGAAAATCAAGGACGAAACAAAAGCAGCAATTACTCTTTTATCCATGAAATTGGAATAACTTGATTGTCCTTTTTCAATTGCAATATGTACATTCCTGCAGGCAAATCCGCGACATTCAAGTGTCCTTGATTAAGCAGCGTTTTCTCTTTGAAAACCACTTGACCTTGAAGATTGAAAATACAAACTTCATCGCAAGAATTAACCGAGGACCAGAACAGATCGTGGTTTACAGGATTGGGATACAACTTGACCGCCCAATTTTGAATCTCTGGCACAGCAATAAAATCTCCACCCCAATGTAGCGTTGAGCAATAAATGTCTGCTAAACCTGTTCGATTGTCTTCCCATGCAATGTATCCATCGCCAAAAGCATTGGATGCGCATTTGGGACTGGTTTGATCACCAAGCGCATTGCTTACCACGAAGCCATCCAATCCAAATTGCAAGGCTCCCGTTGGGTGAATACGCTGTGCGCGAATATCGAAATTTCCCAAAGATTGATCTTGCCAAACAATAGAGGCTCCTCCTATTCCATCACCCGTAATGTTGGGATTGATCTGATTGCCTGTATTGTTGCAAACGGGTTTTCCGTTGGTTTGCCAGAGAGAAACCCCATCCCAGGATAATTTATCTGCATAAATATCATAGTCCAACATATTGCGTTGGTCTTTCCAAGTTAAAATGACACCATCCACTACTGCATTGGACAACAAATCCACTGCACTTTGATTGCCTGGAGCAATGGCCACGGGAGCGCCCGTATTTCCCCACAATAAATTTCCGCTGGCATCTATGCGTTGAGCATAAAGATCATAATCGGTACCGTTTCTCATATCGGTCCAAGAGACAATCACCCCCCCATTGTTGTCCGGATCAATTTTAGGATTGGTTTGCGTTCCTGGTGCATTGCACGCCAACACACCTGAACCCCACAAATACTCCCCGTTTGGACCTAGGTGCTGGACATAAACATCGTAGTCCATTCCATTTCTAAAATCTTGAAAAGTGACATAGACCCCGCCTTGGCCATCACTCTGAATACGTTCATTCAAATGCTCTGACATCACGCCCGTAACCGCTTGGCCTCCGGGTGCCCAAACCGCTTGCCCATTGGCATCGATTCTTTGTGCCCAAATCTCCCAATCATAAGTGGCTGAATTTTTTTGTTCAAATACCACAATCGCGCCGCCCACGCCATCCATGACCATGCGTTGATTGTGCTCGCGATTCACTTTATTCACTACCACATTTCCGTCGGGCGTCCAAAGCGTTAAGCCATCGCCATTCACTCGTTGGGCATAGATGTCCCGTTCAATCCCGCTTCTCCAATCGCTCCAAGAAACGATAATCCCTCCTGCACCATCAGAAATTAAGCCTGGCGTGCTCTGGTCAGAAGTATTGGCGCAGATGGCCACTCCATTGTTGGGCCACAACAAGTTACCCAAAGAATCAACACGTTGCCCATAAATGTCCGGAGTGCCATTGCGATAGTCTTTCCACACAATGAAAAAACCTCCTTCTCCATCTTCCATCATGCGCAAATCAATTTGATAATTGTTGGCTGTGCAAACCGGGGTATTGACGCTGGGATCAGAATTCCATTGCGCTTGGGACATCAATGAGATGAAAACAAATAGAGTTAAGATTGCATTTTTCATAATACAATGATAACAATTAAGAGAATTCGGTTGCCTGCAAAAAAAATGACATTCACCGAAAACTTAGGATGCTCCCCGCATACCTGACGAGCGTTGCGATTGAAACATCTGACATTTTAACGCAAAGGACGCAAAGGTCTCGCAATGGACGCAATGGCTTATCTCAAGTGTCCTCTTTGCGATCTCCGCGCATTCTTGGCGCGCTTTGCGTTTGAAGTATTTTGAATTTTAACGCAAGGAGCGCAAAGGTTTTCGCAAAGGGCGCAAGGGGTTTTCTCTTTGCGTTCTCTGCGTATTCTTAGCGAACTTTGCGTTTAATGAATTTTGAATTTTAACGCAAGGAGCGCAAAGGTTTTCGCAAAGGCGCAAAAAGATAATTGAGTTCCTCAGAATTTGTAATGCTCCAAAGCAATCTTCAAACACTCTACAGAAGCCCGCAAATCATTTTCATTCAAGACATAAGCCAAACGAACTTGATTCTTTCCGCTGCCTGGTGTAGCATAGAATCCCGTAGCTGGAGCCATCATCACCGTTTGATTATTGTGACTAAAGCTTTCCAACATCCATTGGCAAAACTTATCGGAGTCATCTATGGGAAGTTCAGCAATGCAATAAAAAGCACCTTGCGGTTTGGGACAGCGCACGCCGGGAATCGAGTTTAAACCATCCACCAAAATATCCCTGCGCTTGACATATTCCTCCACCACTCCATCAAAATAGGATTGTGGCGTTTCCAATGCGGCCATGGACGCCCATTGTCCAAACGTAGGCGGAGACAAACGCGCTTGACCAAATTTAAGTGCCGCTGACATCAATTCTTTGTTGCGACTGATCATGGCTCCAATACGGGCACCGCACATGGAATATCGCTTGCTGACACTATCAATCATGATGGCGTGATTTTCTAACCCGGCCAAGTTCATGACACTGTAGGGTACGGCTCCTTCGTACATAAACTCGCGGTATACCTCGTCAGCATACAAAAACAAATTGTACTTCAATACCAAATCACGCAATTGCTCCAATTCTTCTTTGGAATACAAATACCCGGTAGGATTACCTGGATTACAAATCAAAATACCTTTGGTCTTATCGGTAATTTTCTTTTCAAACTCTGCAATGGCGGGCAATGCAAATCCATTGTCAATCACGGCTGTAACGGGCACCACTGTAGCACCTGCCATGACTGCAAATCCATTGTAATTGGCATAAAAGGGTTCGGGGATAATCACTTCATCTCCTGGATTCAACGTGGACATAAAAGCAAAAACCAATGCTTCAGATCCGCCGGTGGTGACCATAATGTCCGCCACTTCCAACGCGATGTTTTTGGATGCGTAATATTTTTTTAAGCCCTCTCTATAAGGCATCATTCCCTCCGAGTTAGAATACTCAATTACACGTGCATCTTGTGCGCGCATGGCATCTCTCACCACCTGTGGGGTTTCAATATCGGGTTGACCGATGTTCAAATGATACACCTTGGTGCCGCGTTTTTTGGCGGCTTCTGAAAAGGGAACGAGCTTTCTGATGGGTGAAGCCGGCATGGCCTCTGCTTTGCTACTTAAATGGGGCATTGTTTTTTCTTTTTACAAAAATAAATCATTAATCAGGAGATTGCCTCCAACATTATATCCAAGATTTCAATGGCCGCACTTGGAATCTTGGTACCCGGACCAAAAATTCCCGCACAACCGGCTTCATACAAGAAGGCAAAATCTTGTTCGGGAATCACGCCACCAGCCACCACCATGATGTCAGGTCTTCCCTTTTCCTTGAGTATCTGAATCAAGGCCGGCACCAGGGTTTTGTGACCTGCCGCCAAGGATGAAGCCCCCACGATGTGCACATCATTTTCAATGGCCTGGTTGGCCACTTCTTCTGGGGTTTGGAAAAGGGGACCCATGTCCACATCAAAGCCCATGTCCGCAAAGGAGGTGGCAATTACCTTGGCCCCACGGTCGTGGCCATCTTGTCCCATTTTGGCCACCATGATTCTGGGGCGACGTCCCGCCTTTGCAGCAAACTCGCTGGCCATAGCCGATGCCTTTTGAAAGGCCGGATCTTGTGATGATTCTGAAGAATACACGCCGGATACTGATTTTACGGACGCCTGGTGTCGTCCAAATATTACTTCTAATGCATTTGAAATCTCACCCAAACTGGCTCTGTGTCGCGCAGCTTGGATTGCCAATTCCAATAAATTACCTTCCCCACTTTGCGCGGCCTGGGTCAAAGCAGCCAAAGATGCCTGTACTTTATTTTCATCCCGATTGGCTCGGATAGCAGCCAATCTTTCGATCTGCTCAGCGCGCACGGCTTGATTGTCTACCTCTAAAATATCAATGACGGTATCTTCTTCCACCTGAAACAAATTCACGCCAATGATTTTCTCTCTTCCGCTATCGATTTTGGCCTGACGTCTTGCAGCCGCCTCTTCGATTCTCAATTTGGGAATGCCCGCTTCAATGGCGGCTGTCATGCCTCCCAAGGCTTCCACCTCCTCTATCAACTTCCAAGCGGCATCCATGATCTCTTGCGTTCTATTTTCCATCCAAACCGAACCCGCCCATGGATCGATGGCCTTGCAGATATCGGTTTCTTTCTGAATGTAGATTTGGGTATTGCGCGCAATTCGTGCGCTGAAGTCGGTGGGCAAAGCAATGGCTTCATCCAAGGCATTGGTATGTAAACTTTGGGTCCCTCCCAAGGCAGCGGCCATGGCTTCAATACAAGTGCGCCCCACATTATTGAACGGATCTTGACGAGTCAGGCTCCAACCACTGGTCTGACAATGCGTGCGCAATGCCATCGACTTGGGATTAGTGGGATTGAAACGAGAGATCAATTCCGCCCAAATGATTCTTCCAGCGCGCATCTTGGCAATCTCACTCATGTGGTCCATGCCAATCGCCCAGAAAAAGGACAATCGCGGAGCAAAGTCATCAATCTTCATTCCTGCGGTCAATCCCGCACGAACATATTCCAGTCCATCCGCCAAGGTATAGGCCAACTCAATCTCCAACGTCGCCCCAGCCTCTTGCATGTGATAACCCGAAATGGAAATGGGATTAAACTTGGGCATTTGCACACTGGTGAAAGCAAAAATATCACTGATGATGCGCATACTGGGGGTTGGCGGATAGATGTACGTATTGCGCACCATAAATTCTTTCAGAATATCATTCTGAATGGTTCCACTTAAAAGATTGGCTGCTACCCCTTGCTCTTCTGCGGCAACAATATAGAAGGCCATGATGGGCAATACTGCCCCATTCATGGTCATCGAAACCGACATTTGATCCAATGGTATTTGGTCAAACAATTGTTTCATGTCTTCCACTGAATCAATCGCTACACCTGCCTTTCCTACATCACCCGTCACGCGAGGATGATCACTATCGTAACCCCGATGGGTAGCCAAATCAAAAGCCACACTCAAACCTTTTTGCCCGGCAGCCAAATTTCTACGGTAAAACGCGTTGGACTCAGTGGCCGTGCTGAATCCAGCATATTGCCTGATGGTCCAAGGGCGAATGGTATACATGCTGGCATAAGGCCCTCCTTTAAAAGGAGCCAGTCCAGGACCATATTGCTCCAATGGATGCGGCTGCTTTGAAGTTGCTGGTACATGCATACCACAAGCATGCATCAATTGAACCATCATCTGCTCGATGAAATAGGACCCTTGTCCATAGTCCTCTCTGTTTTCAAGGCGACTTTCTTCACGAAGCAAATGCAGAATATTTCTTGCCCAACGTTGGGCCTCTTTGGGGTTGTCATGTGAAATGGGTTGCAAAACAATGCCATTGGCTCCGCCCAATACCCCTGACATGGCTTGCGTTGACAGTCTGAGTAAATCATTGTAAGAGTCAGCATCGTTTTTGCCTTTGGCCACCACTTGAATGATGGGATGGGGCTGGTGTTGTTCTAACACAAAGCGAACAAAGCGAATCACCGCAATGTCAAAGAAATAAGATCCTGTTGTATGGTAAATCACTTGACAGCAATTGCCATTCAATTGAGTGAAAATCCTTTTGACTTCCTGGACAACCGCCTCGGTTGATTCTCCTTTCAAAACAACCGTGAACGGATATTCTTCGTAAATGGCGCCAAACCATTTCTCGGCATCAAAACCTTGGGCATTGTACCATGCTCTGGCATCATTGAGTTGGGATTCACTGCTCAATTGAAATTGGAGAATATCTCCCAAGACACCCGTCATTTCCGCAGCATCAAAAACGTTGGGAGCAAAGAAAAGAGATTCGGCCCCACCCATCAAGGCCTCCATGATTTCATCGTGCTTGCCTGTGGAAATCCATGAACCAATGGTGTATTGTTTGGGAAATGAATTTAACGCCACTGCAAAATCTGTTGGAGCATATGGCACAGTATGCAGCCCTTCTGCAAATGTCCAATTCAAAGATTCTGGATGGGCCTCGCCCAATTCTTTTTTCAATCCTTTCAACCACAACTCTTGCGACCAAGTGTTAAAATTCATTTTCTCGCTCATCATTTCAAGACTTTCCGCAAATATGCATCAATCCCAACGATCTTCCTTCGTTAATTTGCAACATGAAGAAAGCCAGCAACAACGCCATCATTTTTATCTTTTTCACCTTGTTAATTGACGTCATCGGATTGGGAATTATCATTCCCATTTTGCCCCGATTGATGATGGAAATGACCGGAGAATCTGTAGCCGAAGCCTCGGCGGAAGGAGGATGGTTAATGTTTGCCTACGCTTCCATGATGTTCATCTTTGCCCCCATATTGGGCAATCTGAGTGATCGTTATGGAAGACGTCCCATCATTTTGTTTTCGCTATTTGGTTTGGGAATCGACTATCTATTTATGGCCATGGCCCCCAGTTTATTTTGGTTGTTTGTCGGAAGAATAATCAGCGGAATCATGGGTGCAAGTTTCACCACAGCTTCCGCCTTTATTGCAGACATTAGTACGCCAGAAAAGCGCGCACAAAATTTTGGATTGGTGGGTGCTGCCTTTGGATTGGGATTTATCATTGGTCCTGTGATTGGAGGGTTACTTGGCGGAATGGGGACACGTATCCCTTTTTACGCTGCCGCTGTCATGTCGTTAATCAACCTGATTTACGGATACTTTGCTTTGCCTGAATCATTGGAAGAGAGCAAAAGGAGACCCTTTGATTGGAAACGAGCCAATCCTTTTGGGGCTTTCAAAACCATTCGCAAACATCCGCAGGTGGCTGGAATCGTTTTGGCTTTGTTCTTTTTATACTGGGCGTCTTTCGCCATTCAAGGGACTTGGGGTTATTACACCAAACATGTTTTTAATTGGGATGAAACCGCCATTGGAATGTCATTGGCCGCGGTAGGTTTGTTGGCCGTTATTGTACAAGGATTTTTGATTCGAAAAATCAACCCTTGGTTGGGAAATAAAAAAAGTATTTTAATAGGCACCGCATTGTACATGGTGGGACTGATCTTGTTTTCTTTTGCCACCGAAGGATGGCAGATGTACGCCATTCTTATTCCCTATTGCTTGGGCGGGATTACCATACCGGCCATGCAAAGTGAGATCGGAAATTACGTCCCCAGTTCGGAACAAGGCGATTTGCAAGGGGCACTCACCTCAGTTAACAGCATTACCGCCATCATTGGTCCTGTTACCATGACCGGAATCTTCAGCTACTTTGCAGGTCCCAAGGCTCCTTTTCACATGCCAGGAGCAGCATTCTTGGCAGGAGCTATACTCTGTGCGGTGAGTGTATTCATTGCCTTTCGATCATTTAAAAAACACCAATGAACAAAGCCCTTTTTTTAGATCGCGATGGAGTAATCAATCACGACCCCGGCGATTATACATACAGTCTGGCTGAATTTATCATTCTTCCAACGGTTTTTGATGCACTGAAACATGCCCATGATTTGGGTTATAAAATTATTTTAATTACCAATCAAGGCGGCGTGGCCAAGGGCTTGTATACCCAAGAAACTGTAGAGGAAATACATTCCTATTTCAGACAATCCTGCTTGGATCATGGTATTGAAATAACTGCCATATACTACAGCATTGATCATTCTGAAATTGGCAACTCCATTAGCAGAAAGCCGCATTCATTGATGGTGGAGAGGGCATTGCAACGTTACCACATTGACCCCAAACAATCCATCATGATTGGCGATCGGGATCGTGACGTACAATGTGCAGAAGGCGCTGGAGTTCGAGGAATAAAAATGGAAGTAAACAGCTCCCTTTTGGAAGTGGTGAAAACACATTTATCTTAGCTTAATCATGGAATACGTTTTTCATCGCGGAGAATATGTATTGCGCCACCAAGCCACAATTCACGTGGATGACAGGGCGCATCGTTTTGGCGATGGATTTTTTGAGAGCATCCGCGTTGCCAATGGTAAGGTTCAGTTTATTGAAGGTCATTTCTTGCGTATTCAAGAAACCATCAAGGCGCTTAAAATCCAACCTACCGATTTCTCACTGGAAAGATTGCTCTCAGAAATGGAAGGTTTATTGCTTCGCAACGAAATCAATGAAGGAGCGCGAATGCGAATCACCTTTTACCGCAAATCCAAAGGGTTTTATCTTCCCAAAGAACATGACTTGGATTACTTCATTGAGGTAGAATCCATTCCCAACAATCATTTTGAATTGAATGAAAAAGGGAAAGTCATCGATATCTACACCGATGTTAAAAAAGATCCGCACCGCTATGCGGGTTTTAAAACATTGAGCACCCAATTGTATGTCATGGCGTCCATTTTTGCAGAAGAAAAAGGATGGGACGACAGCCTGATACAAAACACCAAACAAGCCATCATTGAGGCCACCGCCAGCAATCTATTCTTGGTATCCAATGGCGTATTGTATACCCCGGCCCTTACTGACGGCCCAGTAGGAGGCACCATGCGAATGAATGTCATCAACCTCGCACTTGAAAACAAATTAAAAGTATACGAGTGCACCATCAATCCGCAGAACCTCCTCACCGCAGATGAGGTGTTTTTAACCAATGCCATTCGCGGCATAGAATGGGTGTCTTCTTATCGATCCAAACCCTACCAAAATGTGGTGTCGGGAAAACTGATCGAGTGGTTGAATCAACGACTTAAATAAATCATATTTTTTTCTTGTTTGTTTAAACTTTGAACTCGATTCAATGCTATCTTGCGCACTGAAAATTGAATCATCAGATCTCATGAGCGAAACTGCTAAAATCATACTCGACGGAAAAGAATACGATTTGCCCGTTGTAGTAGGTAGTGAAAATGAAAAGGCCATTGACATTACCAAGTTGCGTGACCTAACCGGTTACATTACACTCGACAGTGGATACAAAAACTCCGGTGCTACCAAAAGTGCCATCACCTTCTTGGATGGTGAGCAAGGAATTTTGCACTACCGTGGTTATCCCATCGAGCAATTGGCTGAATATGGTAACTTTTTGGAGATCGCTTATTTGTTGATCTATGGCGAACTTCCAACAGATGAGCAATTGTCTTATTTTACAAAAAGTATCTGCCACCACACTTTGGTGCATGAAGATATGAAGCGTTTCAACGAAGCATTCCCAACAGGAGCACATCCCATGGGTGTGTTGTCTTCGATGATTGCTTCAATGTCTACTTTCTATCCTGAATCACAAAATCCCAATCAACAGTTCAAGGACATTGAATTGACCATCCACCGTTTGATGGCCAAGATGCCAACTTTGGCTGCACAGGCATACAAAGTAAGCATGGGTCACCCCATCATGTACCCCAGAAATGCATACAGCTATACCCAAAACTTCATGCACATGATGTTTGGATTGCCTACGCATGAATTCGAGCCAGATCCCGTAATTGACGATGCGTTGAACAAACTTTTGATTCTTCACGCGGATCATGAACAAAACTGTTCTACTTCTACGGTTAGAATGGTAGGTTCATCTCAATCGAATTTGTACTCTTCAATCTCTGCAGGTATTGCCGCATTGTGGGGACCGCTTCATGGAGGTGCCAACCAAGCGGTTATCGAAATGTTGGATAAAATCAACCAAAGCGGTGGTGATGTCGGAAAATTCGTTGCCAAGGCAAAAGATAAAAATGACTCTTTCCGTTTGATGGGATTCGGTCACCGTGTATACAAAAACTTCGATCCTCGTGCGCGCATCATCAAGAAAGCATGCGACGATGTGTTGAACCGTTTGGGAATCCACGATCCAGTTTTGGATATCGCAAAACAATTGGAAGAAGTGGCTTTAAAAGACGAATACTTCGTAGAGCGCAAATTGTATCCAAACGTAGACTTCTACTCTGGAATCATTTACCGTGCAATTGGCATCCCAACCGAAATGTTCACTGTCATGTTTGCATTGGGTCGCCTACCCGGTTGGATCGCACAGTGGAAAGAAATGGTTGAGCAAGGAGAGCCTATCGGTCGCCCTCGCCAGATCTACACAGGTCCAACACAAAGAGAATACGTTCCAATTGCCAAGAGACACTAATTAATTGATCAAATACAATGGAAGGAAAAGTTTCCGTTGAAATGAAAGACACCGTAGCTACGGTGTCTTTTTTTCATCCCCAAAGCAATAGTTTGCCAGGAGCACTATTGCGAGAGTTGGCCCAAACCATTACGGCTGTAGGACAACGTGAAGATGTAAATGTAATCGTATTGCGCAGCGAAGGAGAAAAAGCATTTTGCGCGGGTGCCAGTTTCGACGAGCTGGTCGCAATCGACAGTCCTGAAAAAGGAGATCACTTCTTTAGTGGATTTGCTTTGGTAATTAATGCCATGCGTACTTGTCCCAAATTAATCATTGGACGTGTGCATAACAAGGCCGTTGGTGGCGGTGTTGGTCTGGCTTCTTCAGTGGATTTCTGCTTCGCAACCCACAAAGCTTCGGTGAAGCTGAGCGAGTTGGCGGTAGGAATCGGTCCATTTGTGGTAGGACCTGCCGTTGAGCGTAAAGTGGGTTTGAGCGCGATGTCTCAAATGGCCATCGATGCTACCCAATGGCAATCCGCACAATGGGCAAAAGAAAAAGGATTGTATGCTGAGATCTTTGAAAGCATAGAAGAGATGGACAATGCCATTGAAACATTGACACAAAAATTGGCTCAAAGCAATCCCGAAGCCATGTATGATTTAAAGAAAATATTCTGGCAAGGCACGGAGCATTGGGATACCCTTTTGTTTGAACGTGCCAAAATATCAGGAAGATTGGTGTTGTCTGATTTTACCAAAAACGCCATCAACAAGTTCAAGGCGCAATAGAAACCGATTCACTTTCAACAATGCCTTTGGCGGCCAAATAGGCCGTCGTCCAGGCGGCTTGAAAATTGAATCCTCCTGTCAAAGCATCAATATTCAATACCTCACCTGCGAAAAACATTCGCGGGTGGGTTTTGCTTTCCATCGTTTTAAAGTTGACTTGCTTTAAGTCCACTCCACCAGCGGTTACAAATTCCTCTTTAAAAGTAGATTTTCCGGTGATTGGCAAAGTCATTTGCAGCAATGCTTGGGTCATTTCCTCCAACTCGGCATTGCGGACATCCGCCCACATTTTGTCATTTGCCGGGTTGTCCCTGATGACAAACTGCCACCATCGATTGGGTATAGACGAAGGTCCCACGTTTCGTACTTGTTTTCGCGCAGCATTCAACCGAATTCCTTGAAGCAATTCCATCAGTGATTCGCGGTGGTATCTGGGCATGCTATTGATCATCACCTCGGCATGGTACTTTCTTTCCGCCAACCAGCGCGCAGCCCATGCGCTCATCTTGAGCACAGCCGGACCACTCACTCCCCAATGGGTAAGCAACAAGGGACCATCCGTGGTCCACTCAGCGTCTTTGATTGATACTTCCGCCTCAATGGCCAATCCGGACAACGCCCGCAATTCCTCGTCTTCAATATGAAATGTAAATAACGAAGGAACCGCATCCACCATGGCGACCCCCAATTGTGTCAACATGTCTGCAAATTGAGGACTACTACCCGCAGTTACCACAACGGCATCATGAATATGCACTTCCCCGTTATCCAGATGCAATTCCCATTGCCCATTGGATTGCACCATCTTCTTAACTCCATTAAAAACCAAAGTATGTTGGGGCAATTGACTTTCAAAACAATCAATGATCGTTTGGGAAGAATCGGTCGTTGGAAACATTCTGCCATCGTCTTCCACTTTCAATTCCACGCCCTTCTCTGCAAGCCATCCAATCATATCTCCAGGCTGAAAATGATGAAAAGGACCCAACAACTCTTTTTTCCCTCTGGGATAAAATTGGGTCAATTCTTTGGGGTCAAAACAAGCATGGGTGACATTGCATCGTCCTCCTCCACTCACTTTCACTTTGGCCAATGGCTTAGACTTTTCGTACAACTTGATCTCGCCCTCAAAACCCAATTCCAAAAGTTGGATGGCCGTAAAATATCCTGCAGCACCTGCTCCTATAATTCCAACACGCTTCATAGTACTTTGCCCGGGTTTAAAATGCCATTGGGATCAAATACATTTTTAATGGATTTCATCAATGCCAACTCGACATTGGAAAAAGCCAAAGACATATATGGCCGTTGAACATAGCCGATACCGTGTTCTCCACTGAGCGTTCCTCCCAAGGCAACGGTTTGTTTAAAAATTTCAGTGATAGCAAGCGGCAACATACTGTGCCATTGATCATCCGTTAGTTCATCTTTGATGATATTGACATGCAAATTTCCATCGCCAGCATGTCCATAACAAATGGATCTAAATCCATATTTCGCTCCTGTCTCCTTTACCGCCCTAAGCAATGCAGGCAATTGATATCTGGGCACTACGGTGTCTTCTTCTTTGTAAACCGAATGGGACTTCACTGCTTCGGCCACCTTTCTTCTCATTTTCCAGAGTTGATTTTTTTGCGTCTCATCTTCGGCGAACAAAGGATCACCGCAATCAAATTGTGAAAGCACTTCCATCATTTTTTCGCAATCTTGCATCAAAGCTTCTGGATAATTACCATCGACTTCAATCAGCAAATGCGCCTGTACTTTGTCCTCTACAGGCACCACCACGTCATCCAAAAATTGCAATACAAAATCAATGGCATCTCGCTCCATGAACTCCAATGAACTGGGCATGAGGCCCGCTTGAAAGATGGCACTTACCGCCTGGCACGCTTGCTCTGCTTGATAGAAAGGCACCAACATCAACATCTGGTGGCGTGGCAGAGGGATTAATTTCAACACCGCTTGGGTCACAACACCCAGGGTTCCTTCACTTCCCACCATCAGTTGGGTCAAATTGTATCCCGTCGAATTCTTTAAAGTATTGGCGCCGGTCCAAATCACTTCACCTGAAGGCAAAACTACTTCCAAGTTCAAAACAAAGTCTTTGGTTACGCCATACTTCACTGCATGGGCACCCCCTGCATTTTCTGCAATATTTCCACCAATAAAACATGAACCTTTGCTGGAGGGATCAGGTGCATAATACCAACCTTTGGCTGAGCATGCCTCCTGTAGGACCTGCGTAATCACTCCAGGCTCTGTGGTCACTTGGCCATTCTTTTCATCAATCTCAATGATTCGATTCATCTTCTCCATGCTTAACCCCACACCGCCGTAAATGGACAATGCACCACCGCTCAAGCCCGTTCTGGCACCAATGGGTGTGACGCAAATGCGATTCTCATTGCAATAGCGGAGTAAAGCGGACACTTCCGCTGTACTACTCGGTTTCAATACCACGGCCGGTGGAAAACACAAATCTTCGGTCTCATCAGATCCATAATTCTTTCGGGTTTCTTCGTCCTCGATTACCCGGGATGAATCCAAAATTTCTTTGAAGAATTGAATGTCCTGAAGCTCGATATTTTTAAAGTTCTCCTGCATGATTCAAATGTACAAGACCCCTCCTACTCTTCTTATATTTGCTCAAGAAGCTATGAACACAAAAAATTTAATTATCCTGGCTTTGAGCTTGATCGCCGTTACCGGATTCAGCCAAAGCGAATTGACCAATGAATTGATTTGGGCATCCAATACTTTTTCATCTGAAAGATTTGATCAAGGCCCATCCATGAACGATGGATTGCATTACACCTTGCAGAAAACCAACAAAGCATTGGGTGACTACATTGTCAAATATGCCTATGCAACTGGAGATTCTGTAGGTATCATTGCATCCTCCAAAAGCATTTTCAACGATGCGAGCAAAGGTTTTGATGGGTATTCATTTAGCGCGGATGAATCCAAATTGATGATTGAAACCAACAATCAATCGCTGTATCGATACAGTTTTTACAGCACTTACTTCATTCACGATTTGAAAAGCGGAAAAACGCAAATGCTCTTGAATGATGCAAAAAAACAAGCACGCAGTGCAACATTCAGCCCATCAGGCAATCGCGTTGCTTATGTCTTGGATAACAATCTATATATTTTCGACATTGATCAAAAAACCACCACGCAAATTACACAGGACGGTCAATGGAATCGTATAATCAACGGTGCAGCAGACTGGGTATACGAAGAAGAATTTGCCATGACACAGGCATTTTTCTGGAGCCCCTCCGGTCTTCAGCTGGCCTTTTTAAAATTTGATGAAACCCAAGTTCCAGAATATGGGATGGACCTTTATGGAAGTTTGTATCCCGAGCGTGTTACTTTCAAATACCCCAAAGCAGGCGAGAAAAACAGTGTCGTTTCCATTCACGTCTATGACCTCCCCTCCATGGGCACCATGGACGTCTTCTCTGGGAAAGACACGGATGCCTACATCCCTCGTTTCAAGTGGAATCCCGAAGACAATCGTTTGTTTGTATACCAGATGAATCGTTTACAAAATGAGTTAAGCATCTTTGCTTATAACATCCAAAACAGCCTATCCAAAGGAAATATTGCACCATTGGCCGATGCGGTTTACCAAGAAACCAGTGCTACCTACATTGACATCAATGACAACCTTTTCTTTTTAAACAACAACAAGGGATTCATTTTAACTTCTGAAAAAGATGGCTTCCAACACTTGTATCATTATCTGTCCAATGGTCAATTGAGCGAGCAGCTGACCAAAGGCAATTGGGAGGTTATTGATGTATATGGAATCGATGCGCAAAACAATATCTATTTTTCCAAATCGGAAAACACCATCGGAAAAGGCGTTTATCGTTTGGATATCAAATCGCACAAGCTTCAATCATGGATGGGTGCATCCTACACAAATGGCACATATGACGCCAGCTTTAGTAAAGGGATGAAGTACTGCATTCTCTCTCACTCCAATGCCAATACGCCCAACAACATCGACTTATTGGACGACAAAGGCGTATTGAAAAGAACACTAATCAGCAATCCCACCTTGCGCAATCGACTCAAAGAATATTGTCATACAGAGAAGAAATTCTTTAAATTTAAAACAGCACAGGGTACTGAATTGAATGCGTGGATCATGAAACCCAGCAACTTTGACGAAAAGAAAAAGTATCCCGTATTTATGACCGTATATGGAGGGCCTGGTAGAAACATGGTCGCAGACATGTATGAATCAAGAAACTACTTATGGCATCAAATGTTGACGCAAAAAGGATACATTGTCGTTAGTGTTGATCCCCGCGGCACACAGTTCAGGGGCCGTGATTTCAAACACGCCACCTACCTGAACTTGGGTAAATTGGAAACCGAGGACTTCATTGCTACTGCCCAATACCTCAAGGATTTGCCCTATGTCGATGGTGACCACATCAATATCCAAGGTTGGAGTTTTGGTGGTTATGCCACGAGTCTTTGCATGACCAAAGGAGCAAACGTATTCCATGCTGGAATAGCTGTAGCTCCGGTAACCAATTGGAAATATTATGACAGCATTTATACCGAAAGATTTTTAAGAACACCTTCGGAGAATCCTAAAGGATATGAAGAAAACTCACCAGTGAATTTTGCCAAAGATTTGAAAGGACCCTTCCTTTTGATTCATGGGTCAGCGGACGACAATGTGCATTTTCAAAATTCAATGGATTTTGCCGAAGCCTTGATTCAACAAAATAAAAAGTTTGATTTCTTCAGCTATCCCAACAAGAATCACGGAATCTCCGGCGGAAAAACCAGGTTGCATCTTTTCCAAAAGATGACCGATTTCTTGATGGAGAACAAATAATTTTTACGACAAATAATACCGCGTGCAGGCTACCTCTTGGGTGGCCTGTACATTTTGGTATCACTGGAACTGAAAACGCTGATGTCAATATTGCTATACAACTTCCATTTTCCTTTTTCCCATTGGTACAAATCGTAAGTGCCGTCTGGGCCGTAGTCTGCGTAAATGCCTTCCATCATCGCGTTTTTGGGAGACAAATGATCCATGACAATGGCCTTCTTCTTGGGATAGTATTTGAAAGATGCGCTCACCTCGTCGGCATATTGGAACATCAATCTTTTCTTGGTTCCAGTGGGTGTTTCAAATAATCCTTCACCAAATCTCACCTTTTCATTGGAAATGATCTTTATAACATCCAGCACCTTGGCGTTGGTCATGTTGTCTCTTCCATCCCATCCCAAAAGGGTATAGGTATCCACCTCTTTTTTTCTTTTTGATTTGCAAGGGATAATCTCGTAATACAACGCACCTGGCCATTGATCTGCCTCAAAATAACGTGCATCCCACTTGTCCCCATCTCGTTGAGAATCCTTCAATGGTATTGCAAAAAAACGACCTTCCGTTTCGCTCCAAATCCAAATCACTCCAAAGTAAATGTGTTCACCATTTTGAAGCGGCACATTCCAAGTAATCAATCTAAATCTTTGATCTGGAGAAATAATCTTACTGAATTTCCAGAAGGCATAATCACCCAAAAAAACATTTTTATCGGCCGATACTGCTGCCATTTCCAACAACTTTTCTTCCATGGCATTGGCCCATTGGATGCTCTTGGCATCATCGGATGAGACGGCCAATGAATCGTGGCAGGCATCGATATAAAAAGCCATTTTCTGGGCATCCTCCACATTTGCGCTCAATGCATTTTGCGAAAAAATAGGCTGGGCCATGGTCAATCCAAGTCCCAATATCCAAATCATTTTTTTATTTTTCATCGAACTTAGATTTCATTTTTTCCGCAAAGGTCCAGCCCAAAGTTTTGGCCCTTAGTTTGGCTCGCTCCGCAATTTCTCCTGCAAAATACGTATCCACGGTATTACAAAACAAGCTTACCCATTCTTGAAATAATGCGGGTGGAATCCGCATGTGCGCGTGAGCATCCCAAACCTGGGTGGTATAGCCCGCTTTGTCCAAAAGAACAAAATTCCAGAAGGAGATCATCTTTGGACGATGTGCCGCAAAATCGACGTGTTTGAAAAAAGGCAGTAGACCGGGATGCTGAAAGACCTGATCATAAAAGCGATCAACCAAAAGTGCTACATCTTGTTCAGTGGTAATATCCGCCATCACTCGGTTACAGGTTTAAAGTCTTTAAATCGATAGGCAACTGCCAAGTTTACACCCGCATAGGCCTGTCTGAAATTCCAGTTGCCATAGCCGTGCAGCCCGATGCCCCATTGGGATCCCAAATTTACTCCAAGCTCGACAAACATCGGAATACCCATGGTGAACTTGGTCAGTTTTTGCCATTCTGTGTTGCTTTGAGGTCGCAAATCAGCATAATGTCTGAGATTCAATGACATCCCTACTCCCGAAGCAATCCACCAAGGAATACGATTGCCCCGCCAAGCATCACCCACCATCAAAGAAAGCGTGGAGGTTTTGTTGTAAAATGCAGTTATGGAGTCGTTGGGTGCCGATATCCATTCCCGACTAATGTCCCATTTGAAAGTGGTCAAAGCGCTTTCCCCTCGTTGGTGAAAAGCATACGATAAATTGAGGGCACGATAGTCCGCTGTATTCAATCCCAAAGCGACCGTTTGCCAACGCATCCCTTGAGAGGCACTGGGCTCATATTGCGCGATGCACGTGATGCTGCCCAATGACCATAAGAAAACAAAGAGGCCTCTGAAATTCATTGCTTAACCAACGGCGAAGATTGGTTATTTATTGCGGGTGCTCTTGCCGATTCGCGCGCGAAGGCCAATGGATGGAACAAAGGTCCAACCTTTCAAATGGAAGGAGGAACCAATTACATTTTGAAATTGACCATAATCCTGATAGTAAAAGGACAACGCAGGTAAAACATAAACATATTTATATCCCAATTTTAAGTTGACAAACCCACCATAAGCAAAGATGTCACTCTTTTGGTCAACCGCCTGAATGGCCAATACATTCACTGAGCCATCGGGGTTGATGTATTGCGCGAAATCGGTATTGAATGTGCTGTATTTGAATCGGGTGTAATTTCCTACCAATCCCATGGCAATCGAACCATACTCCTCTTCATTACCAAATGAGTAACTAAAAGTCAAAGGCACCATCACGTCTCGGCGACTAAAATCAAAATTGATGGCGTTTTGAAGAGGCGTAGCCCAAGCCGGAATCGAAACTTTCTGTCCCGCATATTGTACTCCAATACTACCGTACCAACGCTCATCGGTGATGTCCTCAACATTACCCACTGGACCCAAAAACTGGTATTGCGCATCAAAAACGTGCGCTCCGGAAGCGTATTTGTATCCAATATCTACTCGATCAATCAAACCATAGCGGAGGTAAAATTGAGATCCCGCGCCAATCGGGTCTGCCGCATACGCAATGGCCGCCTGTCCGACGATTTCTAAATTTTGGTTCAACAATTCCGCATCGGCTTGCGATAACGTGTCCAACATATTTTGAGCCGCAGCAATTTGGTCAATATTCAAATTAACCAACTCCGTGGCCTTGCTCAAAGGTGCTGTGGAAATATTTCCAGCATATTGCCAACCTGCAGCAAAGTTGTCTTTGGGGGTAACCTTGCCGGAGTTGAGCACACTGCGGGGTGCCACACAACTTTGCAAAACAAAAGTCAAGGCCGAAGCCCAAAATATTACATTACGCATATTGCTCGTTTTCTCTAAGGTACGATTATTTTTTGAAAGATGAACTAAGCGTACATTCTTTCTCTTTGGGCTTTAACATCTGCACTCTCCAGGTACTCATCATAACTCATACGCTTGTCAATTACACCGTTGGGCGTTATTTCGATAATGCGATTGGCAACAGTCTCTGTAAACGTATGGTCATGCGAACTGAACAAAGCCACGTGCTTCCAATCTTTCATGGCATTGTTGAATGCGGTAATCGATTCCAAATCCAAGTGGTTGGTCGGCTCATCCAACATCAAGCAATTGCCATTTTGCAACATCATTCGGGAAATCATACAACGTACTTTTTCTCCTCCACTGAGCACCGTGCATTTTTTCATTACCTCTTCCCCACTGAACAACATCTTACCCAAAAATCCACGCACATAAGTCTCGTCTTTGTCCTTGGAGTATTGTCTAAGCCAGTCAATCAAATTGTCATCGCTCTTAAAAAACTCCGCATTGTTATTGGGCAAATATGCCGTGGTAATGGTTGCTCCCCAATTGTATTCGCCGCTATCGGGCGCCAAATTTCCATTGATGATTTCAAAGAATGCCGTAATGGCCAAATGATCTTTGGATAAAATCGCCACTTTGTCTTCTTTTACCAAGGTGAACTCCACATCCTTAAACAACCAATGCCCATCATCGGATTTCTTGGACAAATTCTCGACACGTAAAATTTGATCTCCACAATCGCGATCGGGTCGGAAAATGATACCTGGATATTTTCTTGTCGAGGGTTGAATTTGATCAATCACCAATTTATCCAAAAGCTTTTTACGACTGGTTGCTTGCTTTGATTTGGATGCATTGGCTGAGAAGCGCTCCACGAATTCTTGTAATTCTTTGCGCTTGTCTTCCATCTTCTTGTTTTGATCGGCACGTTGACGCAAAGCCAACTGACTCGACTCATACCAAAAAGTATAGTTACCGGTGTACAATTGAATCTTACTGAAATCGATATCCACGATGTGTGTACACACCGAATCCAAAAAGTGACGATCATGGGAAACCACAATCACCGTGTTCTGAAAGTCAGCCAAAAAGTTTTCCAACCAAGCGATGGTATTCACGTCCAAGTCGTTGGTCGGCTCATCGAGCAATAGGATATCTGGATTTCCGAACAACGCCTGCGCCAAAAGCACACGAACCTTTTCCTTACCATTCAATTCTTTCACCAATTTGGAATGCAAAGATTCATGAATCCCCAGGCCGCTCAACATATTGGCCGCATCGCTCTCCGCATTCCATCCGTCCATCTCCGCAAACAACACCTCCAAATCCGCGGCCTTTAAACCATCTTCTTCTGTAAAATCCGCTTTGGCATAAATGGCATCTTTCTCTTGCATCACCTCCCAAAGTTTTGAATTTCCCATCAACACCGTTTGCAATACAGGAATCTCGTCATAGGCAAAGTGGTTCTGTTTCAATACACTCATGCGTTGACCGGGCGCAATCGAAACACCTCCTGTTGTGGTATCCTGCTCTCCCGCCAATATCTTAAGGAAAGTAGACTTTCCCGCCCCGTTGGCTCCAATAACTCCGTAACAATGTCCGGGTGTGAATTTTAAATTCACATCATCAAAAAGAATGCGTTTTCCAAAACGCAGTGAAAGGTTGCTTACTGTTAACACTGTGATAAATATTTTGCGGCGCTAAGATAGCGTCAATCATTCTTCGTTTAAATACAACTCCAACAATCCAGGAGGCAAAACCAAGTGCACTTCCCGCTTGTCGGTGTTGATTTCTTGTACAAATTGTGGTTGCATGGGAACGTAGATCATTTTCCCATTTCGTTCAATTTCAAACATGGGATTCAATCCTGTTTCTTGGACATCCGTCAACACACCCAAGGGACTATAACCCGCGGTGTGGACGTGGAATCCAATCCACTCTTTGATCTCATCTCGCTCTTGATCCAACTCACTTACATCATCGGGTTGAATATAAATTTCAGCTTTCACCCAAGGCAAGGCATCAGCTTCTGAATCGATTCCCTCCAACTTGAGTTTCAATGTAGTGTTTGTTTTGGCACCAATGGACTCAATAGCAAAAGGAGTCACCTTGCCTTTGTGGAATAAAAACAAATGCTCCAAATCTGAATAATCCAAAGGAGAGTCCGTATCCAACCAGGCCGTCAGCTCGCCTTTGTAACCGTGCAATTTGGTTATTTTTCCAAGAAAATATAAATCTTTTATATCCATGATCTTTTGAAAAAAAAAGCCTCGTCTAAGGAAGACGAGGCTTACAATCAACTATTTGAATATTATTCTCCAGCGTTTTCAGCAGGTGCTTCAGCTGCAGCCTCTTCAGTAGCAGGTGCTTCTTCAGCAGCAGCAACTTCTTCGCTAGCTTCAGCAACTACTGCTTCAGCAGCAGCCGCAGCAGCAGTAATCGCTTGCAAACGTGCTTCATTTACTGAACGCTCGTGTTTCAACGCTTCTGCTTTTGCAGATGCTTTAGCATTCGCTAAACCATCACGCTTGGCTTGAATTTTATTTTCTTTTTCTGAACTCCAAGCCGCCCACTTCGCGTCAGCTTGCTCTTGGGTCATTACTCCTTTCAACACACCTTTTTGCAAGTGCAAACGGTACAATACGCCGCGGTAGCTAAGAATAGCACGAGCGGTGTCTGTAGGTTGCGCACCATTTTGCAACCAAGACAACGCTTTGGTGTTATCCAAATCGATGGTTGCTGGGTTGGTGTTAGGATTGTAGCTTCCGATACGCTCGATGTACTTACCATCACGAGGTGAACGAGAGTCAGCGGCTACGATGTGGAAGAAAGGTTTTCCTTTCTTACCGTGTCTTTGAAGACGAATTTTTACTGCCATAATTTTTGTTTTTGGGGTACGAAACCCGATTAACAATTTGTTTTAAGGGTGCAAATATAAACAACTTCGCTAAGGAATTGTACTTTTTTATGCGTTAAAAGAGAGCAGGGTCATCCAAGCTTCTTCCACTTTTCCTTGGTCGAGCAAATCTGCGGCATGTCGATGCAATGCAAGCTCCAACTTCACCCCATCCCCATCGTGTTCCAAGAACAATTCAGAAAGTTCCATCAACTTGTATTCATTGACCGCTGTTTCATCGGGCATTTTCTCTGTGTTCCCTAATTGTCCCAGGTGATTTCCTGTGAGTACTTTGGAAAGGCGAATATCCACTGGCAATTGATCCACCCCCATTCCCATTGTAGTGAGCGGCTTGGCAACTTCAAATAGACTGTCTTTGGCGCGGCAATACCAATCGCCACCGAGACGCGCTACTTGGTCGATTTTAACCGGGTCAATGTGTCCTTGATCGTTCAAAACGGATTCGTTGATGTGGATTCTTACGATTTCACTGATCACCAAATTACCTGCACCGCCCCCGTCGCCCAACTCTATTACTTCTTTTACGATGCACTCCAATTGAACAGGCGATTCCATAACTCGCTTGGATTGCACCACTTCACTCGCCACAGGGGTGAGACCACTTTTAGTGAACTCATTCACACCTTTGGGGTATTCCGTTGAGGACAAACTCATTTGTTGCACGATATCGTAATTGACGATATTGATTACACATTCTGGTTTTGTCTTCACATTGTCGTAAGTATGCTTTACCGTGTTGTCCCTTACCCTTCTGGCGGGTGAGAAAATTGCAATTGGCGGGTTGGCGCTGAATACATTGAAAAAACTGAAAGGAGACAAATTGTCTTCTCCATTTTCATCTACTGTACTAACCAAGGCAATGGGTCGGGGCGCAATAGCGCCGGACAAATAGGCATGAAGTTGACCCAACTTCATTTCTTTGGGATCCAAACTCAACATGGTATTATGCTTTTAAATCTTTGGCTGCGTCCAACACTTTTTTCTTCAATTCTTCTTTGAAGGCGACGATACGCTTCAATAAAGCTGCATCCGATGTCCCCATGATTTGTGCGGCAAGAATCCCGGCGTTTCGCCCACCATTGAGCGCAACCGTAGCTACGGGAACACCTGCAGGCATCTGCAAAATGGACAATACACTGTCCCAACCATCAATGGAATTGGAGGATTTGATGGGAACTCCTATCACGGGAAGCGGGGTAATCGATGCGGTCATACCGGGTAAATGCGCTGCTCCGCCTGCTCCAGCGATGATCACCTTTATGCCTCTTTCATGAGCATTCTTGGCATATTCAAACATGCGCTCTGGGGTACGATGCGCAGAAACCACCTCGGCCTCATACGCCACACCTAACATTTTCAGCACTTCCGCCGCTTCTTGCATAATGGGCCAATCGCTTTTGCTCCCCATGATAATTCCAACCATCGTGTAAAAATTTTGGACAAAGATAGCCCGAAACCATTTTAACTTGTGCCCATATTTCTATTCCAAAAATGAGAACATTAGAACATTATATCCTGGGGCAATGGCAGTCAGGACAGGGAGAAAAGCAAGTTTTATCTGACGCTGCAACCGGCGAAGGTTTGTTCGAAATCAGCAAGGAAGATGTTGATTTTGCCGCGGTCTTCCATTACGGAAGAACGGTGGGTGGTCCTGCTTTGCGCAAATTGACTTTTCATGAACGTGGAAGAATGTTGAAAGCCCTGGCGATGTTCTTAAATGAAAGAAAAGCGGCTTACTACGAGTGGTCTTATAAAACGGGTGCCACCAAAGTGGATTCATGGATCGACATTGATGGTGGTATTGGTAATTTATTTGCCTACGCTTCTCTTCGCCGACAATTCCCCAATGAACGTTTCTACACCGACGGAGAAATGGCCAAACTTTCCAAGAATGGAACATTTGGTGGACACCACATCATGGTGCCCAAACAAGGTGTTGCTTTTCATATCAATGCTTTCAACTTCCCTATTTGGGGGATGTTGGAAAAAATTGCGGTGAACCTCTTGGCCGGTGTGCCAGCAGTTGTAAAACCAGCCAGTATCTCCGGCTATCTCACAGAGTTGGTGGTCAAAGACATCATCGCATCGCAAATTTTACCTGAAGGAGCCTTGCAACTCATCATGGGTAGCGCTTACAGCGCGATGGATCACGTGACCATGCAAGACGTTGTGACCTTTACTGGATCAGCATCCACCGGAAAGAAACTTAAATCCCATCCCAACATTGTTCAAGAATCCGTGCCATTCAACTTGGAGGCTGACTCCTTGAACGCAGCTGTTCTTGGACTTCAGGCCGCCCCTGGCACACCTGAGTTTGACCTTTTCATCAAAGAGGTGCGCAAAGAGATGACCGTTAAATGTGGTCAGAAATGTACTGCCGTTCGAAGAATTGTAGTCCCTGAAAATTATGTCGGTGACGTGCAGGCCGCATTGGCCAAAGCGCTTTCACAAACAGTCATTGGTTTGCCTACACATGAAAAAGTGAGAATGGGTGCCTTGGCTTCGATGTCGCAAAAAAGCGATGTCCTAGAAAAAATTGGAATCTTACAAGCCCAATCCGAATTGGTGTATCAAGGCGACCTCTCTCAGCTCATTGATGCCAATGGTGAGAACGGTGCTTTCATTGCACCAACGCTGTTTTTAAATAGCAAGCCTTTTGAAAACTTAAGTTCGCATGAGGTTGAAGCCTTTGGTCCTGTTGCGACAATATTGCCCTACAAAACAACGGATGAAGCCGTGGCCATCACCAAGTTGGGCAAAGGGTCTTTGGTTTCCAGCATCACCACCTTTGACGATCAAGAAGCCAAAGAATACGCCATTGAAGCAGCGGCCTACCACGGTCGTATTTTGGTATTGAATCGCGAGTCAGCCGTTGAAAGCACTGGACATGGTTCGCCCATGCCGATGTTGGTACACGGTGGTCCCGGTCGCGCCGGCGGGGGAGAAGAGATGGGCGGTAAGCGCGGCGTGATGCACTACTTGCAGCGCACGGCGATTCAAGGCACGCCCACTACCCTTTCTGCAATCACAGGGGTATATCAATACGGCGGCGCCCAAAGGGAAGCCGTGCCACATTTGTTCCGTCAGCATTTTGAAGACCTGGTGGTTGGTGATACCGTATTCACGCACAAGCATACCGTTTCTGATGCGGACATCGTCAATTTTGCCAATGTCAGTGGAGACAATTTCTATGCACACATGGATGCCACCAGTTTGGAGGGAACCATTTTCGAAAGACGCGTGGCCCATGGTTACTTTGTACTTTCTAAAGCGGCTGGTTTATTCGTTGATCCTAAAAAAGGCCCGGTTTTGCTGAACTATGGCTTAGAAGATTGCCGATTTACCAAACCGGTTTATCCCGGCATGACCATCGGCGTAAAATTCACCGTTAAAGAAAAGATTGATCAAGAAAAGAGAAATGATGAGGACATTCCCAAAGGCATTGTCAAGTTCTTGGTGGATGTTTATGATGAAACCGGAGAAACAGTGGCATTGGCCACCATCCTCACGATGGTGAAAAAGCGCGAAGAATGAAAGGAGTAATTTCCTTAATTTTCTTTCTGATTACTGGATTTGTTGTTGGACAATTCCCAAGCCGTTTCCTTTCGGTTCAAGAAATGACCCAGGACTTGGATTCATTACTGGCAACCATTGAAGCCGCTCACCCTGATCCAACCGCCTATTGTGGCGAGTCCGCTTGGATTCAGGCTCAAGCATTGGCCCAACAACAAATTCAAAGTCCCATGTCCACCGCTGCTTTTGGATGGGTTATTTCGGAAATGTTGGGTACCTTGCAAGATAGCCATACCCAGCTCAATTACGGGTCGTACTGGCGGAAACATCTCAATCAAGGTGGACGTGTGTTGCCAATTAGAAAGCGCGGCAAATGGGTAGTCAAAGCACCTCTGGCAGGATTGAACCCCGGTGATTCTTTGGTGTCCATCAATGGTTGGTCCATCGATCAAATCGATTTAATCAGTAAAACTTTCGCCATGACTGAAGGGGAAAGTGATGTCTCAGAACTGAGGATGACCGACGCGCTGTTCTCCTTGATCATGGCGCCTTTTGTCATTCAAAACAAAGACTCCGCCGTTATAGTATACCAAAATCCTGATGGCAAAACGATTCGCAAGAGCGTGGCCACCATGGGGTTAAAAGAATGGGAAGCCTATTTGAAAAAGCAAGATCCCGACAAAGAAAAGGCCCAATTCACGATTGAAGGTGGTATCGGCATATTGACCATTCCTTCATTTGCACCCAAACGCTTTGGTCAGCAGCATCGCATCATTCAGAGGGCATTCCGAAAAATCAAAAATCAAGGACTTGATTCATTGGTCATCGATCTCAGAAACAATGCCGGTGGTTTGAGCACGGAAGTTGAATATTTATATTCCTACCTTGATACCCAAGGCCACAATACCCCGCACAATATCATTTCAAAATCCAGTAGGCTTGCGCAAACCCGTTATCCTTTGCTCAATAAAAAATGGATACAGAAATCCATTCTGCATCTCTTCCAAAAACAAGAAAATATTTACAACTACGTTTTTCTTCGATCTCAACCCCTTGGTAAGCAAGACACCGTGTATTTTCATCAAAATTTCATCCAAAAAAGAAATGTTTTTAATGGCACGCTGATTTTATGGGTCAACGGACTTTCAGCATCTGCTGCAGTAGACTTTACCCATGCCGTTCGTCTGAATCGCAGGGGGCAAATTTGGGGAGAACCCATCATGGGTGGGATGAAAGGAACCTTTGGAAATACAACGGCCATGACCCTTCCCAACAGTCAATTGCAAATTCAAATTTCTACCATACGCTACAACTATGACGCTTCATGGCAATATGATCCCGTCCCCCTCTCTCCCGATATTGTGATAGAAATAACACGTGAGGATTTGATCAAGGATCGTGACGCGTTTAAAGAAGTTTTAAAAAAAAGAAGTAACTTGCGCACGCCATGAGAAGTCTGATTTTTCTATTTTTTATTTGTTTGGGTCTAGGACTCAATGCCCAAAAAGCAACCGTAAGCAAACCTTTATTTCCAAAAGGTTTGTTGATGATTGATGTTACTCCTGAAAAAGCGGATGAATTGTTGAATCAATGGGAGATTGATACGCTCATTGTCAAGAATTTAAAATGGGATCAGAAAATCATTGATTCTGTAGAAACCCTTTTGGCGAGGACTTCTACCCGCCAAGTGATTTTAAACACCCACAAAAAATTAATCGAGTTTTATACCTTCCATAAAAAATCTGATAAGGTTGCGAGCTCCCGTTCCGTGATCCAAGAGATTCAAAACAGAGAAATTTCGGAAAGACAAAATCAATTGTCAGCGACCAACGATTCGCTATCCCGAAAAATCATGGATTTGCAGAGCAAAGATGCTTTCAATCAAGAGCTCATTGGTCAAGCCAAAGGTGAACAAGACCTGTGGTTCTTCATCACCTGGGTGGCCGTTGGTCTCTTCTTGATCATGGTTGTCCTTTATTTTTTAAAAGGCGGAAAAAAAGAAAAGGAAATTGTGTACCGTGAAAAGAAAGTCATCGTACATGAACCTGCTCCTGCACCTGCAACTCCTGCGGTACACACCGATATCGAAGAGCTTAACCTAAAAGTGCTGGAACTGGAGAAGCTATACAAAACCAGCCTTCAAACCATTCAGCATCAAGACGGAGAGAAGATTGAAAGAAACATGCAAGTGGCTGAGGTGATTCAATATTTAAGAGAGGCCCAAGGCGATTTAAAAAAGATTCAAGAAAATAAAACAATGACCGCAGAGGATTTCATGCGTTTAAGCAATGCCGTTCAACGCAGTATTTCAAAGTTGAGTTAAGATGAAAGGAATTCAAATGGTTGACTTAAAAAGTCAATACCACAAAATAAAAGAAGAGGTTGATCGAGCCATCATTGACGTCATCGAGCAAACCGCATTTATTCAAGGTCCACAAGTCAAGCAATTTGCTGAAGCACTTCAAAACCACTTGGGTGTCAAGCATGTGATACCATGTGCCAATGGCACCGATGCCCTTCAAATAGCCATGATGGCGCTTGACTTGCAACCGGGGGACGAGGTGATCACCACAAGCTATACATACGTGGCTACCTGTGAGGTAATCGCTTTGCTGCAACTGACTCCGGTGTTCATTGAGGTAAAAGCAGATACATTCACAATGGATCCTGCTTGTTTGGAGGCTGCCATTACACCAAAAACCAAAGCCATTGTGCCGGTTCATCTGTATGGACAATGTGCCGACATGGAAGAAATCTTGGCCATTGCCCAAAAACACAACCTGTTTGTCATCGAAGATACAGCCCAGGCCATTGGTGCAGAGTATACATTTTCTAACGGTCAAAAAGGACAGGCCGGCTGCATGGGACATATCGGGACAACGAGCTTTTTCCCATCTAAAAACCTGGGTTGCTACGGAGATGGGGGTGCCATGTTCACCAATGATGATGCCTTGGCGGAGAAGCTTCGCATGGTGGCCAACCACGGACAAAAAGTAAAGTACCACCACGATATTGTAGGGGTCAACTCAAGATTGGATACCATGCAAGCCGCAATTTTGCTTTGCAAGCTTCCCCACTTGAACCAATACAGTGATTCAAGAAGAGCGGTTGCAACGGCCTATGATCAGGCCTTTGCCAATCACCCCCATTTGAAAACGCCTGTGCGAAATCCAAAAAGCACCCACGTATTTCATCAATACACTTTGACCTGCGTTGGCATCAACCGAGACGAATTTCAAAAGTACCTGCAAGAAAAAGGTGTACCCACGATGATCTACTATCCGCTGCCCGTGCACCAACAAAAAGGATATCAGCACGCTCAATTTGCTCCTGGTTCATTGACACAGTCCGAAGAATTGTGCAAAAACGTTATTTCACTCCCGATCCATACAGAAATGACGGAAGAAGTTCTTCAGTATATCATCCAATCTGTGCTTTCATTTTTTTAAAAACAAGTTTTCAACGAGGTTGGTGTACAAATGACACTTTAGTATATTTGTCTTCTAACCTATTTGAACTCTATGAAAAAACTTGGCTTCATTGCAATTTTGGCAATGCTTGTAAGTTGGAATGCGTCTTCGCAAATTCTAACCACAGACCCTGCATTCCCAACGCAGACGGATCAAATCACCATCTATTACAATACGACAACCGGCAATGCAGCGTTAACGGGCTTTACGCCTATTTACGCGCACACGGGATGTATCACGAGCAACTCTACGGGTCCCGACGATTGGCAACATGTTGTGGGCAATTGGGGCGTAGCAGATCCTACCGTGGTGATGACGCCGCTGGGAAACAATTTGCACAAGATTGTCATCACTCCCTCTACCTTCTATTCACCCAACGTGGGGGAGAATATTTATCAATTGAAGTTTGTATTCCGAAACCAAACCGGTTCCACCGTTGGAAGAAACGCAGATGGCTCCGATATCTATTTGGATTTGTACGAAGCGGGGTTCAACGCTGCCCTCCAAACGCCTACAGCCATCAGTTCTATCGTTTCTCCCGGTAGTAACAATGTGGTGACAGGTGTTACTTCACAAGCAGCGGACTTGAATATTTCCGTGAATGGAAATGTTGTCGCGAACAGCAACAGCGCAACCTCCATTAGTTACACTTTTAATGAAACCACACCAGGCGAATATGAGGTGATTTTTAATGCAAGCACAGGCACAGATAGTGGTGCAGATACCTGCTACTTTTTAATTTTACCTGCTGTCAACATCGCGTCAGCTCCCGCTGGCATTATCGATGGAATCAACTACCTCAGCAATGGCAACGTCATTCTGCAGTTGTTCGCACCAGCCAAAGACTATGTTTTTGTCGTAGGTGATTTCAATGGATGGAATTTGGACCTGAATTATTTCATGAACAAAACCCCGGATAACCAACGGTATTGGCTCGAAATATCCGGTCTGCAGCCCAATGTAGAATATGGATTCCAGTACCACATCAATGCGGAAGGATTGCGCGTGGCGGACATTTATGCAGACAAAATTTTAGATCCATGGAATGATCCCTGGATCTCTTCCTCCATCTACCCCAACATCAAGCCTTATCCTTATGGGTTAACCACGGAGCCGGTTTCTGTTTTGGAAATCAATCAACCTACCTTCAACTGGTCTGATCAATCTTACATCCGTCCCGATGCCAGCAAGCTGGTGGTCTATGAATTGTTGGTTCGAGATTTTGCCGATGAAAAAAGCTACAACACATTAACAGACACTTTGGATTACCTCCAAAACTTGGGCATTACCGCCATAGAGTTAATGCCGATCAATGAGTTTGAAAGCAACAACAGTTGGGGCTACAACCCTTCCTTCTACTTTGCACCAGACAAGGCTTACGGAACGGAAGAGGCTTTGAAAACCTTCATCAACGAAGCCCACAACCGTGGAATTGCCGTGGTAGCGGATATCGCATTGAACCACAGCTTTGGTCAAAGCCCCATGGTTCGCATGTACTTTGATCCCAATGCTGGCGATTGGGGACAACCTTCGGCCAACAATCCTTGGTTCAATCCAACTCCTAAACACGACTTCAATGTGGGTTATGACTTCAACCACGAAAGTGTACATACCCGCAACTTTTGCAAAAGGGTCTTGGGCTATTGGTTGACAGAATACCATTTGGACGGCTATCGTTTTGACCTTTCCAAAGGGTTTACCCAGAATTATACTTTGGGCAATGTCGCCGCTTGGAGCGCCTATGACCAAAGCCGTGTAAATATCCTTACGGATTATTACAACCACATCCAAACCACAGAGCCTGGGGCTTATGTGATCTTGGAACACTTGGCCGATAACTCAGAAGAAACCGCCTTGAGCAATATCGGAATGATGTTGTGGGGCAAGATGACCACCCAATATGAAGAAGCTTCGATGGGATACAGCGGAGACATCAACTGGGGTTCATACCAAAACCGTGGATGGTCTGCTCCCCGCTTGGTGAGCTACGCAGAATCACATGATGAAGAAAGAATCATGTACAAAAACATTTCCTTTGGTAACAGCAATGGCGGTTATGATGTGCAAGATTTGAATACTGCATTGAAAAGAATGGAGATGGTTCATGCGCTTTTGTTGCCGATTCCCGGACCCAAAATGATTTGGCAGTTTGGCGAATTGGGCTACGACTATAGCATCAATTATTGTGAGGATGGCACCATCAACTCCAATTGCAGAACCAGCCCCAAGCCCGTACATTGGGAATATTACGCCAATCCCAACCGCTTGCACTTGTACAAAGTAACAGCCGCCATCAATAACCTGAAAAAGAATTACCAAACCTTCAGTACCACCAACTATACTTTGGATGGTTCAGGAAAAGGAAAACGATTGATCTTGGATGGCAACACCATGGATGCCGTGTGCGTCGGTAATTTCGATGTCATCGGTATCAATATGATTCCCGGATTCACCCACACTGGAACTTGGTACGATTACTTTACAGGCGATGCGGTAGAGGTAACGAGCACTTCCACTCCTTTCGGATTCATGGCTGGTGAATACCACATTTACACCGATCAACCCCTCCCCTTGCCTGATTTAATCACTTGCGCAACATACGGCCAGCCCTGTGACGATGGTAACCCTGCAACTTCCAATGATGTTTACAATGAAGTTTGTGAATGTGCAGGTACCGTTGGTATCAACGAAGAGCATATGACGCCATACCAAGTCTATCCCAATCCTACCACTGGCGATTGGAACATCCAATGGTCAACTCCCACAGCGGATGCAGTGCTTGAAGTGCGCAATGCCCAAGGACAATTGATGTGGAATTCCAAAAGCAATAGCCTTTTGATTCCAAGTTCCAAATGGGCCCAAGGAATTTATTTCTTGACAGTGACCGAAAATGGCCGTGTTCAATACAAAACGCCATTGATTAAAAACTAAACTTAAACCAAACCAATTCGTACAACATGTTCAAAATTAAAAATTGTCTCTTCCTGCTAGCGGCAATGCTGACTGCCCAGGTGTGGTCGCAAAGCATCTCAGGAACCGTGCGAGACGAAAAGAATTCGCCATTACCCGGTGTGATTGTTTCCGTCAATGCATTGGGAAAAGGAATTCCTGCCGATGTCAACGGTAAATACAAATTGGAACTTCCC
The DNA here is from genome assembly GCA_937974555.1 of uncultured Flavobacteriales bacterium. Taxonomy (GTDB): domain Bacteria; phylum Bacteroidota; class Bacteroidia; order Flavobacteriales_D; family Sanyastnellaceae; genus CAMCTV01. The sequence continues at coordinate 19,144 of CALJKR010000050.1, read as the reverse complement.
GTAGGAACCCACAAAGTATCATTCAGCTATGTAGGCTACATCTCCTACAGCACTTCGGTTACGCTTGTTGCGGGACAGAACTTGCCATTGGATGTCAAGATGGTCAGTGATGAAGTGACCTTGGGCAATTTGGAAATTGTCGGTTACGGGGTAGAACGCAACAAGCCCAGCACCGGTGCGGTTTCTAAAATCAATGGTAAGGATGTTACTGCGGTAAGAACACCTTCATTTGAAGCAGCACTTCAAGGTCAAGCCGCAGGTCTTCAGATCTCTCAAGGGTCAGGTATGGCTGGAGCGGGCTCCATCGTTCGTGTCCGTGGGGTGAGCTCGATTTCTGCAGGTGGCGATCCTTTGTACATCGTGGATGGTATTCCCATTACCAATGACTATTTCTTGCGTGGAAATAGCGGCGCCATGAACAACAACCCATTGGCAACCATCAACCCACAAGACATTGAAAGCGTTGAGGTACGTAAAGATGCCGCGGCAGCCGGTGAATATGGTTCACGCGCTGCCAATGGGGTAATCATCATCACCACCAAAAAAGCAAAACAAAAAGGTTGGAAGTTTGACTTTAACGTCAACACCGGGGCAGCAACGCCTGCTTCTTTGCCCAACATGTTGAATACAGAACAGTACTTGCGTATTCGTCAAGAGGCTTGGGAAAACGATGGCGGTACCGGTTATGTTTGGTTACCCAATTTGACCAGTGCCACTGACGACGCAGCTACCCGCGCGGCAGCATACAAAAAAGCCATGGGTACCAACACCGACTGGGTGAAAGAGACCGTGGGCATGGGCACCAAATACGGCGCGCAATTCGGCGCTCGTTACGGTGGCGAAAAACACAAGGTGTACTTCTCTTTGGGATATGACAACAATGAATCATTCCTCATCGGAAATGCATACAAACGCTTGAGCGTACGTGTGAATCCAGAATTCAATATCAGCAAAAATTTGCGTGTTGACTTGTCCCTTTCAGGAACCAGAGGAACCAACAACCGCGTGGATGCCGCGTGGTCTGGAGGTTTGGGAGATGCCATGTCCAATGCGCTTCCCTACTATCCCGTTTACCATACAGACACCACCTTCGATGCCAGTGGCAACGTCTTGAATAAGCCGGGTGACTATTTCTATTGGAGAGATGAATGGGGAGGAACCAAAAACCCCGTTGCCATTCGCAATCAACGCCGTTGGGCCAACGTAGAAAGTCGTGTGATCAACACCGCGCGTGTCATCTACACGCCCATGAAAAACATGTTCTTGATTGCCACCGGTGGTATGGACTACATGCACATTGGCGAAAACAGATTGAATCCCGCTTCTTTGGATCAAACCAATTCTTTGGGATCATACAGCAGCGACCAACGCATCGTAAGAAATTACAGCTACAACGTTACAGGTGAATACAGCAAAGAATTGATGGAGCACTTGAAGGCCAACATTTTGGTGGGTCACGAGTTGCAAACCAGCACCTCTACTGGTTATGGTGACTACATCGGAAATTTGGAACAGGACATCCAAGAATTGTCCGATGTAAATCCCAAAGCCACCAACCGAGTGCGCAACACCTATAACCGAGAACAATACACCTTCATTGGCGTATTTGCCAAAGGAAGCATCAACTACAAGGAAAAATATTTCTTGGATGCCAGCTTCCGTCGCGATGGGTCTTCTCGCTTCGGTGCCAACAATAAATTTGGTAACTTCCCTTCTGTGTCGGGTGCATGGGTGGTATCTGAAGAGCGTTTTTTGAAAGACAACAAAACCATCAACTTTTTGAAAGTTCGCGCCAGCTGGGGTCTTACTGGTAACTCCAATATTCCTGCTAACGCCCAATACTCTCTGTATTCAGCGGCCAACAATGGGGTATATTACAACCAAAACCCAATCATCTTCCCAACACAACGTGGAAATGCCAACTTGAAATGGGAAACCACTTCCAATGCTTCATTCGCAATCGAAACCGGTTTGTGGCAAGATCGCGTAAGCTTCACCATTGAAGGGTATCGCAAGTACAGCAAGGATGTTTTGATGAACGTGAGCCTTCCTGCATCTACCGGATTCTCCAACTTCTGGGACAACGTGGCAGAGGTGAAAAACCAAGGGATTGAGTTGTCTACAACAGTAAACTGGTTAAAGAACCGCAAATTGGCTTGGAAGACAAGCGCCAACTTCTCTTACAACTACAATGAGTTGGTGAGCATCGGTGATTACACTCCAGATGCGGTGAGCGGTGGAACCAATGACTCTCGCGTCATCGTTGGAAAACCCATCGGGTCTTTCTACTTGGTTGAGTTCTCTCACATCGATCCCAACAACGGTAAACCCGTTTACATCGACCTACAAGGCAAAGAAACCTATGACTACGACAACAGCATTCGCAAGTTCGTAGGTAGCGGTCTTCCCAAAATGTACGGTGGATTCACCAACTCTTGGTCGTTCAAAAACTTCACCCTTTCTGCTTTGTGCACTTATAGCTTGGGAGCCAAAATATTTGACTCTTCTGCAAAACGTCAATTGGGTGTGGTTTCAGGATGGAACATGAGAACAGAAGTTTTGGATCGTTGGCAAGAGCCTGGAGACCAAACCACATATGGTAAATTGACCTTGGATGAAACCAACTATGGCTTGCCCGCTGGTTTCCCCTGGTGGAACACCTCTTTGTTCATGCACAATGCTGACTTCTTGCGTTTGCGTAATCTCTCTTTGGACTACCAATTCCAACAAGAGCAAATCAGCTTCTTGAAATTGAACTCTTTAAATGTTGGTTTCTTTGTAACCAACGTTTTCACCATCACCAACTTCCCAGGATTGGATCCAGAAATTGTGCGTGACTTTGAAAATGCCCAAGACAGAAACTTGAGCCCCAACGTAACGTATTTGACTCCAATGCAAGAGCGCAGTTACAACTTCCGTTTAACCGCCAACTTCTAATCGAAAAAGAAAATGAAAAAATATATCGTTATCTCCATCGCTATTCTCACCTTGGGATTTGTCTCTTGTGAGAAGATGTTGAACTATGCTCCAGATGGAGCCATCCTCGCCGAGGATGCTTTGAAAACGCCAGAAGATGCGCAACGCCTGTTGAATTCGTGCTACGATGTCATGGCCAATGTATTTGATGGTAGCTACCAAAACCTTTCAGAATTGTTGGGCAACAATTTGGCTTACCCCAATGGTTTGGACTTTCAATCGGTCTATAAAAAAGAAACCAATTTCTTTACCCCAACAACCAATGGGGTTTACTCCGACTTCTATTACAGCATCTACCGTTGCAACTCATTGTTGGAAAACTTTGATTTGATTGAGGGTTTGACTGATGCCGATCGCTCACGCATGGAAGCAGAAGCGCGTTTCATCCGTGCTTTCTGCCATTGGCATGTTGTGAAATTGTGGGCACAACCCTACGGTTACACTGCAAACAATTCGCATTTGGGTATTGTAATTCGTGACAAAGCCAGCAATGCACCGCTTCCCAGAAATACAGTAGCCGAGGTGTATGATTTCATCTTGGGCGAATTGTCCTGGGCTGCCAATAATCTTCCAACTGAAAATGGAAATTACGCCAATGCCAATGCTGCCAAAGCCGCACTTGCGATGGTTTATTTCCAAACTGGAAATTACAATGCGGCCATCCAATACTGTGATGAGGTAATTGACATTACCCAATTTGAAGATACTTTGTTGGATCGCTTTCCTTCAGACGCTGACGGCTTTGTGGCGCTTCCCAACAGAGAGACCATCTTTGGTATCGTGAGTAACAATGCAGACGTTAGAACCGATGAATTGATTGGCAATTACAACGCTTCAGGTGTACTTCCTCCCAATTTGACTTTGTGGAGCGATGCTTCTTTCTCTTCAAGCAATGAATTGGAAAATCCATTTGTGCAATTCATCAGCGTAACGGGTACTGATCAACGTTCGGCTTGGTTGGGTACCAATGGTTCCAAGAAGACATTGACCCGCTTCCAAGACAAAGTGGTATTCAATGTTCCTTTGATCTATCAAACAGAATTGATGTTGATTCGCGCAGAGGCCATCGCCTACGCACAAACAGGAAGATTGAGTGAGGCCATTGCTGATATCAACCGCATCCGCGCGCGTGCATACAGCCAAGACAATAGCATCTCTGGCTCTGCATCAGCAGATGAGGTAAAAGCGGCTGCGAGAAGAGAATACCGCATCGAGACCATCGGTGAAGGCAAGTGGTTGGATCAATTCAGAAGACTTGCTGTGGAAGGGGTGGTATCCAATATCCGAACCTCACCTTGGAATTGTCCCGGAATGGCTTTGCAATTCCCCAACAATGAATTCACCGGAGCCAGCTTTGTAGGAAATCCTGAAGGTGGTTGTAACTAATAATAAAGACAAGACGATCATGAAAAAATATATTTTCGCTATCTCCGCCCTGGCCATGATGTGGATGGGGTGTAAACCAGAAATCCAAGGCGAACTTGGAGATATGACCAACAAAGAAATCGGTATGAGTGGAACTTGGCAGTTGCAACACTTCTATATCCAAGATCCCAACAGCCCCATTTTGGAGCAACGTGACTTTACCTCATTCTACGTGGTAGAAGGAGTAGATCCGATGACGGTGACTTTGGATGCTGCCGATCACACCTATGCCGTAGACATCAATGTTGGAAAAAATTTCTTGGGTGACTCTGGTACTTGGCATTTGGATGACAAGTTGGCTCCTTCGTACTTGTATTTGGAAAATGCCAATGACACCATCACCATTGCATTGGGAAGTATGGTAACCACCATTTCAGAAGAGATGAATTTGAACATTGAAAAGAAATGTTCCAGTGGTTTTAAAAATGTGATTTACAAATTCAACTTTAACCGCGTACAATAATGAAAAAATTAATAGCACTTGCGTTTATCATTATCGCTGGAGTAAACGCATGGGGACAAGCTGGATTTGTCCTTCCCTCTCCAACCAATGCCAATGACTCGATGACCATTTACATTGATGTCAGCCAAACCACTTATGGATTGAAAGGCATTTTGACCAATCATCCAGAATACAAAGACTCTGTTTACATGTGGACATGGGCACCTGCCGGTCCTGCATGCGGCAATGGCGAGTGGAGCAATTCCAATGCTTGTATGAAAATGACCCACGTGAGCGGGATGATTTTCGCCATCAAGATGATTCCTACCCAATTCTATGCTTGTACACCTTTACAATTGTATTCCAATGGAATCAACTGCTTGGCCAAATTAGATGATGGTAATGCATTCTCTTCTGATGGACTGGGCGAAGCCAAAACAGAGGATTTGCACATTGACATTTTACCCGCCCTGTGTGCCGACAAATTCTGCTTCTTCCCTGAGGCAGCTAAGAAGGATGATTTCTTGACCATCACTTATGACAATGGCGAAGAAACCAATACCAATTTGCAAAACTTGGGTCCCGATGATTGTTACTTGTACATGTCCGCCAAAGCGGGAATCAATCAATTCCCAATCTCTGCACCTGCGGATGTAGCCACCAACCCATTGCTTAAAATGCAACCCGTGGACGGTCAACCCGGTAAGTTTCGCTTGACCATCATCCCAGAGGAGTTTTTCAACACCAATGGCGCCAATATCCAAGAGGTGTGGTTCTATGTGGTCTCTCCCTCCTATTTGCCCACACCTCCTACGGTGATGAAATACGTTTTGCTCAATTGCAATTGATGTAAATATTTTATGAATAAAAAGGCAGACTTAAGGGTCTGCCTTTTTTGTTTGGACAAGGGCTTTGGTTATATTTGGACAAACTAAAAATTCTATGTCAACTCAACAACAAAGTCATCCTAAAGGATTGTGGTATCTGTTTGGAACAGAAATGTGGGAGCGATTTGGTTACTACCTCATGCTCGGTATTTTCTCATTGTACATGATTGAAAACTGGAACAGTGGCGGTATGGGCTTTACTCCAACCCAAAAGTCCGATATCTATGGAACCTATCTGGGCTTGGTGTATTTGACTCCTTTCATCGGTGGATTGTTGGCTGACCGCATTTTGGGATATCGCCGCTCCATTATCATGGGTGGTTTGATGATGTCGGCGGGTTACTTCTGCTTGTCGATTCATTCGGTCACTTCTTTCTACGTCGCCTTGTTCTTGATCATTTTGGGAAATGGTTTTTTCAAACCCAACATTTCTACGTTGGTTGGAAATTTATACAGCAACGATGAATTAAAGCACAAGAAAGATGCGGGTTACAACATCTTCTACATGGGGATCAACATCGGGGCTTTTATTTGCAACTTCGTGGCGGCATACATGCGCATCAACTACGGATGGGGACACGCCTTTGCTGCTGCCGGTGTCGGTATGTTGATTGGTGTTGTTGTCTTCATTTTGGGAACCAAGCACATCAAGCACGTTGACGTGGTGAAGCCGGTACAACAAGGGGACATGACCACTGGTCGCATCTTAGCGATGACCGTTTTGCCCATGTTCATCTTCGGAATTTTGGGGTATATGATTCCCGGTAATTTCTTGGGTTCTGATACCAACGATGCCTTCATCATTGGTTGTTTGCCCGTTATTGGTTTCTTCATTTACTTGGCCTTCAAATCTGAGGCTTCTGAAGCCCGCGCCATCAAGGCGTTGTTGGCTGTTTTCACTTGTGTGATTTTGTTCTTTGCGATCTTCCACCAAAATGGAGATGCATTGACCGTTTGGGCCGAGGACCACACTGATCGTAAAATGTCCGATGGTGTGGCCGCTGTAGCGCAAGACATGAACATGGCCCAAGTGGTGATCAACAATGAGATCGTTTCTGCACCACAAGAAAAATTTGACTCTACCATCACTGCATTGCGCGCACAAGAGTCCGCAATGCCCGATGTTTCGGCTGAAGAGCACAAGGCCAAAGTTGAGTTTTCAGACAAAGTGACCCAATTGGAGAAGTCGCGTAAATATTTCGAAACCTTACCTGCATCTGAAGTTCCAGCCCAAGGAAGCGATATGAAATTGTACAGCACGGAGTTGTATCAAAGTATCAATCCTTTCTGGGTAGTGATGTTGACTCCAGTTGTCGTGGGATTCTTTGGATGGATGGCCAGTCGCAAACGCGAACCATCGACTCCAACCAAAATTGCCATCGGCTTGATCATCACTGCGCTTTCTGCATTGGTGATGGTGGGCGCCGTAGCTGCTACCAATGGACTATCTGCCAAGGCCGGTTCATTTTGGTTAATCGCCTCTTACGGCGTCATCACGGTGGGTGAGCTTTGCTTGTCGCCCATGGGCTTGAGTTTGGTTTCTAAGTTGTCCCCTCCCCGTATCACGGCTTTGATGATGGGTGGATTCTTTTTGGCGATTTCCGTAGGGAACAAATTGTCCGGTATGTTATCCAGCCTTTGGGAAGAAATGGACGACAAAAAGAACTTCTTCTATTTGAACTTCGCCTTGGTGATGGCGGCAGCCATTTGTTTGATCCTCATGTTGAAGTGGTTGAATAGTGTCATGCGCGAGAAAAACATTTTATAATTGATGGAAACAACAATCGAACAGATTCAGAATTTCAAAGGCAAATACCCCAAGCAATTGTGGTATTTGTTTTTTTCTGAAATGTGGGAGCGCTTCAGCTTCTACGGCATGCGCGGCATGCTCACCTATTTCATGATCAACGTATTGGTCATGAACGAAGAGGCGGCCAACCTGCAATATGGCGCGACACAAGCCTTTGTATACGCCTTCACTTTTATCGGCGGTATGTTTGCCGATAAGATTCTGGGCTTCCGCAAATCCTTGTTCTGGGGAGGTATATTGATGATCATTGGAAGTGTGATTTTGGCCATTGACCCCAAAAACTTCTTCTTTATTGGTATCGCTTTCAACATCATTGGAACTGGATTTTTCAAACCCAATATCTCCACGATGGTGGGTCGTCTTTACAAGGACGGTGATGAGCGCAGAGACAGCGGATTTTCTTTGTTCTACAGTGGCATCAACATCGGTGCGCTGATCGGAGGATATGTTTGCATCGCCTTGGGAAAATCTTATTCGTGGAATATCGCTTTTGGCTTGGCGGCCATTGTGATGACCATCTCCTTGTTGACTTTCCTTTTCACGCAAAAAAGCCTGGGTCCAATCGGTCTATCCCCATTGGCCAATGATGAGAAAAGTGTTCGTCAACGCAAAGAATGGATGGTTTTCATTGGTTCGGTGATTTGCATTCCTTTGATCAGCATCATGGTCAAACAAACCGAGTACACCGATTATTTCATGTACACGATTGGTCCGTTGACCTTGGTTTACTTTCTCATTGAAACGTTCAAGCTCAACAAATCCGAGCAAAACAAAATGTGGGCGGCCTTGGTGTTCATTTTATTCTCCATCATGTTCTGGGCCTTCTTTGAGCAAAGCGGTGGCTCCTTGTCCATCTTTGCGGCCAATCACCTGGGTACTGAATTGTTGGGTTTCATCACCGTTGATCCCAATGGGGTGAACAATGCCGCCAACTCGCTTTTCGTCATCGCTTTTGCGCCGATATTGGGAATTATTTGGGTGGCCATGAGTAAGCGCAAGTCTGAACCCAATACCATGGTGAAGTTCTCTTTGGGTTTCTTCTTTTTGGGAGCCGCCTTTTTGACTTTGTATGCCACCATTTTTGTAGCGGATGAAAATGGAATGACCTCCTTGGATGTATTCACCTTGGCCTATTTCATCATGACCTTGGGCGAACTTTGCCTGTCCCCCATTGGACTTTCGATCATGACCAAATTGGCACCGACCCATTTGCAAGGCATGATGATGGGCATGTGGTTCTTGGCCAGTGCCTATGGACAATATGTGGCAGGATTGTTGGGTGCGGGCATGAGTCTGCCCAACGAACAGGCAACCAAATTGGAAAAACTGACCTCGTACACGCACGGATATTACCAATTGGCCATCATCGCAGTAGTATGTGGTGTATTGCTTTTGATTTTCTCCAAGCAGGTAAAAAAATTAATGCAAGATGTTAAATAGAAAAATTGGCGTCTTTTTGATGCTCCTCCTTTCGCAATTGGCGTGGGGACAAGAAAACAAAATTCATTGGCTAACGGTGAATGAATTGGAAGAAGCCGTGAAAGCCTCTCCCAAGAAAATCATGATTGACGTGTACACCCAGTGGTGCGGCCCATGTAAAATGATGGCCAACCAAACTTTCACCCATCCGGATGTGGTGAAGTACATGAATGAAAACTACCACTGCGTCAAGTTTGATGCAGAATCCGGGGATCCTGTTACATTCAAGGGAAAAGAATACAAAAATCCCGATTATAAACCGGGAGGAACGGGAAGAAACAGTGTGCATCAGTTGACCTTCGACCTGGGCGTGAATGCCTATCCCACGCTGATTTTCTTTGATGAAAATCTAAATCCCATTACCCCCATCACCGGTTTTCAAAGTGTAGAAAATTTTGAGTTGTATGCCAAACTTTTTGCAACCAACGCCTACCGAGAAATTCAATCCAAAGAATCTTGGGAGCAATACCAACGCAACTTTATCAGAACCTGGGGAATGGCCGCTGCTCCAGCCCCAATGCCCGCAGCACCCCAAGAAAAGAAAATAGGTCCCGCACCATTGATCATGGAAATTCCGCAAGACACTTTGGATTTTCCATATCCCGTTGATGTCGATGATTCCCCCACCGTTCCAGCGCAAGTAGAGCCTTTGGACGCACCTGAAAATAGAGTGTATGAAATGGTGGAAGAAATGCCCGTATTCACCGCAGGTGACATTCACCAATACATCGCCAAGCATGTGACCTATCCCAGTGATGCGATGGAGAACAACATTCAAGGCAAGGTATATTTGAGTTTTGTGGTAGACAAAACGGGCAAAGTAAGAGATGTCGTCATTCTGCGTGGAATCCCCGGCGGAGGCAGCCTCGAGAAAGAAGCTTTGCGCGTCATCAAATCCTTGCCCAACTTCACGCCAGGCAAGCAAAACGGAAAAGTCGTCAACGTAAAAATGACCATTCCAATAAAATTTCAATTGAAGTAAGAAGTTTTTTTGGAAATCAAAAGTTATTACATATATTTGCACCCCTTAAAAAGGTATAAAACAGACCGTCATGAATCGCATTAAAGAATTAGAAAAGCAATTGAATCCTGTACGTGAATTCCCAGCATTTCAAGCAGGAGACACTATATCTGTAACCTACAAGATCAAAGAAGGTAACAAAGAGCGTCCACAAACCTTTACTGGTGTTGTGATTCAACGTCGTGGTTGTGGTACCACTGAAACTTTTACTATCCGTAAAATGAGCGGTGGTGTTGGTGTTGAGCGTATCTTCCCTTTTGCTAACCCTTCTATCGAAACAATCGAAGTGAACAAGCGTGGTAAAGTTCGTCGTGCACGTATTTTCTACTTGCGTAAACTTACTGGTAAAGCAAGCCGTATCCAAGAGCGCAAAGCGCCTGTTAAAGCTTAATTGCCACATCCAAATATTAAGCCCCATTTGGGGCTTTTTTTTTGCCCTTATTTTTATTTCAAAATAATTTTTACATTCATCCCATGATTACTGTACAAACCACTGTAAATAACACGCTTGAGCATGCGTGGAATGCGTTTACCCTGCCCGAAGCCATTGTTCAATGGAATTTTGCCGGCGACGATTGGCACTGCCCTTCTGCTACCAATGATTTAACCGTCGGAGGGGCTTTCTCCTACCGCATGGAGGCCAAAGATGGTAGTTTTGGATTTGACTTTGGTGGGGTTTACTCCGAAGTTGTTCCGCACCAATTGATACACTATGCCCTACCCGATGGTCGACAAGTGAAAGTAACTTTTGAAAATACAGACAATGGCATTTTGGTGACCGAAAGCTTTGATCCTGAAAATCAAAATCCGCTTGAAATGCAACAAGCTGGATGGCAGATGATTTTGGATCGTTACAAAACCATTGCAGAATGTTGGAAGTAATCGCCACACAATTGAGTCATGTCTTGGCTGTTCAAAATACGGGAGCTGGACGGATTGAATTGTGCAGCGCCATGGGGGCAGACGGCTTGACACCCAGTGCGGGATTGATCGAAAAGGCGGTCGCGCTTTCCCAACTTCCCATCATGGTGATGATTCGCCCCAGAGAGGGTGACTTTGTGTATGCCGACTCTGAAATCGAAGTCATGAAATCCGACATTGCATGGGCCAAAAAATGCGGCGCCGCGGGCGTAGTGCTTGGCGTATTGAACCACGATCAAACAGTAGACGCCCGCACACTACGCACTTTGGTGCAATTGGCCTATCCCATGGAAGTCACCTTTCACCGCGCCTTTGATGTTTGTATCGAACCACAACAAGCCTTGGAAGCGATCATTTCCGCAGGCTGCACCCGAATTTTAAGTTCGGGGCAAGAGCGAAATTGTATCGAAGGCAAAAAGATGTTGATGCGAATGGCCGAATGGGCAGAAGATCGCATCATCATCATGCCCGGTGCAGGAATCCATCCTGACACCATCTCTCAAATCCAAGATGCCGCATTTCCAGAATACCACATGAGCGGGCTTTTGCGATTTCAACCCGAAGGAAAACAATCCGAATTCTTTGGTGGGCAATATCAATCCGATTTAGAAAAAATCAAACAAACCGTTGCACGCCTTGCACATTAACTTTGCACCATGTCAGAAGAAACTCCCGTTCGAATCAATAAATTCCTCAGCGAGGCCGGATATTGTTCGCGCCGCCATGCCGATGAATTGATTGCCAAGAATAGAGTCACCATCAACGGCAAGGTTCCCGAATTGGGCACCAAGATCACCAGTGCCGACGTCATTTGCGTCGATGGGGTTCAGATATTGGCCCAAACCGAAAAACCCGTTTATATCGCTTTTAATAAACCCGTGGGCATTGTTTGCACCACCGATACCAAAAGAGAGAAAAACAACATCATCGACTTTCTCCAATACCCCAAGCGGATATTCCCCATCGGTCGTTTGGACAAGCCCAGTGAGGGACTCATCTTTCTCACCAACGATGGCGACATCGTGAACAAGATCTTGCGCGCTTCCAATCACCACGAAAAAGAGTACAATGTCAAAGTAGACAAGCCCGTCAACAGCGCCTTCATCAAGGCCATGGCAGCGGGAGTTCCCATCTTGGACACGGTCACCCGCGAGTGTTACGTGCGACAAACGGGGAAGTTCGAATTTAAAATCGTGCTCACCCAAGGACTCAACCGCCAGATACGCAGGATGTGTGAGTATTTGGGATATGACGTCATCAAATTGAAACGCGTGCGCATCATGAACATCAAGTTGGATGTCCCTGTAGGGCAATGGCGATATTTCACCGAACAAGAGCTCAAGGACATACAACGATTGGTCGCCACCTCCAAGAAAACATTCGAGGCGCATTCGGTCCAACCACATGAAGATGACCATGAGGAGTAAAGGTAAATCGGTAGGGGCGAATTGACATTCGCCCGGTAAATCGGTAAATCGGTAGGGGCGAATTGACATTCGCCCGGTAAATCGGTGAATCGGTGGATCGGTAGGGGCGCCATAGAAAAGTACAAAAGAAATACATGAAAATGGATTTCGTTAATAAAATAGCCATTAAAATCCAATGAAAAGACACGCCACAACCCTATTATTTTTTCTTGCCTCTTGTTGTATTGTGGCACAAACCCGCACATCATTGGGTGAATTCAAAGTGGCACATTTCGAAAAAGAATTTTGCGCACGCCGCGACAGTATCCTTCAAACCCCAATGGACTCATTGGACATGTGGTGCGACACCCTTTGTTCCAAGCTCACCTTTGACTTTGTCTCTTTTGACAACCCCACTTCCCTACCCGGCGTCCTCATCGCGGATCAAATCAACCACTACGCCTTGCAGTTTCTTTTGCCCGAAGACATGGACTACGCCACCTTTCAAGACATTGTCACCCTATACGAAACCAATAGCTTGCAATACACCGAAGAAACCCATTGTTCCGCGAGCGAACTCTCCGGCAGCGACAAAATATTTTCCGTTGTTTTGGGGCGTGATGGTTATTCTTGCGGGGCAGCTCACGGTTATTACGAAAGTTCCATGTTTCATTTCAATCCCAAAGATGGGCGGCAATTGACCTGGGACGATTTCTTTGAGGCCGATCAGCAAATAGCACTCACCGTAGTAGCCGAAGAAGCCTGGAAGGAGCTTTTAAAGGAAGATCCTTGGGCCAGTGATTATGGCGAATTTTTCCTAAGTACCGATTTCCTATTTGATACCGAGGGACTGCACTTGTTTTATGACCCTTATGAGATAGCCCCATATGCCATGGGAGCGCCCGAGATTCTTTTACAGCCCAAAGATTTCCGCCCCTTGCTTCGTAAGGATTGCTTGGTTCGGGAACTTTACCCGTGATCAACATGGTAAAGCTTCAAGATGTAGGGATCGTGACGAAGAAGAGATCGCCAAAGAATAAGAAATGGCGAATTGAAGAATAAGATTGTTTTTTGATGGATAAATCACATTAAGACAAAGCTCATTTTTTATGCCTGTCTTGATGGAAATTTGCAAAATTATTATTCCTTGATGTTTCATTGTTTAACATGAAAATGCAAATGTTTCAACGTAAAATTGTAAATTATTGAAAAATAACGTACCCTTGTAAAGTATTGATAAATAAGGGATAGGCAACCAATAGTGTTAATTCATCAAAAAAGATATTTCAAATGTCAGAAGCAGTATTTAAACATTATGATTTGAAATTGGTAGAGCCGACTTTCGCTTCCGCTCTAACGGATTTAATCATTGAATTGGATCACTTGCGTAAGAAGCAGTTAGGGGGCTCAACTCACCCTAAAGTGTTTTTTCAACTGAAACACATCTTTCATACTTTAGAAAGTATCGGATCAGCAAGAATTGAAGGGAATAACACAACAATTGCTGAATACATAGAGACAAAATTATCGGACATCAAAGTCGTTACTCCAAGTATTCGTGAAATTCAGAATATTGAAAAAGCGATGGCTTTTATTGAAGAGAATGTTAGCGACTATCCAATAAACAGGGCTTTTCTTAGTGAGATGCATAAAAAGATAGTTGATGGTTTGCTCCCACCACCAGATGGTGAAGGTGATTCAACTCCTGGGGATTATAGAAAAGTAAATTTAAAAATAAATAAATCTTCACATAAGCCACCTGAATGGTTAGCAGTTGAAGATTATATGAATGAATTACTTGAATTTGTAAATAAAGATGATAGCCCCAAATATGATTTACTAAAAACAGCAATCGCACATCATCGTTTTGTTTGGATTCACCCATTTGGAAATGGAAATGGTAGAACCGTAAGGTTGTTTACTTATGCCATGCTTGTTAAAGCTGGTTTCAACGTAAATGTTGGTAGAATTATTAATCCGACAGCGGTGTTTTGCAGCAATAGGAATGATTATTACAACTTTTTGTCTGACGCGGACAAAGGCACAGTTGAAGGACTAACTTCATGGATTGAGTATGTATTAAAAGGCCTAAAAGATGAGATTGAAAAGATTGATAAGTTGTCTGATTATAATTTCCTCCGCAAGGAGATTTTGCTTCCGTCAATCAATCATTCTCTAGAACGAAGGTTGATTACAGATGTTGAAGCTAAAATTCTTAAAAGAGTCGTAGACCAACAGGTAATTTCAGCTTCAGATGTAAAAGAATTTTTTTCAGGAAAAGCGGATGCAGAAGTATCTCGACAAATCAAAAAATTAATTGATCGTAAAATGTTAATCCCTGAGAAAGAGGGTACACGCAAGTACGTTTTAAGATTTGACAATAGTTATTTAATCAGGAGCATTATAAAATTGCTCGGCGACAAAGGCTTTTTACCGGTTCGTGATGAGGTTTAATTAAGTGTGCTGGGGATTATGATGACCAACCTCCACGACTGATTATTAGATGCAAAAAAGTTCGTTCAATCACTTCGCCCATCATTTCTTAAGCCATGTTAGCGGTTCAAGTCCCCTGCTCTGTTGGTTATCTTAAAGTATTATTATCAAACTTAGACAAATTGTTTTACAAAGCAACGGGTTTTAGGTAGTTTGAATTGACACATGAAAAACAATAGGTCAAAAGACGTAAAATTGAATCTTAGTCAGATGCGCTCACCGGCCATGGCCATCGGATCAGGATGCGTGGAGGTGTACACCTGCGTAATGCGGTTATCGGCATCGTATTGGTTCCAGATGATATCCCATCAGTTGACATTCCCACAGTTACAAAGGATTTTAACATTTATCGCAAGTAATATTATTACCAATTTAATCGTACTTGATCATTCTTAATATATTCCCATTTTCATCAAACTCAATCCACATATCCGTCTTCCTACTCCAAGAGAGATAAAGACCAAATCCATGCTCTTCTGGCCAAGAGTTTATTTCTGCTATTGAGCAATTGCAACTATTGGGAATATAGTATCCTAATTCCTGTATTCTACCATTATCAAAGAATGTCATATATATACCTCTCTCTGCCTGTGTTTTTAAGCATTTTTCGTAAATACTCATAATATTCCCATTGGAATGATAATTAGTTACCACTGTAATACTATCATTAATAAAAAGCGTCTGTGTTTTTTTATTGCCGACAATATCAAACTCGATTTCCATTACTAACTTGCCCTTAACATAACACCCTTCAAAACTAATTTTGCCATTTTTATAACTACTGATACAAGAATCAGTTGCGTAGTTCTCCTTTAATTCATGCGTTTGTGCTATACTCAACTCAGATTGCAAAAGGAATATGCAGAAAAATATATATCTCATAATATTACTATGGACGTTCATATTTTATTCTTCTATTTTTAGCTTTCCCTTCTTCGCTTGAGTTAGGAGCTACTGGATTACTCTCGCCTCTACCTTCGGCAGATAATCTGGATGCTTCAATACCCTTACCTACTAAATACTGCATTGCTGAACTAGCTCTATTTTTCGACAATGTCATGTTGGCTGTATTTTCGCCAACATCGTCAGTATAACCTACTAAATTTATTTTCATATCTCCGACTAATGTCATTTTCATAAATAACATATCTAGCTCTTTTTTACCATCATCGGTTAGATCTGCACTACCTGTTTTAAAGGAAACATTTGATGGAATAAGCTCTGGAATATCTAAGATAAAAACACCTCTGACGAATTCAGCAACCATTTTGGTTTGGTTTGTTAAAGCAGCATATCTATGTAAGCCGCCATTTAACATTTGCTCTTCGTCATGCTCAAAGTCTTGCTTCCATTCTCTTCTGTCAGAAATCAATTTACTAAAATTGTTGCGGGCACTTGGATTTTCATTATTTCTAAGCCTCGCAAATAAATCGGCTGAACCATTTTTTGAAGTCCCCATTCTTTGACTAACATCCATTGTTTTGTAAACAACATCATGGTTATTTGGATCAATCTTATAATTACTTGAAATTTTATATAAAGTTGTACCAACTAACTTGTCGTTACTAGTCCAGTGTACAACTATATAATCTTCTAAGCCATCTAAATCAATAGCAGCAATCGGTATATTGCCTGCAAATTGGAAGGGTGTATAGAAAGGGAATTTTTTTGTTAATGGATCAACGCTCAGGAACCTGCCCAATCTTGTATCATAAATTCTAAATCCATAGTCGTAGCTATTCTCCTTGCCTTTAATCTCGTCGTCCTTCTCCTTCCCATTAAACCCACTGCGATACTCCTCAACACTCCAACTTCTACCTGTCAACTCAACCCCGAATGGACTGTATTCGCTGACGCTGATGGCGTTGATATTAGAGCGGTTTTTCAATGGGCTTTTTTTGTCATTTAAACAACTTTCAATCAAATATAGACAAATTGTTTTACAAAGCAACGGGGTAATAAGGACGTAGAAATGATAAATGTAAGAAGCTCACATGAGTTAAACTATATTTTAGCATTTTATATCCCATTTCGGAATTTTATGTAGAAATGCTTGATGGGCAAGTACTGGAATACTTTTGCTTCCGCAAAGAATGCAATGGAATCTTGTCTTTCTCCTACTATCATTCTAAAAGTAAATCCATCATTAAATTGAGGATCCATATGTTGAATCTTGCAATTGTATATTGAATAAAATACAATTTCGTCGGGATGAACATTTTTATTCCTTAAATTAAATTTCAAGGTATCTCTTGGGGCCCATATATATCGAGGGTTCAAATACCAAATCAGTTCAACCTCTGAGCTTTCTATATAGAAATCCGAAGGATAAACTCTGTTTCCTTCACTGTAATACCCGTCCCAAATTGTATCCCCATTGGGATAAAACTCAATCCAGCGTCCTTCTCGTTTGTTGTGAATCTCAATTCCCAAACTTCTCAATGAACTGTCCAGATAGTATTCCTCGACAAGGTTAGTATCTCCCTTTTCATGGGTAATAATCCTAAATCCATCCGATGAATTCTCATAGGTTGTTTTGTGGCTAAAATTCAATTGACAACCAGCAATACTGATAGAAAAAACTGCCAATTTTAAAAACAACTCAATTTTCATGGCTTGATTTGGATTTGGATCTAGTTTTAAATACATGATCAAAAAAGGGTACCATTTCATGACGACCAATGCGAGTATAGGCACTAACATAACAATCACCTCCTGTGGGTATTATAGATAATGCCCAAGATGAGTCATAACCTGTTGTATACATTGCATTCCCTACTTTGAAGGTAACACCATAAGGAAACAGATCATTATGGGTAAACTTCAATTCGAAAGTGTCTCCAACAGTTAAAATCTGAGAACTACCACTATCAATAGTGTATTCCATTTCTTTGAAATCTGATAAAATATCAGGTCTGTAACAAGGAAAATCTTCTTTAAAATAACATTTCTGAATTTCGTCCCCATTTCCGCAAAATATCCTTGCCAATCCTTCCGCTCTTTTTTTACTATCGAAAGAGCAAATGATTGCCTTTTTACCATTATCAAACCGTATGGTATCTATTTTATTGGACTTTTTAAGACTTTCAAAATACGGATTGGGCTGATGTGGTTTAAAACTGTCGCAAGAGATGAGCAACATAAGCCCCAAAATGGCACAAATTATTTTCATTGTATTATTTTACAATTAAAATTCTCATTTATCCGTAGGTAAGGTATCACCTTTATAATATGTTCTATCCCCTATATGGAGTGCTCCATCCAATTTGTATATCCTATAATCATCAGTTTCTTTAATTGATATTGTTTTTTTTAATTCCGCCTTGTGTGAAAATGTCTCGTTGTAGTTATCTTGATCTTTAAATCTATCTATCTCAACCATCATTTCATGTGCCGAATTTTCCATATTTTGACCTATACCATTTGCCTCTGAGATATATTTGATTAATTCAACCATACCTTCCGTATTTTTCATCAATTTTGGATCTTCTATTAGCAATTGTGATATTTGATTAAATTTCCCACTTTCCAAAGTCATTCCTCCCAATGCTGCTGTCATTAATGAAATTTCAATATTATCTTCAGCAGTTTCAGCTTGTTTTATGCCATCTTCTCTTGCATCTTCTGATGTCATTGGAATACCTCCATTTAAATTTCTATCAATTTTTTCTGCCAAATCACATATCCAATTCCAAATACAATTATAGTCATTCTTTTGTAGTACCGGTTTATGCGTAATTATCATTTCTGGAGTATATATATGTCCGTCTATTTTTAATTCGCCTGATTCACTTTGGGTTCCATGTACCAATAATATTCCGTTTCCAAATCCATAAATATTTCCATTTTTTTGATAGATTGTTGCAACTGCTACGTTTTGGGGACTATCTATCACAATAGTAATGACTGATTCAGAACCCTCCAGTTCTACTGCATTTATTACTACATTTTCACTAAACGCATAGTTCGAATTGTAAGGGTATTTAGCGTAAAGTGGATCAACACTGAAGAACCTTCCTAAACGGGGATCTTCAACGCGATATTTGTAGTACATGGCGCCGTCCCAGAGCTCTTTGTCCATTTCCTGCTTCTGGAACCCATTCCGATACTCCTCAACACTCCATGTCCTATTGGCCAACTCAACCCCGAACGGACTGTAGTCGCTGGCGCTGATGATGTAAGCCACGTAGTAGTCGATTACCCCGTCATTGTTGCTGTCAACGGGGGCCTTGCCGTCGCCGAGCGTGGTGAGCACGTTGCCCAGGTGATTGCTGAGGCTGTACT